>NZ_CP038436.1:2751481-3057201 GCF_004683965.1 Nocardioides seonyuensis
ACGAAGATGCGCCGACGTCCGAAGATCTCCGCGACCATGCCCAGCACGCGGGGCTGGCTGGTCTCCGAGCGCACCGCCACGACGAGGTCGCGCACCTTGGCCACCTGGTCGCCCTGGGGGTCGAAGATCGGCAGCCCGACGAGCCGGGCCACGAAGACACGGGTCGGAGTGGTGCTCACCGGCGCAACGTTAGCGTGCAGGAGGGCCGCGGCACGCCTCTGTGAAGAAGCCCGTGGTTCGCGTCGCGTGAGGTAGCCTGCTGCCACACGAGCAACATCTGTCACACGATCCGGTGGCGCCGAGATGCTCCTCGCGCGTGCCCCGGTCGCTCCTTCCCCGACTTCTGTGAGGCCACCCATGCTCGACACGCCACCTCGACGTCACCGCGCCGGGCGTGCCCTGCTCCGAGGACGCGGCGCTGCCGTGGTCGTCGGCATGCTCGCGCTCGCCCTGGCCGCTCCCGTCGGCAGCTCCGCAGAGCCGGCTGCTGCTGCGGACTGGTCGCCCGTCCCGGCTCCGCCCACTCCGGCGACGCACTCCCGCGTGGCCTCCTTCAACGTGCTGGGAGCCGACCACACCGCACCCGGCGGCAACCGCCGGGGATGGGACACCGGCGTCGTCCGGATCGAGCGCGTGGTCAACCTCCTCAACGAGGAGGACCTCGACGTCGTGGGCTTCCAGGAGTTCCAGCCGCCGCAGGCACAGCGCTTCCAGGAGCTCACGGGCACCTCGTGGCAGACCTACCCCGGCCTGATCCCCGAGGTGGGCGCGCCGTCGGTCAACTCCATCGCGTGGCGCACCGACACCTGGACCCTGGTCCAGGCGCAGCTGCTGCCCGTCCCCTACTTCGACGGCGTGCCGAGCCGGATGCCGTACGTCCTCCTCCAGAACGTGCAGACCGGGCGCCAGGTGTGGTTCTTCAACACCCACAACCCGGCCGACACCCGCGGCCCCGCGCAGCGGTGGCGTGACGAGGGCTTCGCGATGGAGGCCAAGCTGGCCAACGACCTGCGCGCGGCCTACCCGGGCACGCCCTTCATCTCCTTCGGCGACAAGAACGAGACCAGCGACTACTACTGCGCCGTGGCTCCCGCGGCCGACATGTGGTCGGCCAGTGGCGGCTACGTCGACGGCAGCACCTGCTCGCCGCCGACCGGTGGGGCCATCGACTGGATCATGGGCACCAAGGACGTGTTCTTCAACGCCTACACCCGCCGCCAGGACGCCTACGTCAAGGCGACGACCGACCACCCGCTCTACATGGCCAACGCCGTCATCCCGGCCGCCGCGCCGGCGACGATCGAGCACGTCGTGGTCGTGGCGGTGCCGGGCCTGACGACCTCTGCCGTGCGCAGCATCGGCGAGCAGGCCAAGGCGCTCTCGCGCATGGAGACTGACGGGGCGTCCACCACCAACGCACGCACCACCAAGGAGCGCGTCGGTGCCGACGCCAACCTCTTCTCCGTGCTGACCGGTCGCCGCGTCAACCCGGGGGCCGGAGGCCACGGCGTCGACTTCCGCGGGAAGAACCCCGCGACCGTCCACAAGGCCGCCGGCCAGTACGTCTCCAGCATCTTCGACCTCGCCCACAACAACTCGCTCAGCACCGCGCTGGTCGGCAGCAGGTCCGAGCTGGCCCTGGCCCGCAAGAGCTGGAACAGCAAGTTCGGCGGGTCGGACCCCTACGGCGCCCCCGACGGCAGCTCCAAGATCGACCGCTTCAAGGTCCTCAAGCACGACTACAAGGCCGCCACCTGGTGGCGCGCGATGACCACCCGCAAGGCGCGCGACCTCAGCGTCATCGAGCTCTCTGGTGCCCTCCAGCAGGGTGAGCGCGAGCGCTACCGCGGCGAGGACTACAAGAAGGCGATCATCAAGGTCGACCGGGTGCTCCGCAAGATCCAGCGCACGGTCCGCTACGACCCGCAGCTGCGCGACCGCACCATGCTGGTGGTCGTGGGGACCCAGGGGGCGATGCGCAGCAGCCGACCCCATGCGTGGCGCCAGGGCTACCGCGTGCCGCTCTACGTGACCGGCCCCGGCGTGCCCGCCGGCAGTGACCTCTACGACCTCAACGCCCTCAACGTCGACTACGCCTCGCCGGGCGGCCACCAGCCGGGCTACTCCGGCGCCCAGCCGATCCGCACCGGTGACGTGGCCAACCTGGTGACGCGCGCACTGCGGCTCCCGGCGGTCCCGGGCTCGGTGACGAACCCCTACCAGGGGCTGCAGGTCTTCGATCCCGCTGCGCTGCCCGACGCCGGGGACGGCTCCTGACGGGCTCGTCTGCCGAGAACCCCCTGCGCCTTCCCTACGCCGACTAGAATCGACTCGTCCACGGGCCGTTCACTCCGCACACGGCCGCTCGAGGCCACGGCGGAGGTCGTCTGGTGAGTCACAGGAAGTCCCGCCCGCAACGGTCGGGTCACCTGGGCCTGCGCTCGCGACCCGTGGTCGCGGGCGTCGCGGCGACTCTCGTGGTGCTCCTGCTCGCCGTCCTCGGTCTCTCCGGCCGCCTGCCGGGCTCGGGGCTGTTCGCCGCCGGGACCGTCGACGACCCCGCAGCACTCCCGGACCCGGGCAGCATGACGGCCACTCCCTACATCGACGACGACGAGGACGACCAGACCGTCGAGGACGACCGGCGTGGGTCGCGACGAGGCGGCGGACGGTCCGGCGAGGACGACGAGGGGAAGGGTCGGGAGCCTGGGGCCTCCCAAGGTGTCGACGAGCACATGCGTCGCTACATCCAGGCCCAGAAGCGCCTGGCCCGGCAGGTCTCCGAGCAGCTCGACCGCCGCAGCCAGCCGGTGACGTTCCGGGTCGCGACGTTCAACGTCCTGGGTGACTCCCACACCGGCCCCGGCGGCAACAAGCCCGGCTACCCCGACGCGAGCGCCCGCATGAACATGGCGATCGGGATCCTGCGCAGCAACGCGGTGGACGTGGTGGGGTTCCAGGAGTTCGAGTCCAGCCAGTACCACATGTTCACCGCGCGGGCGGGGGAGTACGCCACCTACCCCGGCCTCTCCGAGGGGGACAAGTCCGTCCGTTTCAACATCGCCTGGCGAAGCAGCATGTGGAGCCTGGTGGAGGCCCACACCCTCCCGGTGCCCTACGCCGGCGGCAACCGCATCGGCATGCCGGTGGTGCTCCTCGAGAACATCGAGACCGGACGGCGGGCGTGGTTCGCCAACTTCCACAACCCCGCCGACACGCCCTCGCTGGGCAGCAACGCCCGTTGGCGGGCCATCGGGTCCGACCTCGAGGTCAACCACCTCACCGAGCTGCACCGGCTCACCGGCCACCCCGTCGTCGTCACCGGCGACTTCAACGAGCGGGACGAGATCTTCTGCAAGTTCACCGCGGGCGGGGTCTTCATCGCCGCTGCGGGAGGCAGCAACAGCGGCAGCTGCGTCCCACCGCCACGCATGGGTGTCGACTGGGTCTTCGGCTCCGACGGCGTCGCCTTCGACGGCTATGCGGTGTCGGGCACCGGGCTCGCCTCGGACCATGACCTGGTGCACGCCCAGGCCACCTTGCTGTCGCAGGAGCCGGGTGACGGGTGAGTATGCTCGCCCCATGAGAGCGCTGCCCCACCTTGCGCGCGGCTCCGGTCTCAGCGACTGCTCGGTGGGCGAGGAGGGCATCCGCTCCTCCACCTCCCGAGAGCAGCTCGTCGACGTCAGGTTCGACGGCCGGCGCATCTGGTCCTTCTGGCTCCAGCGTGACGGCGTCGAGGTCGACGGCGGACGGCTGGTCGCCTGGCCCAAGGCGCTGCGCTCGCACCTCGACGGAGTGGTCGACGTGGTGCTGGCTGACCCGACGACGGGGGAGGAGCTCCACTCCGAGACCGTCCGTCTGGGGTCCGGGGAGGGCCGCATCACCGTCGTCAACGCCGCCGGCCGGCCCCTGGCCCTCGACAAGTCCGCCAAGCTCGTCGAGACGTTCGACAACCGCGACGCAGCCCACGTCGAGCCGCTGCTGAAGGCGATCGACGAGGTGATCGGCGCCCTGCGCGAAGTCGGCCTCAACCCCTTCCTCGCCTACGGCACCGCGCTGGGGGCAGTCCGTGACGGCCGGCTCATCGGTCACGACTCCGACGCCGACCTCGGCTACGTCAGTGCCCACGACCACCCCGTCGACGTCATCCGCGAGTCGTTCCTGATCCAGCGAAAGCTGGCCGACATGGGCTACCGCGTCACCCGCTACTCCGCGCTCGCCCTGCAGATCCACGTGGAGGAGAGCGACGGGCTCGACCGCGGCCTCGACGTCTTCGGCGGCTTCATGCGCGACGGGACGCTCTACCTCATGGGTGAGATCGCCGTCCCGTTCGAGCGCGAGTGGATCGAGCCGCTCGGCACCGCGACCCTCGAAGGGCGGGAGTTCCCGGTCCCCGCGGACGCCGACCGGTTCCTCACCGCCACCTACGGGCCCGGCTGGCGCACGCCCGACCCGGCCTACAAGTTCGAGACACCTGCCTCGACGATCACCCGGTTCAACGGGTGGTTCCGCGGCATGCGCCGCGGGCGTGCCGGTTGGCACGGCTACTTCAAGAAGACGCGGCACCGGCCGCTCCGGCCGACCAGGCTCGTGCGCCAGCTGGTGGAGGACCACCCAGACGTGCAGCTCTTCGTCGACATCGGCTGCGGTCGCGGGTCCGACGTCGTCCACGTCGCCGATCGCGGTGTGCGAGCGATCGGCCTCGACTACCAGCCCTCCGCCTACGCCAAGGCGGCGCGGCAGCGTCGCGAGGACCCCCTGGTGGAGTTCCAGCTGTTCAACCTCCTGGAGCTGCGCCACGTGCTGGCCGTGTCGGCCTGGGTGGCCCGGATGCCGGGCCCCCGTCTCGTGCAGAGCCGCCACGTCGTCGAGCGACTCAGCGAGCGCGGACGCCTCAACCTGCTCCTGGCAGCCCGGATGATGCTGGCCGGGACCGACGAGGGCTTCCACCTGGAGTTCCTGAGCCGGAGGGGTCGCGACCGCTACCCGCGGCGTCACGGACTCCGCCGGGCGCTGGCGCCCGCGGCGATGAGCGAGCTAGTGGCCCAAGCAGGCGGCACGGTCGTCGAGAGCGTGCGCTACGACGTCTCCGACCACCCGCGCAGCTCCGAGGTGTGTCGCATGGTCATCGGATGGAAGCAGTAGGTGTCGAGGTGGGAATGGTGCCCGTGAGTGTCAGGAACCGGCTGTTCGCAGGCAGGTCGAGCGACCTGGAGCGTCGCATGGCGGAGCTCGAGGACGCCGTCCAGGAGTGCCGGGCGCTCAACGTCAGGCTGGCCGAGCTCACCGACGTCGTCGCCGAGCTCCTCCTGCCCGTGGCGGCCCGTGACGAGGCGAGGATCGAGGAGCTGCTGAAGAAGTACCGCCGGGACTTCTCGTGACGCCGAGGGCCCATCTCTCCGGGCCCCGGCGTGTCTTTCTCCACATCGGGCTGCCCAAGACCGGCACGACCTACCTCCAGGGCATCCTGTGGGAGAACCGCCGCAGGCTTGCCGCCGACGGGGTCTTCCTGCCCGGGTTCGGCCACCGCGAGCACCTGTGGGCAGCGCTCGACCTCGCCGAGAGGCCGCGCCTGGCCCGGCGACACCGCGCTGCGCCGGGTGCGTGGAAGCGACTGGTGGAGGAGTGCCGCGGGCAGTCGGCGGACGGCCTGATCACCCACGAGTTCCTCTGTGCCGCCTCGCGGGAGCAGGCAGCCCGCGCGGTGGCGGACTTCGCCGACTCCGAGGTGCACCTGGTCATCACCGCACGCGACGCCGCCGGCATGGTCACCGCCGGCTGGCAGGAGGCGGTCAAGAACGGCACGACGGTGAGTCTCGACGAGGTGATCGCGGGCAAGCCGGCAGGCGGCCCGGAGTTCTCGATGCGCGCGTGGGACCTCGCCGACGTGCTCGACCGCTGGGGTGAGCACGTCCCGGCGGAGCGGGTGCACGTGCTGCCCATGCCGGGCCCGGACTCGCCGCGCGACCTGCACTGGCACCACTTCGCCGGGGTCATCGGCGTCGACCCGGCGTCGTACGACGCTCCCGCGGCCGGCGCGAACACCTCGCTCGGCATCGTCCAGGTCGAGCTGCTGCGCCGTGTCAACCAGCACCTGCCGCCCTACTCCGCCCTCGACCGTGGCACCTGGCTGCGCGGCTACCTCGCCGAGGGTCGCCTTGCCACGCAGGCCAGGCAGCGGGGCGGGCTCCCCGAGCGCTACCGCGAGGAGTTCCTGGCCCGCGACGACGCCGTGCTGGCGCTGGTCGAGGAGCGGGGATACGACGTCGTGGGCGACCTCGAGCTGCTGCGCGGCGGGGTGCCGGACCCCGCCGAAAGGGTGCCGTCGAGCGTGACTGCGGACGAGCTCGTTGATTCGGCCGCCCAACTCGTCGCTGATATTCTCGCCGACGTTCGTGCCAGCACCTCACAGGTGCCGACACGCCGGGATGCAACCTGAGAGCAATCAAGTTCGGCGCTGCTCGCGTCGGGGAGAGTGTGAGCGTGCGTACCAGATTCGTTGCCCTTCTTGCTGTGCCAGCAGTCGTGGGGGCCCTCCTGGCCCCTGCCAGCGCCGGCGTCCCGGCTGCGGCCGTCCCTGCGGCGTCCGTCGCCCAGCCGAGCAGCGTCGACCTCGCCGCCCGCACCAAGCCAAACAAGAAGTGGCGTGTGCGCAAGTCGGCCCGCTTCAACAACCCGATGATCGAGTCGCAGCGCTACACCATCGAGCGCCACATCCTGCGGGCGGTGCGCAACTCGCCCAAGGGTTCCCAGATCACCATCTCGGCCTACTCGATGGACCGGCCGGCCTTCGCGCGCGAGCTGATCGCCGCCTACCGCCGCGGCGTCCAGGTGCAGGTGCTGCTCAACGACCACCTCGTGCCGAGCGCCCAGGTCGACGTCCAGCGCGTCATCGGGGCCAACACCAAGAAGCGCAACTTCCTCAAGCGCTGCACGTCGGGCTGTCGGGCCGACCAGAACGAGTACAACAACCTGCACAGCAAGTTCTACCTGTTCTCCAAGACCGGCAACCGTCGCCACGTCGTGATGCTGGGCTCGCACAACATGACCCAGAACGCCGTGAAGTGGCAGTGGAACGACCTCTACACGATCCCCGGCGACAAGACGCTCTACCGCGAGTTCCGCACGCTCTTCAACGACATGCGGCCCGATTGGGACAAGCGTCGCCCGAGCTACACCTTCTGCGAGAACGGCCGCAGCTGCGCCCTCGGCGACCAGCAGAAGTACCACACCACGGTCTTCCCGCGATACACCACGCCCAGCCGCGACTCCATCCTCGACATCCTCAACAACATCCAGTGCACCTACGTCGACCCCGCCACGGGGAAGGAGCGGCGCACCAAGCTGCGCCTGTCGATGCACACCATGCGCGGCGCCCGCGGCAACTACCTCGCCGACAAGCTGCGCGCCCTCTACGCCGCCGGGTGCAACCTCAAGGTCAACTACGGCCTGATGGGCTTCCACACCAAGAACCACCTCGGCGCCCCGACCGCGCGCGGCCGCGTGCCGTTGCGCTCGACGGGGTTCAGCCTCAAGGAGGACTCCGAGACCACCGGTCTGCCGGAGGCCATCGAGCGCTACACCCACCACAAGTACTTCGTCCTGCGCGGGTCCTACAAGGGCAACGTCTACGCCAACATGGTGTGGACGGGCTCGACCAACTGGGCAAGCCTGGGCACACCGCAGGACGAGATCCTCTTCTCGCTCCACGGGCGCAAGTGGACCAAGGCCTACCTGAAGAACTTCCAGCTCATGTGGCAGAAGCCCTACTCCCGTGACGCCTACACCACGACCTACCAGTCGTGGCGCCTGGTCAACGGCCGCATGGTCGGGCAGAACCCGATGACCACCATCGAGCCGGACGGCATGCGGCCGGGCTCGACGTGGGAGAACGACTGAGGCTGGCGGGCGCTCAGTCCTCGCTGCTGCGGGAGTCCTCGGCCGGGAGCAGCGACTTCGCCAGGTCGGAGGTGGAGTCGACGTCGGGACCCTGCACGACGACGACGCTGCCCTTCACCTCACGGGTGAGGAGCGTCAGGTCGCCGTTGTCCCACTGGGACCACGTGCCGATTCCCCACTTGGAGAGGTCGACGTCGTCGGCCGGCTCGAGAGATCCCTCGTGCTCGCCGAGCACGTCGTCGGTCTCCCCGGCCAGCTGGTCGAGGACGACCGGCCCTGCCGGAGACGTGAGCTCCATGCGCCACCACTGCGGGTCGTCGGCGTGGTAGCCGCCTCCTGCCACCGTCCATCCGTCGGGCAGGACCGTCGGCACCATGGTGATGAGACCGTCGTCCACCGCGTCGAGCGCCAGCTGCTTGTAGCGCGATTCCACGGCCGGCTCCTCGCCGAAGTCGACCATGGAGGACGGCGCCTCGGGCGACTCTGACTCCGAGCTGGAGGGGACGGAGGTGTCGGTGGCGCGAGCGGTGGGGTCTTCATCCCCTCCGCACGCGGTCGCACCGCCCAGGACCGCCGCGAACGCGGCCACTGCGGTGATGCCGGTGGTGGCTCGTGTGGGCTGCATGTCACGATCCTCTCATCACGGTCAACACGGGTACGACGAACCTCACGTCTCACGCGTGGCGCCCGCTTGGCCTCCCCGCGGCTGCGGGAAATACACTTCAGACCACCTCACCGCCACCACGAAGGACGTGCGCATGCCTCGCCTCTGCCAGACCGACGGCCTCAACGAGGACCAGACCGAGATCCTCAAGGCCGTCCGGCAGTTCGTCGACGAACAGATCATCCCCGTCGCGCAGGAGCTCGAGCACAACGACGAGTACCCGCAGGAGATCATCGACGGACTCAAGGAGCTGGGCGTCTTCGGGCTCACCATTCCCGAGGAGTTCGGCGGCCTGGGCGAGTCGCTGCTGACCTACGCCCTCGTGGTGGAGGAGATCGCCCGCGGCTGGATGAGCGTCTCCGGGGTCATCAACACCCACTTCATCGTCGCCTACATGCTGATGAAGCACGGCACCGACGAGCAGAAGCAGAAGTACCTCCCGCGGATGGCCGCCGGCGAGGTGCGCGGCGCGTTCTCGATGTCCGAGCCGGGGCTGGGCTCCGACGTCTCGGCCGTCTCGACCAAGGCCACCAAGGCCGACGACGGGTCCTACTTCATCACCGGCCAGAAGATGTGGCTGACCAACGGAGCCACCTCCACCCTCGTCGCCGTGCTGGTCAAGACCGACGAGGGTGCCGACTCGGTCTACAAGAACATGACGACCTTCCTGGTGGAGAAGGAGCCCGGCTTCGGCGAGACCGCCCAGGGCATCACCGTCCCCGGCAAGATCGACAAGATGGGCTACAAGGGGGTCGAGACCACCGAGCTCGTCCTCGAGGACCACAAGATCGGCGCCGACCAGATCCTCGGCGGCGAGCCCGGCAAGGGCTTCTTCCAGATGATGGACGGCGTCGAGGTCGGCCGTGTCAACGTCGCCGCCCGTGCGTGCGGCCTGGCATGGCGCGGGTTCGAGCTCGGCATCGCCTACGCCCAGCAGCGCAAGACCTTCGGCAAGATCATCGCCGAGCACCAGGCCGTGCTCTTCCGCCTCGCCGAGATGGCCACCAAGGTCGAGGTCGCCCACAACATGATGGTGCGCGCCGCCCGCCTCAAGGACACCGGCCAGCGCATGGACGTCGAGGCCGGCATGGCCAAGATGGTGGCGTCCGAGTACGCCAACGAGGTCGTCGAGGACTCCTTCCGCATCCACGGTGGCTACGGCTACTCCAAGGAGTACGAGATCGAGCGGCTGATGCGCGAGGTCAAGTTCATGCTGATCGGCGAGGGCACCAGCGACATCCAGAAGATGATCATCGGTCGCAGCCTCCTCAAGGACTACGCCCTGCGTTGACGGTTAGAGTCGGCCGCATGGCTCAGGGGCGCGTGGTGCTGCACGTGGGCGCCATGAAGTCGGGCACCACCTTCCTGCAGGGCTGTCTCTTCGACAACAAGGCCGCACTCGAGCAGCGAGGCGTGCTGCTCCCCGGCAAGGAGTGGCGCAGCCAGGCCCGAGCGGTGCACGGCCTGCTCCACGACAGGGGCGTCCAGTGGCGCAAGATGGCCGAGCGGATGTCGAGCCATCCGGGTCTCTCGGTCGTGTCGATGGAATTCCTTGCCGCGGCGACGCCTGCGAAGGCCCGTGCGCTGCGCGAGACCCTCTCCGACGTCGACCTGCGGGTCGTGGTCACTGCACGCGACCTGAACCGCTCGATCCCGGCCATGTGGCAGGAGTCCGTGCAGAACGGCCGCTCGTGGTCCTGGCGTGACTACCACGACGCCCTGGTGAGCCACCGGCCCAGCCTGGTGCCGCCCGGGCAGCGGCCGGCGCCGGCGGCACACTTCTGGCGGCAGCAGGACCTCGTCGCCATCGCGACGACGTGGGCCGGGGTGGTGGGGCCGGAGCGCGTCGACGTCGTCACCGTGCCGGCTCCAGGAGGTCCGCGCGACCTGCTGTGGCAGCGCTTCGCCAGCGTGCTCGGCCTCGACCCCGACGCCATCGAGACGGTGAAGCCGGCCAACGAGTCGTTGGGTGCCGCGTCCGCGCAGGTGATGCGGCGGCTCAACGAGCTGCTGGACGAGACCGGCCTGACCTTCTCCGAGAGCCAGGTCGCCCGCAAGCGCCTGCTCGCCAAGAGCGTCCTGGCCTCCCGCAAGGGCGAGGAACCGGCGATCGGCCTCGACGTGGCGGCGTGGGTGCCGGAGGAGACCGCCCGGACGGTGTCCGCCCTGGGAGACCTGGGTGTCGGTCTCGTCGGTGAGTGGAGCGACCTGGACCCCGTCGCCGTGCCCGGGATCGATCCCGACGACGTCGACCAGGGGCTGGTGCTCGAGACGGCCCTGCGCGGGCTCGCGGGGTTCATGCACGCCGTGGTGCGTGACCCGGGGCTTCTCTCTGGTTGACCCGTGTCGGCTGCGCCCCGGCTCCTACGGCACCATGGTGACCCGTGACCAAGACCAACCCGGGCAACTTCTTCGAGGACTTCTCCGTCGGTCAGGTGATCGACCACGCGACACCGCGCACCGTGACCGAGGGTGACCGTGCCCTCTACGGCGCCCTCTACCCCACGCGCTTCGCGCTGCCGTCGTCCGCCGCATTCGCGGCGAGCTGCGGCCTGGACGGTGCGCCGGTCGAGGAGCTGATCGGCTTCCACATCGCCTTCGGCAAGACCGTTCCCGACATCTCGCTCAACGCCGTGGCCAACCTCGGCTACGCCGAGTGCCGCTTCCACCGTCCGGTCGCGACCGGTGACACGCTGAGCACGAGCTCGGAGGTCATCGGCCTCAAGGAGAACTCCAACGGCCGCACCGGCGTCGTGTGGGTGCGGTCCACGGCGACCAACCAGCGTGGCGAGACCGCCATCGACTGGGTGCGCTGGGTGATGGTGCACAAGCGGGACGCTGCGTCCCCGGCGCCCGAGACGGTCGTTCCCGAGCTGGCCCCCCACGTCGCCCCGGACGACCTGGTGGTGCCCTCCGGCCTCGACTTCACGTCGTACGACGTCGCTGCCGCCGGCGAGCCGCACCTGTTCGGCGACTACGAGGTGGGGGAGCGGATCGACCACGTCGACGGCGTGACGCTGACCGACCCGGAGCACATGATGGCCACGCGGTTGTGGCAGAACACCGCCAAGGTGCACTTCAACACCGAGGCCCGCCCCGACGGCAACCGCCTGATCTACGGCGGTCACGTGATCTCCATGGCTCGCGCGCTGTCGTTCAACGGCCTGGCCAACGCCCAGCTCGTCGCGGCGATCAATGCCGGGTCCCACGTCGCCCCGGCCTTCGCCGGCGACACGGTCTACGCCTGGTCGGAGGTCCTCGACAAGGCCGAGGTCGACGCCCCCGGTGTCGGAGCGCTGCGGCTGCGGCTCGTGGCGACCAAGGGTCGGGACGAGTCGATGACTCTGCGCGGGGAGGACCCCAAGACCGGACGTCCTGCGTACGCTGCGGGGGTGCTGCTCGACCTCGACTACTGGGCCTTCATCCCGGCCGGCTCGCCGTGAGCGTTCCCGCTCCTGACGCCCGGGGTCGGATGACCTACGACTTCTCGATCGTCGGCGTCCAGAAGAGCGGGACCACCACGCTGGCATGGGCCCTGCGCCAGCACCCCGACGTCTGCCGGCCCCCTCGCAAGGAGATCCACTTCTTCGACCGCGAGGACTACGACTGGGACTCGCCGGACTACGCGCGCGACTACACGGCACCGCGCCGTGCCGCCCGCCACCGGATGATGGGCGACGCGACACCGACCTACCTCTTCTGGCCCCACGCCCTGGAGCGGATGCACGACTACCGGCCGGACATGCCGCTCATCGCGATCTTCCGTGACCCGTTGGAGCGGCTCTTCTCCCACTGGGCCCACCTGCGGGCGCGGGTGATGCCGTGGGTGGACTGGCCGAAGTTCATCCGGCGGTTCGCCGAGACGTCACTGCCGGCAGAGCTGCCCGCCGGGGTGAAGCCGGTGCGCTACGGGCACATGTCGGGAATCGCGCGCGGCTACTACGGCGAGCAACTGCGGCGGGGCTTCGACGTCTTCCCCCGGGAGCAGTGGCTCCTCCTGGAGTTCCGGGAGATGTTCGCCGACTTCGAGGGCACCCTCGACGCAGTGACCGACCACCTCGAGCTGGCGCGCTTCGCGCCCCATCCTCCGCTCTCGCAGCGCAACGCCGGCGATGCCGGGGTGGTGGGGACGCCGCCGACGGGCGAGCAGCTGGAGAGGATCGCGGCGATGTACGGCCAGGACCTCGAGCTCTTCGCCGAGCTGTCGGGGATCGACACGACTGCATGGCCGACGCGGCGGATCCTCGAGGGAACTCTTGATCCGGACGAGCTGGCGGCTCGGTTCGCCGCCAAGATCAACCGGGGCGCCGAGTCGTGATCAGTCAGTCCTGACCGGCTAGACGGTATGACGTGACCGGCTCGTCGTGAGTTGGTTGCGGGCCGGGGCCTCACTCACAGAGATTCGTGGGTTACCGAGCAGGGGCCACCTGCTCGGCCTATCCGACAGTTGTGGGAGGCCCCGGTGTTTACCGAGCGTACGAGCGTTGGGCTCGACGTGCACGCCCGATCAGTCGCGGCAGCGGCGATCGATGGCGTCACGGGCGAGTTGTTCCAGTCGAAGCTGACTCCGTCCTATGCCCACATCAGGTCTTGGCTCCAGGGCCTGCCGGCCCCGGTGGCGGTGACCTATGAGGCGGGGCCCACGGGGTTCGGGCTCTATCGGTCGCTGACCGATGCCGGGATCCGCTGCCAGGTCGCCGCGCCCAGCAAGCTGCAGAAGCCATCAGGTGATCGGGTGAAGACCGATGCTCGCGATGCGGTCCATCTGGCGCGGCTGCTGCGGCTGGACGAGATCACCTCGGTCGCCATTCCGACGGTCGAGCAAGAGGCGGCCCGAGACCTGGTGCGGGCGCGGGAGGACTGCCGCGGTGACTTGATGCGAGCAAGACACCGGTTGACGAAGCTGCTGCTGCGGCACGGGATCGTCTACGACGGCGGGAACCCCTGGACCGGCAAGCACGACACCTGGCTGCGGACCCAGGCCCTTCCCCAGCTGATTAGTCGAGCCACGCAGCTGACTTTCGACAACGACTACGAGACCGTCAGGACCACGTGGGCTCGTCGCGACCGGCTGGACGCCGCGATCGAGGAGATGGCTGCTGACAGCGAGTTCACCCCGGTGGTGCGCCGACTCGGCTGCCTGCGCGGCGTCAGCACCCTGACCGGGTTCGCGTTGGCTGTCGAGATCGGT
The DNA here is from genome assembly GCF_004683965.1 of Nocardioides seonyuensis. NCBI lineage: Bacteria > Bacillati > Actinomycetota > Actinomycetes > Propionibacteriales > Nocardioidaceae > Nocardioides > Nocardioides seonyuensis. The sequence continues at coordinate 2,765,239 of NZ_CP038436.1, forward strand.
GACTGGCATCGGTTCACGGGCCGCACCATCGGGACCTTCGTCGGGCTCACACCGGCGGAGCACTCCTCCGGGGAGTCGAAGAACCGCGGCTCGATCGCCAAGACCGGCAACGGTCACGCGCGGCGACTTCTCGTCGAGGCAGCCTGGCACCACCGACCCCGCTACTCGGTCGGCAAGACCATGCGCGACCGCTGGGGCCTGGCCCCGGCAGCAGCCAGAGTGCGTGGGGACGAAGGCAACCACCGGCTGCACCAGCGCTGGGTGCGGTTCATCGACCACCGCAAGCGGCACAACGTCGCCAACATCGCGATCGCTCGCGAACTCGCTGGCTGGTGCTGGTCCCTGGCCATTCTCGACGACAGCTGACCAGCCACACCGACTGCTTCGCCACAGGACTCCGGTGACAGCGCGAGGAGCGACCCGCGTGACTCCTATGAGCAGACCATCGCGTCGACGCTCGTTCCTAGACAAGCGGTCCCGCTCCAGCCGGAACAACCGTCCTGCGGTAATCAACCCGCGAATATCAGACTGACCCGCGCGTCGAGAACGACACGCTCGCCGACAGTCCCACGACGAAGCACGAGGCGCCCGCCCGCAACCAGCGAGACGGGCGCCTCACCCTGCCCTTGACAGGAGATCGCTACATATCAGGAGTCGGACGCACCCGGCTCGGGATCGGGGTCGCTGGCCGGCTCTGAGTCAGGGTCGAGCTGCTCGGTGTTGGGCTCCTCGCCGTCCGGCGTGGGCGGCTCGGCGTCCTGGTCGGGGTTGTGGCCGTGCTGTTCCTCAGTCATGGCTCGGAGGTACCCGAGACGCGCGACTTCATCCGAGGACGCAGGCGCCACCTCAGGAGGCGAGCGCCAGCAGCCGTGCCGAGACGTGGCGCTCGGCTGGGGAGGGGTGTGACTGGTCTGTCGGCGGGTCAGGGGCTCGCGACCGGTGGACGTGGCCGGTCGGGGTGGTGACTGAGACCTCGGTGACGGCCAGAGGGTCGGGATGGGGCTCGTGGCGCCAGCCGTGAGCCTCCTTGGCGTAGTTGCAGGCCTCGCAGAGGCCCTGGCCGTTGTCGGAGGAGGTGACGCCGTCGTCGGCACGCCCGTTGACGTGGTCGACGTGGCGGATCGGAGCACTGCAGAAGGGGGAGCGACAGCGCCGGTCACGCAGCTTGATGAACTCGGCCAGCGCCCCGCGGAAGAAGCTCGTCGAGGACTCCATGGCGACCAGGGCGCCGTTGTGCGGTGCGGTGAAGAGCCGTTGGATCGTGGAGTGTGCGTGCCCTGCGGCGGCGATCACCATGCTCCTGGCCACAGATGCCGGGACGTGACCGGCCGAGAACACGTAGCCGGGCTCGTCGCCCTCGCCCATCAACGTCTCCGCGCTGACCAGCAGCTTGATGGCAGTCGGCGCCGGGGTGTTGCGGCCTCGGCCGCTGAGTCGACCGACCAGCGTGTCCGCGACGAGCTGGCTGCGGTCGCGCTCGTCGCCCTGGGCGCGCGCCGTCTCGGCGGCGGCGTCGAGCGAGGCCATGATCAGTGACAGGTCCGTGGCGGGCAGGGTCGCGCTCAGCTGGCCCATTCCGTCGCCGAGGATGCGGCCGGTGACCCGGCGCTTGGCTCGAGCCCTTTCGTGCCGCGCGAGCCAGCCCTCCTCGTCGCGGCGCAGCACCTCGCGCTGCACGAGGTCCCGCAGGTGACCGTCGCCGAGACCGTCCAGATCGCGGCACACGACCACGTCGACTTCGCGGCGCTTCTCGGCGTCCAGGCACGAGGTCTCGGACGCGATGATCTCGGCGCGACGCTCGTTGAGATCGCCCCGCTCGAGCGCTGCCAGTGTTTCGGGCAGGTCATGGAGGAGCGCTCGAGCCAGGGCCAGCTTGCGCCGGCCGTCGTGGGGCGACTCGCGGCGAGCAAGGCCGATCTCCTTGGCGATGCCGGCCTCGGGCTTGGGGCGACGCCGGCGCGGCTCCAGCTGTCGTCGTGCCTCGTCCTGGGCCAGTCGGTGCTGGTCGAGCTGACCGCTGATCCGGGCCTGCGTGGCACAGATGGCCGACTTCAGGCGCTCCAGCTCCTCGAGCTGGTCGACGCACTCCTCGGGGGCGGCGGCGAGGGGGATGGTGGTGAGTGCGTCCCTCAGCGTGCGCACACTCGCCCCGTGCGGGGTGAGAGTCGGCGAGCCAAGGGAGGATTCGAACACAAGTTCGATTGTAGGGCGTAGCGGAGCGGGTGGTCAATAGATCTGGGTCGCTGTGGAGGAACTACGTCTGGTGCCCTTCTCAGATCAGGCATCCGCCCTCGCCGTAATGACGACAGTAAAGTCCGCTCGTGCCTCATCAGCTCATGCCGATGAGCGGTCGTGTCACGATGCGGCCATGACGGATGATCGACTAATCGCTGAACGGGCAAAGCGCGTGGTCGCCCTGGTTGAAGACAACGTGAGAACCGAGTTGCAGGTTACGAACGGAGGTTTCGATCTCGGGCTCAGCGACGAGACGATTGAGCGGCTCATGCAGGGCGTGACCTCCGGTCTCTTGTACGCCTTTGCGGTCGACTGGTCGCCGGACTGGGTCAGGGCGGGCGATGTCCACCACTGGGAGGAGGCGGGCCGATACTTTGCGCGCTGTGGCGTCTGCCTTGCGGACTCCCCGCCGTCGCCAGACCAGGAGACTGCCGATGCCTGGGCTCACAAGCACGGGAATTCCCGCTGAGGGAACGCCCGGATCTGCTGCTAATGGTGCGCGGACCTGCCGATGAGCGAGCGCCCAGAGCACCGACTCCTCGGTAGCCTCGAACCCATGACCGAGGATGACGCACGCCGAGTGGCCGTCTCGTTGCTCAACTCCCGCTACCCCGAGTTCGCAGCGGGCGAGTGGGTGATCTCGGGCGTCGCCGATTACGACACCGCATGGGCGTTCTCCTACAACAGCCGCACGTTCCTCGACGCAGGCGAGGTAACCCACGCGCTTGCAGGCAACGGCGCGCTCGTCGTGCCCAAGTCCGGCGACGAACCATGGTTCACACGGTCGGGAGCCGACACGGCGAGCCAGATCGCCCGGGGCCGTTCCGCCTTCGAAACCTGACGCCAGCGTCCGGATCTGTCGTGGATGGTGCGCGGATCTGCCGGCGCGGATGTGTCGGGTCGACACGGCAGAGTGGGGACCGTGTCAGTCCCTTCTGAATGGCAGGCCACAACCCGGCTGTCGTTGCGCCCACCGACGCCCGTCGACGCCCCCGCCGTGCTGCGCATCCTCTCCGATGACTCTGTGGTCAGGTACAACCCTTCTGACCGGGTCGAGGAGCTGTCCGAGGTCGAGGCTGTCCTGCAGCGGTGGCTCGAGCACTGGTCGCACCACGACTTCGGCAACTGCTGCGTGTTCGAGAGGGAGACTGGACGACTCATCGGCAACTGCGGTGTCCGGCGGATGACCGTCCATGCAGCGCCGGTGCTCAACCTCATGTACCGCTTCCATCCGAGCGCATGGGGTCGGGGCTACGCCACGGAAGCAGCACTGGCGGTTCTCGACTGGGCGTCCCGGAGCCTGCCGGGCGAGATCGTGCTCGCCCGGGTGCGTCCCGAGAACGCCGCCAGCCAGGCAGTGGCACGGCGGATAGGACTGCGGCGCGATCCCCTCTTCGACGACCAGGGGAAGGACGGCCTGGACTGGGCTTTCACCAACCGCCCGCAGTAGGCCGTCGGCGTCCCAACGGCCGGACCCGCCGCAACGCCACCGCTCACTCCAGCCGGTGGAGCCCTTCACGCAGCCGCGCGGCAAGCTCGACGGAGGCCTCGATCTCGGCGCGCCGGATGGAGACGCTCTCGACGTTGAGCCCGAACGGCACGCCGAGCCGGCGACAGTAGGTCATCAGCTCGCGTGCGGCCGCCAGGGCGTACTCGAAGGACGCGTCGAGGGTGTCGTCGGCGTGCCGGAGCTCGTTCTCGATCCACCGGGGCACGTCGACGCCGAGCCATCGGAGGAACTCGAGAGTCTTGGTGGACCCGCAGACCGAGAACGTGAAGACGAAGGTCGCCGGGGCCAGCCCTCGTGCGAGGCACTCGTAGCGATAGTCCGACACGAGGTTCTTCGCGGCGGTCACGTCGTAGATCACCTGGGTGACGAAGAAGGAGCATCCGGCGTCCTGCTTCCGCAGGAGTCTCAGGTGCTCGTCACCCTTGCGCGCGTGGCGCTCGGGGATCGCCACTCCGCCGAGCAGCAGGTCGGGCCGTGTCCGCGCCCGCAGGCTCTGGGCGTCGGCCAGCGAGGTTGCGACGGACTCCTCACGCGACGCAGCACCGACGAACACCGACAGCCGACGGTCGGCCTCCTGGGCCCGCAGCCATGCCTCGAGGTCCGACTCGGCGTACTTCCCCACGGCCCGGTAGACGACGACGGGGGTGCTCCCGGTGTCGAAGTAGTGAGACAGGTAGTCGGCCGGATCCATCGTCGGCAGGAACGGGAAAGGCCGTTCCTCGGGGTTGCGACCGCTCTCGTCGTCGATGTCGTAGAGGATCAGACCGTCGAGGTCCACGGCCCGGAGGCGCTCGGCCGTGCGGCCCGCGATCTCCAGCGCCTTCTCCGGGGAGGCCTCCTGTCGCGGCGGGGTCAGCGCGAAGATGAGGAACTCGCCTCGCCCCTCGATGATGCGCCGCTGCAGGTCCACGTCGGGACCGTAGCGGACGCGGTGTGCAGAATCGGGTCGACGTCCTTGACACGGTTTGGCAGGGTGGAGCCACCGAACACAACTGGAGGACACCGTGGCTGACCAGGACCCCAACGCAGATCTGAAGGCGAAGATGCGGGAGGCGCTGGATCGCAAGGCCGGGCACGGCCATCCCGATGACTCGGCCGGCTCCAAGGAGAAGGCGCACGGCTCGGAGGTGTCGGCCAAGAACGTCGCCAAGCCGATGCACCGCCGCAAGGCGGGTGGCGGGGGCTCCTGAGTCAGACCGTGCTGTCGACGCGTACGTCTGCCGGCGCGAAGGCCCGCGTGAGCGGGAACAGCGCGAAGGCCAGGACGAGCGGCGCGGCGAAGCCCAGGCGCAGCGAGCCCGAGCCGACGAGCCCGGTCAGCACCGAGCCGAGGAGCGCCCCGACGTAGTTGAACTGGTTGAAGCGGGCGATCACTGCGTCCACGCGCGCCAGGCGGTCCTCCGGGCGGGCGTCGCGGGCTGCGAGGGCGGCTGCCGCTGAGAAGCTCAGCGGGGCGACCACGGCCACGGACCCACCCAGGAGGGTGAAGCCCAGCACGGCGACCGGCCAAGTGGGGGCGAGCACGACGACGGCGAGGGCGACCACGGCGACAGCCGCCCCTGAGCGCAGCAGGGCGACGGCTCCCACCTGCTCGGTGAGGCGGTCGCCGACGAGCCTGACCAGTCCGCTCGCCACGAGGTAGGGGAAGACGGCCAGCGCGATCAGCTCCTCAGGCGCGTCGAGGACGTGCTCGAGGTAGGCCGGGCCCCACGTGAAGGCGGCGGTGTCGACCATGTAGAACACCACGAGCGCCAGCCCGATGAGCATGATGGGCCGCCACGGCACGTCGACCTCGTCGATGGGGACGTCGGCCGAGACCGACCGGGTGGAAGTCACGAAGGGCAGGAAGGCGGCGGCGAAGGGCACGACCGCGACGATCGCGGCGGACTCCCAGGGCAGGGCCGAGCCGGCCAGGGCGAACGCCGCGCCGCACACTCCGCCGAGCGTCCAGGCGCCGTGGAAGGACGGCAGCACCACGCGGCCGAGCCGGTGCTCCAGGGCCACGGCCTGCATGTTGCTGCTGGCGTCGACGAGGCCCAGCGCGATGCCGTACGACGCCAGCCCCAGGACGAACACCAGCACGTGCGGGGCCAGCACGATGACGAGCACCGCCACGCCTGCCAGCAGCAGTCCGGTGCGCAGGAGCCGAGCGCTGCCGGATCGTCGGGCCAGGCGCTCAGCGACCAGGGAGCCCGCTCCGGAGAGCAGGACCATGAGCAGCAGGATCCCTGACAGCGCCAGCTCGCCGAGCTCCCACCGCTCCTGGAAACGGGGCAGCCTCGTGGTCAGGCTGATGAAGACGAGTCCCTGGGTGAAGAACGCGGCAGCGATGGCGGGACGCACGCCCGCATCGTGGCACTCCCCGGCATCCGGCGTGCGAGACTCGCCGCATGTCTGAGGCCCCGGCCCCCGAGCTCTGGCTGGTCCGCCACGGCGAGACCGAGTGGAGCCGGGACCACAAGCACACCTCGGTGACCGACCTGCCCCTCACCGAGGTCGGTGAGGCCGCGGCGCTGGCGCTGCGCGAGCGGCTGGCCGCCACCACCTTCGACCTGGTGCTCACCAGCCCACGCCAGCGGGCTCGTCGTACCGCCGAGCTCGCGGGGTTCCCCGGTGCCGAGGTGGACGACGACCTCGTCGAGTGGGCGTACGGCGACTACGAGGGCATCACCACCGCCACCATCCGCGAGAGCGTGCCCGGCTGGACCGTGTGGACGCACCCGAGCCCGGACGGGGAGACCGCTGCCGACGTCACCCGACGCCTGGACCGGGTGGTGCATCGAGTCAAGGGCAGCCGCGGACGGACGCTGGCCTTCGCCCACGGGCACTCGCTCCGGGCGCTGGCGGCCCGGTGGCTCGAGCAGCCGGTGCAGGAGGGGAGGTTCTTCCGGCTCGACACCTCCACGGTGTCCGTGCTCGGCTTCGAGCGGGAGACCCCGGTGATCCTGAGCTGGAACGCATGATGCGAATCGACCTCCACACCCACTCCAGCGTCAGTGACGGCACCGACCCGCCCGGCGAGCTGGTCGCCAAGGCCGCCGCGGCCGGCCTCGACGTGGTCGCGCTCACCGACCACGACACGGCGGCGGGCTGGGCGCAGGCTGCAGCCGTCGCCGAGCGCGAGGGCGTCGAGCTCGTGCGGGGCATGGAGATCAGCACGACGCACGAGCACCGCAGCGTGCACCTCCTTGCCTACTTCCTCGACCCCGCACACCCCGTACTGGACGCTGAGCTGGACCGCATCCTCCGTGGTCGTGACAGCCGGGTCCCGGGCATCTGCGAGCGGTTGGTCGCCGCGGGCATCGAGATCGACGAGGCTGACGTACGACGCGCTGCCGGCGATGCGGTCGCGGCCGGGCGCCCGCACGTCGCCGACGCCCTGGTCGCCAAGGGGGTGGTGGCCGACCGGACCGAGGCGTTCGAGCGGTTCCTCAAGCCCGGCCGCCCCGGCTACGTCCACCGCTATGCCTCGCCGCTCGTCGACATGGTGGGCGTCGTGCGGGCCGCCGGCGGAGTCAGCGTGGTGGCGCACCCGTGGGGGAGGGGGAGTCGCCGGGCGCTCGATGTCGAGACGCTCGGCATGCTCCGCGACCTCGGTCTCGACGGCCTCGAGGTCGACCACGAGGACCACGACGCCGCCGAGCGCGCGGAGCTGCGCGCCATCGCACACGGGCTGGACCTGGTGGTGACCGGGAGCAGCGACCACCACGGACTCGGCAAGGTCGGCCACCACTTGGGCGTCAACACCACCGCGCCCGAGGAGTACGAACGACTGCTCGCGCGCCGCCCTCCTGCGACCTAGGTCTGCCGCAGGGCTGGGAGCAGCTCGCTGGTGGCCCAGTCGAGGAACTCCTCCTGGTGGTCACCACCGATCTGGATCAGTGCCAGGTCGGTGAACCCGGCCTCGCGCCACGCGGCCGCGGCCTCCACCACCGCGCCGACGTCGTCGCCGCAGGGGATGGAGCCGGCGACGTCCTCGGGGCGGACGAACTGGCTGGCGCCCGCGAAGCCGGCGGTCCCCGGGAGCTCGGCATTGACCTTCCAGCCCCCACCGAACCAGCGGAACTGCTCGTGGGCACGCTGCACGGCGGCGTCGCGGTCGGTGTCGAAGCAGATCGGCATCTGCCCGATCCGTCGCTCGCCCCGCGACCCCGCGGACGACCAGCTCTCCACGAGGTCGCCGTCGGGCTCGGTGGTCACCATGTGGTCGGCCAGCGGGGCGAGGGCCTCGACCGACTGGGCTCCGGAGACGGCGGCCGCGATCGGCACCCGGGACTCCGGCAGGTCCCACAGCTTGGCGGAGTCGACACGGAAGTGCTTGCCCTCGCGGGTCACGTAGCCGCCGTCGAAGAGGGCGTTGATGATCTCCAGCGCCTCGACCAGCATCTCGTGCCGCACGTCGACGCTCGGCCAGCCGCGACCCACCACGTGCTCGTTGAGGTTCTCTCCCGAGCCGACGCCGAGGGTGAAGCGGCCACCCGAGAGCAGCTGCACGGTCGCGGCCTTCTGGGCGACCACGGCCGGGTGGTAGCGGACCGTCGGGCAGGTCACGTAGGTCATCAGGTCGACCCGCTCGGTCACCTGGGTGACGGCGCCCAGCATGGACCACGCGTAGCCAGAGTGGCCCTGCTCGTCGAGCCACGGGAAGTAGTGGTCGCTCATCACCTCGAAGTCGAACCCCGCCGCCTCCGCGAGAGCGGCATGTCGGACCAGGTCGGGCGGCGAGACCTGCTCGGTCATCAGGGTGTATCCGATTCGCATGGTGGCGTCGTACCCCCGTGGCCGTGGGCCATGCCGTGGGCCCTGCCATCGACCAGGTGTCAGCGGCGACCCATCGACTGGGCGAGTCGCAACGCGCGGTTGGGGATGACCCGGCTCAGCGCGGTGATCGTGCGGTACTGGGCGCCGGGGATCGAGTAGGCGCGTCCCTTGGCGAAGTCGTCGAGCGCGCGCGAGACGAGGAAGTCGGGCTCCAGCCACATGAAGCCGTCACCTCGCTTCACCTCCATGCGCTGGTGGAACTCGGTCTTGGTGAACCCCGGACACAGCGACATCACCCTGACCCCACGGGAGGCGTACTCAAGGTGGGCCCACTCGCTGAAGCTGTTGACCCACGCCTTCGCGGCGGAGTAGGTGCCACGCGGCAGGAAGGCCGCCACGCTGGAGACGTTGATGATCCCGCCCGTGCCGCGCTCGGCCATCGGCCCCAGCGCCGCGTGGCTCAGGCGCATCACCGCGGTGACCAGGACCTCGAGCATCGCGGTCTCCTCCTCGACGCTGTTGTCGAGGAAGCGCTTCTTCAGGCCGAAGCCGGCGTTGTTGACCAGGAGGTCGACCGGCTGGTCGCGGTCGCCCAGGCGTGCCTCTACGCGAGCCAGCCCGGCCCGCTCGGTCAGGTCGGCGGGCAGCACCTCGACCGTGACGTCGTACGACGACCGCAGCGTGGCTGCGACGTCCTCGAGCCGCTCGGTGTCACGGGCGACCAGGACCAGGTCGTCGCCGCGCGCGGCGAGCTGGCGGGCGAACTCCAGGCCGATGCCGGCGGTGGCGCCGGTGATGAGTGAGGTCGTCATGTGCCCAGCATCTCAGTGGACTCGTCCGCGCGTGGGCCCAGGCCCGGTCAGGCATGATGTGCGGTGATGAGCACGCACACACCGGTGGTTCTCGCCGTAGCCAACCAGAAGGGCGGCGTCGCCAAGACGACGACCGTCGCCTCGATCGGTGCTGCCCTGGCAGAGCTCGGCCAACGGGTCCTGCTGGTCGACCTCGACCCCCAGGCCTGTCTGACCTTCTCCCTGGGCATCGACCCCGAGGACCTCGACGTCTCGGTGCACCAGGTGCTCACCGCGGGGCTCGCTGCCACCGAGGTGATCATCGAGACCGAGGAGGGCGTCGACGTCCTGCCGGCCACGATCGAGCTCGCGCGCGCCGAGGCCGACCTGCTGACGCGCACGGGGCGTGAGCACGTCATCAAGAGTGTGCTCGAGCAGCTCGCGGAGGACCTCGCGGACGACGAGGACGGCCCCTACGACTGGGTGCTGCTCGACTGCCCGCCGTCCCTGGGCGTGCTCACCGTCGCCGCGCTCACCGCAGCCGACGGCGTGCTGATCCCGCTCCAGTGCGAGACGCTCTCGCACCGCGGCGTGGGCCAGCTGCTCGACACCGTGCACGACGTCCGCCGTTTCACCAACCGCGGGCTCGAGGTGTGGGGAGTCCTGCCGACGCTCTACGACGGCCGCACCAACCACGCGCGCACTGTCCTGGAGACGATCAGCGACACCTACGACCTCGAGGTGGTCGAGCCGCCGATCCCCAAGACCATCAAGTTCGCCGAGGCGCCGGCAGCCGGTCGGTCCATCCTGGCCACCAGCCGCAGCAGCAAGGGTGCCAAGGCCTATCGCGAGGTGGCTGCCAACCTCGTCGCGCGGGCGGCACGACCGAAGCCGCGCCGCTCGGCGAAGAAGAAGAGGGCCTGAACCTCAGTCCTTGACGGGCGCGCCGCCGCGGGACCGGGTTCGGCTGCGCTTGCGCCGGGGACGCGAGGACCCCTCGCCGGACGGCTTCTCGCTCGCACCGCGGTTGCCCTGACCACCACCCTGAGCGCCGCTGCGCTCGCGGGGAGCCTTCTTCTCCACCGGGGCCGGCGGGACGATGCGGCCCTTCGTGCCCGGCGCGATGCCCTGGTCGTGGTAGAGGTGCTCGGAGGTCGAGTAGGTCTCCTGCGGCTCGGGGAACGGCAGGTCGAGGGTCTTGTTGATCATCTTCCAGCGGTGGATGTCGGCCCAGTCGACCAGCGTGATCGCGGTGCCGGACGCGCCTGCTCGACCGGTGCGGCCGATGCGGTGGACGTAGGTCTTGTCGTCCTCCGGGCACGTGTAGTTGACCACGTGGGAGACGCCTCGCACGTCGATGCCTCGCGCGGCGACGTCGGTGCACACCAGCACCTTGAGCTTGTCCTCGCGGAACTTCGTGAGGGCCTTCTCGCGCGCCACCTGGGCCATGTCGCCGTGCAGCGGAGCTGCGGCGAAGCCGCGCTCGGCGAGGTCGTCGGCGATGCGCTGGGCCTGGCGCTTGGTGCGGGTGAAGACGATCATCTTCTCGGCGTCGTCGGCCTGCAGGACGCGACCGATGATCTCGGGCTTGTCGAGGTCGTGGGCCAGGTAGATGAACTGGGCCGTGGCGGGGACGGTGGAGTTCTCGTAGGAGGCCTCGGCACGGATGTTCATCGGGTGACGCAGGTGACGGCGGGCCAGGGCCACGATCGCCGAGGGCATCGTGGCGGAGAAGAGCATCGTCTGGCGGGTCTCGGGCGTGAACGAGATGAGGCGCTCCACGTCGGGCAGGAAGCCCAGGTCGAGCATCTCGTCGGCCTCGTCCAGAACCAGCGCGTGGACGTGGGAGAGGTCCAGGGCCCGGCGGTTGGCGAGGTCGATCAGCCGCCCGGGGGTGCCGACCACGATGTCGACCCCGGTCTCCAGCGCCTCCAGTTGGCCCTCGTAGCCGACGCCGCCGTAGACCGTCAGGACCCGGAGCCCGAGGTCCTTGCTGGCCAGGGCGAGGTCGTTGGAGACCTGGAGAGCCAGCTCACGGGTCGGTGCGACGATGAGGGCCTGCGGCTTGCCCTGGGGCATGTCGGCGTAGGCAGGGTCCTTCGGGGTCACCGAGCGCTGCAGCACCGGGATGCCGAAGGCCAGCGTCTTGCCGGTGCCGGTGCGGGCCTGACCGATCAGGTCGGTGCCCACCAGGGCGACCGAGAGGGTCATCTCCTGGATGGCGAAGGGGGTGGTGATGCCCGCGCGATCGAGGGCGTCACAGATGTCGGGGAGGACCCCGAGCTCACGAAATGTGGTCACGGTGGTGATTCGCTTTCTTCAACTCAAGGGCTGCGATGCGGCGCACCCAGAGTCGAGAGACGCACCGCGCACATACAGGGCTGGCGCCGCACATCGGGGCGCCTGTCCGCCTCGATGCTATCGGTAGGGTTCGCCCATGACTGAATCGCCCGCTCCGGGCCCCGGCGACGCGCCGCTCGACGAGGACTACCGACTGGCCGCCGTCGACCTGCTCGGCGCCATCGCCTACGGCGAGCTCTCGGCGTGGGAACGCCTTGCCGCCGACGCCGCGATGGCCCCCACGATCGAGGACAAGATGGCGATCGGTGCCATGGCCTCCGCCGAGTTCGCCCACCTCGAGCGGCTGCGTGATCGGCTGGTCCAGCTCGGCGCCGACCCTGCCGAGGCGATGGGGGAGTTCATGGAGGGCTTCGACCAGTTCCACGCCCACACGGCTCCCTCCGACTGGTACGAAGGCCTCGTCAAGGCCTTCGTCGGCGACGGCCTGGCCGCCGACTTCTACCGCGAGATCGCCGCCTACCTCGACGCCGACACCCGCGAGGTCATCATCGCCTCGCTGGAGGAGACCGGGCAGACGGCGTTCGTGGTCGAGCACGTCCGCGCGGGCATCGCTCGCGACCACCGGCTGGCGGGTCGACTGGCCCTGTGGGGTCGACGGCTCATGGGGGAGGCCCTCACCCAGGCGCAGCGCGTGGCGGCCGAGCGCGACGCCCTCAGCTCCCTGCTCGCAGGCGGGGTCGACCGACCCGGCCTCGACCTGGCCGCCCTGGGGCGGATGTTCACGCGCCTCACCGAGCGCCACGCCCAGCGGATGAGCGAGCTCGGCCTCGACGCCTGAGTCCTGACACGAAGAAGCCCCGCACCGAGACGGTGCGGGGCTTCTCGCGTGAAGGGATCAGACCTTGCTGGAGCTGCGTCCGGTGACTGCGGAGGCGATCATCACGAGCACGGCAGCCACGACGATCTGCCAGATGTGGCGCCACCAGTCGATGCCGCTGGTCGTCGGGTCGAAGAACATCGAGTAGAGGAAGGTGCCCAGCAGCACACCGCCGATACCGCACACGATCGTGAGCCACAGCGGGATGTTGTCGCGGTCGCCCGGGGCGACGAACTTGCCCAGGAGGCCGATGATCACACCGCCGATGAGGGCTACCAGAATGTCGGACAGATCCATGAGAGGTTGCCTTTCAGGTCGGAGCCGCAGGGATCGCGGCGGGCCGGAACACCGGTACCCGCCCTCAAACTTCCCATGCGCCGGCCTCCCGGCCTACGACCTGCGTCCCGGCGCGTCGCCCGGGTCCGCTCAGCGGAAGCCGACGGTCCCGCTGGTGGCGACGCCGAGCTCGAGGTAGGCCACCTTGTCGGAGGGTACGACGACCGCGCGGCCCTTGTTGTCCTCCAGGCGGAAGGTCGCGTTGTTCGAGAGAGCCTCCTCGAGGCGGCTCTGGACCTCCTCGGCAGGGATGTCGGTGTCGACGACCAGTTCGCGAGAGGCGTGCAGCACGCCGATCTTGACCTCCACAGGTTCTCCTTCTTCTCAGTTCTCGTCGGTCAGGGGATAGCCCGCGATCCCACGCCAGGCAAGGCCGGAGATCAGTGCAGCAGCGGTCTTCTGGGGGATCTCGCCGCCGCCCGCCAGCCAGAACCTCGCCGAGACCTGTGCCATTCCCACCAAGGAGGCGGCGAGCAGCTCGGAGGCCTCGTCGGGCAGGCCGGTGTCGGCCTTGATCACCTGGGCGATCTCGGTGGCGATCTCGGTGGTGACCCGGTCCACGCGCGTGCGGACCTCGGGCTCGGAGGTCAGGTCGGACTCGAAGACGAGGCGGAAGGCTCCGGTCTCGGAGGACACGTAGGAGTAGAACGCCTGGATCGTGGCCTCGACACGTGCCTTGTTGTCCGAGGTGGAGGCGAGCGCCTCGCGGCAGTTCTCGACGATCGTGCTGCACGAGGCATCGAGCAGCGCGAGGTAGAGGTCCATCTTGCCGGGGAAGTGCTGGTAGAGGACCGGCTTCGAGACACCGGCACGGTCGGCGATGTCGTCCATCGCGGCGGCGTGGTAGCCCTGCGCGACGAAGACCTCCAACGCCGAGTCGAGCAGCTGGGCCCGACGCTCGCGCCGTGGCATGCGAGCGCCTCGCGGGCGTTGGCCGAGTTCGTCGATGCCCTCAGTGCTCACATGTTCCTCCTCCTCGGCCGGCAACACTCGCCAGCGTCCACTCTCCCTGGTCACGGAGCCTATCCGGGTGCGGTGCCCACGGCTCTGCGCGACCCTCCGGAACGCACGCGGACCCCGGGATTGCTCCCGGGGTCCGCGTGTGTTGACGTCCGGCCTCAGCCGGAGCGCTCGAGCGTGCCGATCAGGGCGCTGCCGGGTTGGACACGTCGACGGTCAGGAACGCACCGTCGTCGGCCATCACGGTCGCCTTGACCCCGACGCCAGCCACCTTGACGGAGTTCTGCGGCGCAGCCTCGTCGTAGTAGGCGAGCGGGTCGGTGTCGTCGAACGTGGCCTTCTGCGCCACGCCACCGGCACAGGCCTCCACCGTCTCGACGGTGGGGTTCTTCCTGGTCCCGCCGGCGACCTCCTTGTGCAGGCAGACCGGGTCGACGGTGTCGAGACCGAACGTCGCGTCGAACGGCTCGCGGCGGTTGGTCGGGCTGGTGCCGTCGGGGTAGGTGAACGAGTTCGGGAACGCGTCCACGACCATCGCCTGGCCGGCGCCCGGGTGGGTCGCCACGTTGTTGTCGGCGTAGGACTTGTCGACGTACCAGACCAGCATGCCGTCCTGGAAGGGGAAGAACTCCACCTTGTCGGGAGCGGTGAGCCCGAACGAGAACTGGTAGGGACCCTGCTGCAGGGTCTGGTCCCAGCCGACGTACTGCCTGTTCTCCAGCAGGTAGTAGCGCGGGGCGTCGATCGCGCCGCTGCCGGTCGACCTAGTCCAGCCGTCCACGGTCCAGCCGTTGTCGCCGCTCTCGGCGCCGTCGGTGAACGTGCCCTCGGAGCTCTTCACCGCGATGGTGTCGAGGAACGCGCCGTACTCGTTGTAGCCGCCGTCGGTCTTGTAGAGGAAACGGAAGAGCGAGGCCTGGCCGCCGGGCTTGTAGCTGTAGCGCAGCCCGACCCAGCGTCCGTTGGACGACCCGTCGACAGGCTTGCCGACGTTGGTCCACGTCTTGCCCTCGTCGAGGGAGTACTGGGCGTAGAGGTAGTCGTATCCCGCCTCGATGCTGTAGTTGGCCTTGGCGGTCACCGTCACCGAGCTCGAGGCCGGGACCGTGCGGGTCAGCGAGTTGGAGAGGTCGTCACCGCGCCCGGACCACCACGCGTGCGCACCCTCGGGGGGTGTGGCGTAGTCGTAGGGGGTCGAGGAGTTCGGCAGGTTGACCTTGATCGCCTGGTCGGCGCCGTCGTAGGTGCGTTGCGACGGGCCGAGGTCGAAGGTGCCGCTCTCTCCGGCGTCGACCTCGGTGTAGTCCAGCCAGCCGAGGAAGAGCTTCTCCTCGGGGCCCATCAGGCCGGGGACGGTCCCGATGCCCTCGCCGCCCTCGGGCGCGTCCTCACCGTGGCTGAGCCAGGAGCCGCTGGACATGAGGGTCCAGAAGGCGGTGCCGTTCTCGCCGCCCGCGGTGTCGTAGTAGTCGGGCAGGCCGAGGTCGTGGGCGAACTCGTGGGCGAAGACGCCCAGCCCGCCGTTCTCGGGCTCCACGGTGTAGTCACCGATGAAGTACTTGGAGCCGCCGATCTGGGCACCGCCGCCGAGGTTGTTCTCCGCGCCCACGGTGGGCCCGGTGGTGCCGTAGCCGGTGCCGACGTACCAGCGGTGCGACCAGATGGCGTCCTCGTCGGCGCCGGCCTCCTCGCCCTCGCCCGCGTGGACGGCCTGGAAGTGGTCGAGGTAGCCGTCGGGCTCGTTGAAGTCGCCGTCGGAGTCGAAGTCGTAGCGGTCCCACACGTCGAACTGGGCCAGGTAGGCGTCGATCTGCGCCGGGGTCTGGCCGGCGTCGAGCTGCGACTGGTACCACGCGTCGGCGGAGTCGTCGATGAACGCCCACGACCCGCCCGCGTCCTCGACGGTGTTGTCGCCGTAGGTCGACGCGTTGCCGGGGACCTTCACCCAGTCGGTGACCGTGTTGATCGCGGTGTAGCGGCCGGAGGAGACGTCCTTGTAGTAGTTCTTGAAGGACTCGCCGTCGCCGTTGAACATCTCCTCGTAGTGGGCCTTGTTGAAGTCGGGGACCCAGTAGGTGGAGTTGTCGACCTCTCGGTCGGGCGCGGGGATCTCGTTGTGCAGCGGGCCGGGGGTGGTGCCGAGCTTGCCCGACCCCGCGTCGCCGAACTCGGAGAGGACCGTGAAGATCTTGTCGGTCTTCTCGATCGGGAACTCGACGAACTCACCGGGCGCGATCTGCACGGTGGCGCCCTCGCTGCGCTGCTTCAGCTCGGCGCTGCCGTTCTGCAGCATCGCCAGGGCCTTGGCGCGCCGGCGGTCCTGCTTCTTGGTGAGCGGGCCGGGGCGGTTGTCGGGCTTGACCTGCCTGTTCGAGTCGCTCGCGGAGGGAGATCCGGACGGCTGTACTGCAGTGGCGGGCTGGGCGACGGTCAGTCCGAGCGCCAGCGCCGCTGTTCCGGCCACCAGGCCGGGCAGTGACTTGTTCAAGTGGGTGTCCTTCTGGGTGGGGATTGGACGGCCCGACCTGACCATGCCGGGGGATCTGGACATGGTCACGATGAGTCAGGCCGGTGTAGTCCACCTCACACGCCGCGATCGCGCAAGGTTCTCGAAAGTGGCGAGTCGCGTCCGCATCGCGGGACGTCGTACGGCGGCGCGTCCGGGCGCGGGGAACATGGAGGGCGTCGCCGAGGTTGCACCGTCAACCCGCCCGCAGAGGAGATTTTCAGTGTCGTTCCCCCCGCTCGTCGAGCCCGCCTCCGAGCTCACCGTCGACGAGGTCCGTCGCTACAGCCGGCACCTCATCATCCCCGACGTCGGGATGTCGGGACAGAAGCGGATGAAGAACGCGAAGGTGCTGGTCATCGGCGCCGGCGGCCTCGGCTCGCCCGCCCTGCTCTACCTCGCCGCGGCCGGCGTCGGCACCCTCGGCATCGCCGAGTTCGACACGGTCGACGAGTCCAACCTGCAGCGCCAGGTGATCCACGGCGTCTCCGACATCGACAAGCCCAAGGGCCTCTCCGCCAAGGAGTCGATC
Organism: Nocardioides seonyuensis; assembly: GCF_004683965.1. NCBI lineage: Bacteria > Bacillati > Actinomycetota > Actinomycetes > Propionibacteriales > Nocardioidaceae > Nocardioides > Nocardioides seonyuensis. The sequence goes on from NZ_CP038436.1 coordinate 2,782,048, forward strand.
GCGGAGATCAACCCCTACGTCGAGGTCGTCCTCCACGAGGAGCGCCTCGACAACGACAACGTGATGGACGTCTTCGAGGGCTACGACCTCATCGTCGACGGCACCGACAACTTCGCGACCCGCTACATGGTCAACGACGCCGCGTTCTTCCTCGGCATCCCCTACGTGTGGGGCTCGATCTACCGCTTCGACGGGCAGGCGAGCGTGTTCGCGCCGATGCTGGGCGAGGAACTGCCGTGCTACCGCTGCCTCTACCCCGAGCCGCCGCCCCCCGGCATGGTCCCGAGCTGCGCCGAGGGTGGTGTCCTCGGCGTGCTGTGCGCCAGCATCGGCTCGATCCAGGTCAACGAGGCCATCAAGCTCATCACCGGCATCGGTGAGCCGATCGCGGGCCGCCTGATGATCTACGACGCACTCGAGATGGAGTACCGCAAGCTCAAGGTCCGCAAGGACCCCCAGTGCGCCCTGTGCGGGGAGAACCCGACGGTCACCGGACTCATCGACTACGACGCCTTCTGCGGCGCGGTCTCCGAGGAGGCCACCGAGGCCGCCGTGGGCTCGACCATCTCGGTCGTCCAGCTGGAGACGATGCTCAAGGAGCGCGAGGCGGGGCAGCGCGACTTCACCCTCATCGACGTGCGGGAGCCGGGCGAGTTCGAGATCAACCGCATCCCCGGATCCGTCCTCGTCCCCAAGGGGGAGTTCCTCAACGGCAACGCGCTCGGCGACCTGCCGGACGACAAGCCGGTGGTGCTCCACTGCAAGTCGGGGGTCCGCTCGGCAGAGGTGCTCGCCATCCTCAAGGGCGCGGGCTACTCCGACGCGGTCCACGTCGGCGGCGGCGTCGTGGCGTGGGTCAACCAGATCGACCCCAGCCAGCCGTCGTACTGACCGGCGCGGCGTGAGCCGACTCACGCCGGCCACGTAACCGGGAGTCGCAACCGTCGTTGTGCCGTGCATGCGCACACACACGAAGTTCCTGACCATCGCCTCGGCCGCGGTGCTCGTGGCCGGTGGAGCCATGAGCGCGCCTGCCAGCGCCAAGCCCGTCAAGAAGCAGGCCACCACGTCCTGGGCGCCGGCGGCCACCGCGTCGATCCACCCCGGCGTCCAGATGTACACCGACGGCGCCCAGTGCACCGCCAACTTCGTCTACACCGACGGGGCGGGCGCGACGTACGTCGGCTACGCGGCGCACTGCGCGGGTCTTGGCGAGGCGACCGACACCAACGGGTGCGACGCGGGTTCGCTCCCGCTCGGCACACGGGTGGAGTTCGTCGAGGGCGGATCGCTGCTCTCCGAGGGCACCCGGGTCGGCTCGGGGACCTTGGCGTACTCGTCGTGGCTGACCATGCAGCAGCGCGGCGAGACCGACGAGGACGCCTGCGCCTACAACGACCTCGCGCTCGTGAAGGTCGACGCCGCGGACGTCTCCAAGGTCAATCCGTCGGTCCCCTTCTGGGGCGGTCCTGTCGCCCTCAACACCACGGGCACGGCGACGGGCGACACGGTCTACTCCTACGGCAACTCCAGCCTGCGGGCCGGGATCGAGACGCTCTCGCCGAAGCAGGGCACGAGCCTCGGCACCGAGGGCAACGGCTGGTCCCACCCGGTCTACACCGTGACCCCCGGCGTGCCCGGTGACTCCGGCAGCGCCTTCCTCGACGCCGAGGGCAACGCGCTCGGCACGCTGTCGACGCTGGCGATCGCACCGCTCGCGGGCTCGAACGGCGTCGGCGACCTGGCCCACGAGCTCGGATATGCCCAGCAGCACGGCGGCATCTCCGGGCTGCGGCTGGTGCCCGGCACCGAGCCGTTCAGCCCGATCCTCTAGCCCCCTCGGCTGGCGTCCTCGCCCACGCGACATCATGGGGCCGTGGGTGAGGACGTCTACGCCGAGCTGGCGCTGCGGTGCGCCGAGCAGGTGCCGGTGGGCCGCGTGACGACGTACGGCGCCATCGCGGACGCCGTGGGCGCGGTGCTGGGCCGTGGTGGGCCCCGCCAGGTTGGTTCGGTGATGTCGCGACACGGCAGCGGTGTTCCGTGGTGGCGGGTCATCCGGGCCAGCGGTCGCCCCGCGGACTGCCACGACGGCACCGCCCTGGAGCACCTCCACGGGGAGAACGTGCCGATGCGCGCTCCCGGTGTGGTCGACCTGGAGCGCGCGTTCTACCAGCCGGTACTGGACCGGGCCGACGCGCTGCTGGAGGACTGAGAAGATCGGGCATGCTCTTCGCAGCCCTGCAGCACGTGCTCCCGCCGGTCCTTCGCGCGGTGATGCGTCCCACCGTGGAGGGACTGCACCACGTGCCTCGGACGGGCCCGGTGATCGTCGCGAGCAACCACCTCTCCTTCGCCGACAGCGTCGTGCTGCCGATCGTGGTGCCGCGCAAGCTCGTGTTCCTGGCCAAGTCCGACTACTTCACCGGCTCGGGACCCAAGGGCGCCGCGGTCCGCGCCTGGTTCGAGGGCCTGGGCATGCTCCCGGTCGATCGCGACGACAGCAGGGCAGCGATCGCCAGCCTCGACACCGCGCTGGGTGTGCTGGCGCGGGGCGAGGCGTTCGGGATATACCCCGAGGGCACCCGTTCCCGTGACGGCAGGCTCTACCGCGGCCGCACCGGGGTGGCGCACCTGGCCCTGACCGCGGGCTGTCCCGTCGTGCCCGTCGGCCTCCTGGGGACGGCTGATCTCCAGCCGGTCGGCTCCCGGCTGCCCCGTCCGGCCCACGTCGTCGTGCGGTTCGGCGAGCCGATCACCGTGGCAGGGGAGTACGACGACGTCCCTGCCGGACGCGCCCGCCGTGACCTGACCGACCGCATCATGGCGGCGATCGGTGAGCTGTCGGGCCAGGAGAGCGCCGGCATCTACAACGATCGGGCGGTCTCGCCCTGAGTGTCGGTGGCCCGTGATGAGGTGTCTCCCGTGAGCCATCCGACCTACCGCCTCGTGCAGCCCGACCGCTCGGTCGAGGTGCCGGTCCTCGACGAGCACCAGCAGTCCGTCGTCGACCACCCCGGTGGGCCGCTGCTCGTGCTCGCGGGTCCGGGCACGGGCAAGACCACCACCCTGGTCGAGGCGATCGTCGACCGGATCGAGCAGCGGGGCGCAGACCCCTCCTCCGTCCTGGCCCTGACGTTCTCGCGCAGGGCTGCCCAGCAGCTGCGCGACCGGGTGACCGCGCGCCTGGGGCGCACCACCTCGGCCGCGATGTGCTCGACCTTCCACTCCTTCGCCTACTCCCTCATCCGGGCCCACAGCCCGGCCGAGCTCTACGACGCCCCGCTCCAGCTGCTGTCCGCGCCCGAGGCAGACGTGGTGCTGCGTGAGCTCCTGACGGACAACCCCGAGTCGGTCACCTGGCCCGAGGGGCTGCGTCAGGCGCTCGGCACCCGCGGCTTCACCCGCGAGGTGCATGCGGTGCTCTCCCGAGCCCGGGAGAAGGGCCTCGACGGCGCCGCGCTCCAGGCGCTCGGTCGGGCCCATGACCTCCCCGAGCTCCTCGCCGCGGGCCTCTTCCTCGACCAGTACCTCACGGTGCTGGACTCGCTCGGGGCCACCGACCACGCCGACCTCATCCGTCGCTCCGTCATCGAGGCGGAGGCACATCGCGAGGAGCTCCGGGCCCGGTTCGCCCACGTCTTCGTCGACGAGTACCAGGACACCGACCCCGGGCAGGTTGCGCTGCTGCGTGCGCTGGCCGGTGACGGCCGCAACCTCACCGTGGTGGGTGATCCCCACCAGTCGATCTACGGCTTCCGGGGCGCCGACGTCCGGGGGATCCTCGACTTCCCGTCGCAGTTCACCGCCCGCGACGGCTCGGCCGCGCCGGTCGTGGTGCTGCGGCAGACCCGTCGGTTCGGGGCCCACCTCCTGCTGGCGGCGCAGCGCGTGTCCAGCCGTCTGTCCCTCGCCGGCAGCATCGGAGCCGAGGCTCGCGAGGCCTTCCTCGCGCCCGAGGCCGTGCCCGGGCCCCACGGCGCCGGCAAGGTCGACGTGCTCACCTTCGACTCCGACCGCGGTGAGGCCGAGCACCTCGCGGACCTCCTGCGCCGCGCCCACCTCGAGGACGGCATCGACTGGGACGACATGGCGGTGCTGGTCCGCTCAGGGCAGTCGTCGATCCCACCACTGCGCCGGGCGCTCGCGGCTGCCGGCGTGCCGGTGGAGGTCGCCGCCGACGAGGTCCCGCTGGTCCGCGACCCTGCGGTGGTTCCCCTGCTCGACGCGCTGAGGGCCATCCTCAACCTCGAGAACGACGATCCCGACTCCTCGGGCTACCTCGACCCCGGCCGGGTGGAGTCGCTCCTCCTCTCGCCGCTGGCCGGGCTCGACGCCAACGACCTGCGCGGGCTCGTGAGGCGACTGCGGGTGCGTGACAAGCACCGCGCGGCCGAGTCCGGCCAACCCTCACGCACCTCCCGCGAGCTGCTGCGCCTCAGTGTGGTCGAGGAGTCGTTCCTCGACGGTCTCGACGGTGACGAGGTCGAGCGAGCGGCTGAGCTCGCGGCCCTGCTGCGAGGCGGGCACAAGCTGGTGACCGACCGCGCGCCCGCCGAGGACGTGCTCTGGCACCTGTGGTCCGGCACGTCCTGGCCCGACCGCCTGCGACGCCAGGTCGACCTCGGTGGCGCAGCGGCGCGGCGAGCCCACCGCGACCTCGACTCTGTCTGCGCCCTCTTCGAGCTCGCAGCCCGCACCGAGGCCCAGCGCGACCACCGTGGCGTGGCGCCGTTCCTCGACAACCTCGTCGCCCAGCAGATCCCGGGCGACACCCTCGCCGAGCGGGGCACGCGCGGCTCAGCGGTCCGGCTGCTGACCGCTCACCGCTCCAAGGGGCTGGAGTGGGAGCTCGTGGTCGTCGCCCACGTGCAGCAGGACGGGTGGCCCGACCTGCGCCGCCGCGCGACCCTCCTGGGCGCCGACCGGATCGGCGTCACCACCGACGGCCGCCCCGACCTCGTGCCCCCGGTGACCCCGAGGTCGCTGCTCATGGAGGAGCGGCGACTCTTCTACGTCGCCTGCACGCGGTCGCGTCGTCGCCTGGTCGTGACCGCCGTCCGGTCAAGCGACGACGAGGGCGACCAGCCCTCCCGCTTCCTCGACGAGCTGGGGGTCAACATCGCCCACCGCGTCGGTCGCCCGGAACGCCCGCTGTCCCTGGGCGGACTCGTCGCCGAGCTGCGACGCACCGTCGCCGACCCCGAGACCTCACCCGCGCTCCGCGACGCGGCCGCACGCCGTCTCGCAGCCCTCTCACGGGAGGCCTCGGCGGGTCGGCCGCTGGTGCCCTCGGCCGATCCCGGCGCCTGGTGGGGCACCCGCAGCGCCAGCCGTGCCGCCGCGCCGGTGCGTCCCGCCGACCGGCCGGTCAAGGTCTCGGCCAGCATGCTCGACGCGATTCGGGCCTGCCCGGCGTCGTGGTTCTTCTCCCAGGAGGCGGGCGGGGTCACCGCTGCCCACCAGTCGGCCAACCTCGGCCGCATCGTCCACGCGCTGGCCGAGGCCGTCCAGGAGGGCGAGCTGCCGGCAGAGTCAGAGGCCCTGATGGCCGAGGTCAACCAGGTGTGGGACAGGCTCGCGTTCCGGACCCCGTGGTCGCGCAAGCGGGAGCACGACCGGGTGCGCACGGCGGTCGACCGCTTCCTCGAGTGGCACCGCGCCAACCCGCGCGAGGTGCTCGGCACCGAGGTGTCGTTCAGCACCGTCGTGGACGTCGACGGGGAGCAGGTCCAGCTCAAGGGCTTCGCCGACCGCATCGAGCTCGACTCCGCCGGCGACGTGGTCGTGGTCGACTTCAAGACAGGCCGCACCAAGCCGACCGGCCCGGAGGTCATCGGCAACATCCAGCTGGCCCTCTACCAGTACGCCGTCGACAGCGGAGCACTCGACGAGCTCGCCGTTCGACCCGTGCGCTCGGGCGGGGCGGAGCTGGTGCAGCTCGGCCTGACCGAGGGCGGCGCCTCGGCCACTGTCCAGCCGCAGTCCACGCACCCCGACGACAGCCCCGCCCGCACCGACCTGCGTGCCCACCTGGCCGACGCCGCGGCCCACCTGCGTCGCGAGACGTTCCCCGCCCGCATCGGGGCCCACTGTCGCTACTGCTCGTTCCTGGCCATCTGCCCGGCCAAGGGCGCAGGCTCGGTGACGGTCCAGTGACGACCCAGGCGATCCGGCTCGAGACCCCCGAGGAGCTCAGGGCGCTGATGGGCGGCCACGCGCCCAGCGACGAGCAGTGGGCGGCGATCACCGCCCCGCTGCGTCCCACCGTCATCGTGGCCGGCGCAGGGTCGGGCAAGACGACGCTCATGGCCCAGCGTGTGGTCTACCTCGTGGCGACCGGCCAGGTCCGGCCCGAGGAGGTACTCGGCCTGACCTTCACCACCAAGGCGGCGGCAGAGCTGCGCACCCGGGTCATCCAGGCCCTGACCAGGGCGGGCCTCCTCGACCGATCGATGATCACCGACGGCGAGGACGCCCTCGAGCCGACCGTCTCGACCTACCACGCCTATGCCAGTGCGCTGCTCGCCGACCACGGCCTCCGGGTGGGTCACGAGCCTGACACCCGCGTCGTGTCCGACGCCTCCCGCTACCAGCTCGGCGCCCGGGTGATCGAGCGCTTCACCGGCTCGATCGAGCTCCTCTCCGACCACCCTGCCACGGTCATCCAGAACCTCCTGGCGCTCGACGGCGCGATGAGCGAGCACCTCGCCGAACCTGACGACGTGCGGCGCGTGGACGCAGAGGCGCGGCGCGGGTTCGAGCGAGCCTTGGCCGAGGAGCACGCCGGAAAGGCGCGCAAGACCTACCTCGACGCGATCAGCAAGGCCATCAACACCATCGACCGCCGCGCAGAGCTGCTCGAGCTGGTCGAGGGCTACCGACGCCTCAAGGCCGACCTGGGGCTGATGGACTTCGGTGACCAGATCGCCGTGGCCGCGCGGCTGGTGGCAGGGCAGCCTGCTGTCGGCGAGGCCGAGCGGGCCCGATTCAAGGTGGTGCTCCTCGACGAGTACCAGGACACCTCGGTGGCCCAGGCCATGATGCTGGCCGGGCTGTTCTCCGGCGCCACGCCCGAGACCGGGCTGGGCCACCCGGTGATGGCGGTCGGTGACCCGAACCAGGCGATCTACGGTTGGCGCGGCGCCTCGGTCTCCAACATCCTCAACTTCGACCAGACGTTCCCCGCTGCCGACGGCACGGTCCACCGGCTGCCGCTCACCGTCAACCGGCGGTCCGACCGCCGCATCCTCGAGGTGGCCAACCAGCTGGCCGCGCCACTTCTCGCCGCCTACGGCGACAAGGTCGCCCGACTGGTCGCTCCCGCCGACGTGGCCGACGGGTCGGTCGAGACGGCGGTCTTCGAGCGCGCCGACGACGAGCTCGAGTGGCTCGCGGCCCAGGTGCAGCGCCTGTGTCCCGATCGCCACGGCTACTCCGGGATCGGCGTCCTGACGCGTGACAACGCCCAGGCCGAGGACGTCTACGACGCCCTGACCAGCGCCGGGATCCCGGTCGAGATCGTCGGGCTGTCAGGCCTGATCCGGCTGTCCGAGGTCGCCGAGGTCGTGGCCACCTTGTCGCTGCTGCACGACGTGGCCGACAACCCCTCGATGCTCACGCTGCTGACCGGCCCGCGGTGGGCCATCGGCCCTCGAGACCTGCGGCTGCTCGCTGTCCGGGCGGCGGAGATCGCGGGCGTGGGAGGCCGGGCAGCGACCGCAGGGGTCGCCGCGCAGATCCTCGCCATCGCCGACGGCATCGACGTCTCGGAGCTGCCCGCGCTCTCCGACGCGCTGGAGTCGCCGGGCGACCACCCGTTCTCCGCGGAGGCGCGTGAGCGCTTCGCCCTGCTCGCCGCCGAGCTGCGCCGGCTGCGACGTCACGTCGGCGACCCGCTGCTCGACCTGGTGCGCCGCATCATCGACACCACGGGCGTGGACGTCGAGCTGGCGTCCTCGACCAATCCGGCAGCAGCCGCCCGCCGCGACAACCTCGACCTCTTCGTCAAGGCCGTGGCGGAGTTCCAGTCCGTCGACGGTGACGTGACGCTGCCTGCCCTGCTTGCCTACCTCACGGCGGAGGACGACCAGGGCAACGGGCTCGACGTGGCCACGCCCACACTCGCCGACTCGGTCAAGCTCCTGACAGTCCACCGGGCCAAGGGTCTGGAGTGGAAGGCCGTGTTCTGCGTCGGGGTCGGTGAGAGCAGGTTCCCCTCCACCCGCTCCCGCACCCTGTGGACCTCGTCCCCGGCCGTGCTCCCTGCGCCGCTGCGAGGCGACCGCGCCGACCAGCCCGAGCTCGTCGGCCACGACAAGGCCGCGCTTGACGCCTACCGTGCCGCGGCGCGCGCACACGACGCCGAGGAGGAGCTGCGCCTGGGCTACGTCGCGTTCACCCGCGCCGAGCACCACCTCGCCGTGACCTCCTACGTCTGGGGCCAGCGCACGAGCGCGTTCGGTCCGTCGGACTACCAGCGCGTCGTGCGTGACCTGCTCGTGGAGTGGGGCGAGCCCGTCGTGCAGTGGCTGGAGAAGCCCGAGAAGGGCACGCTCAACCCCAATGCCTCGGTCGACCAGTCCCGGCCCTGGCCGGTCTCCGGCCCGGGCGAGGAGGCGCGACGCCGGCTGGCCGCAGCCGAGCTCGTCCGCCGCATCGACCCCACCGCCCCCGACGAGGGTCTGGACATGATCGAGGCGGCGCGGGTCGCCGAGTGGGACGACGACCTGCACCAGCTCCTCGCAGAGGCGCGCGCCGAGCGCTCGACCGACGTCGAGGTGCCCCTTCCCTCGAGCCTGTCCGTCACGTCGCTGGCCAGGCTCCGTGACGACCCGGAGGCGTTCGCGCGCGAGCTGGTCCGGCCCATGCCGCGTCCCACGGCACCCGCCGCCAGGTTCGGGACCGCGTTCCACGCCTGGATCGAGACTAGGTTCGGCCAACAGCTGCTCCTGGACGACGAGGACCTCCCCGGACGTGCCGACAGCGGCATCGACGACTCCGACGACCTCCGCGCCGTCATCGAGCGCTTCGAGGCCGGCCCGTTCGCCGATCGAGCCCCGGCCGCGGTGGAGGCCCCCTTCGCGCTGGTGCTGGCTGGTCAGGTGGTGCGTGGCCGCATCGACGCGGTCTACGCCGAGCCCGAGGGCCGCTTCCTGGTCGTCGACTGGAAGACCAACGCCTCAGAGACCGCTGACCCGCTCCAGCTCGCGCTCTACCGCCTGGCCTGGGCCGAGCTCCACTCCGTCCCGGTCGAGCACGTCCGCGCGGCCTTCCACTACGTCCGCACCGGCAACACGGTGGAACCGCCTCGCCTTCCCGGCCGCGACGAGCTGGAGCAGCTTCTAAGCCGAGGCTGAACGGCTCCGGGGCACGGCAGGCTGGCGGCGTACGACATCAGCCCCGCCCACCCTGGCGGCGTACGACATCAGCAGCGGGCGGGTCGGCGTCGTCTGCCGCCACCCTCGGGCGGGTCGGCGTCGTCTGCCGCCACCCTCGGGCCGGTCGTGTCGTCTGCCGCCACCCCCGCGGGGACTCGGTCAGCGCTGGCCGAGCGCAGCGGTCAGCGCGATCTCCACCATGTCGCCGAAGGTCTGCTCCCGCTCCTGGGACGTCGTCTCTTCCCCGGTGACGATGTGGTCGGAGACGGTGCAGATCGCCAGCGCTCGGCGCCCGTGCCTGGCCGCGAGGGTGTAGAGCGCGCTCGCCTCCATCTCGATGGCGAGGACGCCGTACTTCACCATCTCGCCGGCCAGCTCGGGCCGCGCCGGGTAGAACGAGTCGCTCGAGAACAGCAGCCCCACGTGGAACCCGGGTCCCTCGGAGCGCGACTCCGCCGCCTCCACCGCGGCGCGCAGGAGCCCGAAGTCTGCGACCGGTGCGTAGTCGAGGCCGTGGAAAGCGATGCGGTTCATGGAGGAGTCGGTGCATGCGCCGGAGGCGATGACCAGGTCGCGCACGCCCACCTCCTCGGCCAGCGCTCCGCACGAGCCCACCCGGACGACCGACTCGACGTCGAAGTCGCGGAAGAGCTCGTTGACGTAGATCGCCATGGAGGGCTGGCCCATCCCCGAGCCCTGCACCGACACGGGGTGTCCCTGCCACGTGCCGGTGAAGCCCAGCATGCCGCGCACCTCGTTGTAGCAGCGCGCTCCCTCCAGGAACGTCTCCGCGATCCACTTGGCCCGGAGGGGGTCTCCGGGGAGCAGGACGGTGGGGGCGATGTCGCCTCGCTGGGCGCCGATGTGCGTGCTCACACGGCGACGCTACCGGCTAGCGTGGTGGAGGTGACCGACGAGACGTTGCCCCACGTGGCCCTCTCCGCACACGCCCACAACCGCCACGGGCTCAGGCGCACCGACGACGCGTGGTTGAAGGAGCAGATGGCCGACCCCGGCACGCGGGTGCTGGTCGTCGCGGGCAACCGCATCCGCCCCGCCGACGGCAAGGTCGTCTGGGTCGCGCCGGACCAGGCGCCGCCCGGCCGGCTGGTGCTGCTCGGCGATCGCGACGACGTGGTCCACCTCGCTGTCATCGTGGACCCGCAGGAGGCGCCGGGCGTCCCGGGGGAGTGGGTGCCGCTGCGGGCGGTCCTGCCCGACCTGGCCCGGGCGCCGCAGGAGGCGCCCCTCCTCTTCCACGCACTCGGGCTCGCCGAGTGGCACCACGCCACGCGGTTCTGCCCGCGGTGCGGCAGCGTGCTCGAGAGCCGCGCAGCCGGTCACGAGCTGCGGTGCACGGCCTGCGACCGTCCGCAGTTCCCGCGCACGGATCCGGCCGTGATCATGGCGGTCCTGCACGAGGACTCCCTGCTGCTCGGCAGGCACCCCTCGTGGCCGGAGAACCGCTGGTCGACCCTCGCCGGGTTCTGCGAGCCGGGCGAGACGCTCGAGGACGCCGTACGGCGCGAGGTGCTCGAGGAGGTCGGGCTCGAGGTGGGAGCGGTGGACTACTTCGGCAACCAGCCCTGGCCGCTGCCCGCCAGCCTCATGCTCGGCTTCGTCGCTCACGCGACCACGACCGACATCCACGTGGACGAGGCCGAGATCGCCGATGCCCGCTGGTGGACGCGTGAGGAGTTCCTCGAGGACGTCCGTGCCGGGAGGCTGCTCGTCCCACGCGGCGTCTCGATCTCGACCTCGTTGATCGTGCAGTGGCTCGGCCAGCCCCTGGAGGGCGGCTGGAACTAGGCGCGGTGTGCTGAGGCGTTCAGGCGCAGTTGTCGCACACGCCGGTCGACGGGAGGGCCAGGAAGCACGTGGGGCACAGCTCGTAGACCTTGTCGCTCGCCGCCACCCGGGGCTTGGCCGCCGGGCGGGCTGCGGCCGAGCGCGACCCACCGGTGCTGCTGGTGACGCTCGAGCCCCCGGTCGCCCGGGTGGTACGACGCGTGGCGGCCGCCACGCCCGGCGGCGAGTCGTCGCGCACCTCGAAGCCGAGCCGCGTCAGGGTCTTGGCGGCGGCTGCCGCGCCACCGGGGATGTCGGAGGCCGTCAGCGTGCGCCCGGTCGCTAGGCCGTGGGCGATGCCCGCGATGGCTGCGGCGTCGTACTCGCGGCCGTGGTGGAGCAGCACGTGGGTGGACTTCGATCCGCTCACCGTCAGGTAGAGCGAGCCACCCGCCGTGTCCCAGGTCTCGATGGCGGTGAGGACGTGGTCGTGGTCGATCGAGTTGAGGAGAGACACACCCTCAGGCTAGCCCCCGCTCAAGACAGGGCTGCGAGCCTCTGCTTCACCTGGGCGACCGACGGGTTCGTCAGCGTGCTGCCGTCGGCGAAGAGGAGGGTGGGCACCGTCTGGTTGCCGCCGTTGGCCTCCTCGACCGTCCGGGCCGCCTCGGGGTGCTGCTCGATGTCGACGGTCTCGAACTCGATGCCCTCGCGGTCGAGCTGGCTCTTGAGCCGGTGGCAGTAGCCACACCACGGGGTGCTGAACATCGTGAAGGTCATGACGGGAGTGTCCCCTCCGGGATCTAGGCTGGTGGACACCGGCCCCAACACACGCACTCGAGGAGTTGTTCCGTTGCTCGACGCGCTTGATCCCGAGCAACGGCAGGTCGCCGAGGCGCTCCGAGGGCCGGTGAGAGTGCTCGCCGGCGCGGGGAGCGGCAAGACGCGCGCGATCACCCACCGCATCGCCCACGGTGTCGCGACCGGGGTCTACGCCCCCACCGAGGTGCTCGCCCTCTCCTTCACCACCCGCGCCGCCGGCGAGATGCGCGAGCGCCTTCGGGCGCTGGGCGCACCGGGGGTCCAGGCGCGCACCTTCCACTCGGCGGCCCTGCGCCAGCTCCGCTTCTTCTGGCCGCGGGTGCACGGTCGCGACCTCCCCGAGCTCACCGAGTCCAAGCTCGCGATGATGGCGCTGGCGGTCCGGCGCCAGCGGCTCTCGGCCGACCGGGCGATGCTGCGCGACCTTGCCAGCGAGGTCGAGTGGGCCAAGGTCTCCAACGTCGGACCCGACGACTACGTCCGCGTCGCCCGGCAGCGCGGTCGCACCGTGAGCGGGGTCGAGCCCGAGGTCGTGGCCCGCACGCTCGACGCCTACGAGGACGTCAAGCGCGCCCAGGGCCGGATGGACATGGAGGACGTCCTGCTGCTCACCGCGGGCCTGCTGGCCGAGGACGAGGCGGCAGCGGCACAGGTCCGCCGCCAGTACAAGTGGTTCGTCGTCGACGAGTTCCAGGACGTGTCCCCGCTCCAGTCGGCCCTGCTCGACCTGTGGCTGGGAGGCCGCGACGAGCTCTGCGTGGTGGGAGACCCCGCCCAGACGATCTACTCCTTCGCGGGTGCGGACGCGCGCTACCTGCGCGACTTCCCCCTCCGGTTCCCTGGGGCCACCCAGGTCGAGCTCGTGCGCAACTACCGGTCCACGCCCGAGGTCGTCGCGGCGGCCAACCGGCTGCTCGACGGCACTGCGAGCAAGGGCGTCGAGCTGCTCGCACAGCGCGGCAGCGGAGCTGCGGTCGTCTACCACCGCGCCGAGGACGAGGTGGCCGAGGCCGATGCCGTGGCGACTCGCATCGCGCGGCTTCGCGACGCGGGCACGCCCGCGAGCAGCATCGCGGTCCTGTTCCGGATCAACGCGCAGTCCGAGCGGTTCGAGGAGGCGTTCGCAGGACGACAGATCCCCTACGTCGTTCGAGGTGCCGCGAGGTTCTTCGACCGGCCCGAGGTGCGTCAGGGCATCAGCCTGCTGCGGGGGGCTGCGCGCAGCACCGCCGACGGCTCCGGGGCTGACTCAGTGGCCGACTCCGTGGTCGCGGTGCTCGGCCAGATGGGCCACACGACCGAGCCGCCCGAGGGTCGCGGCGAGGTCCGCAACCGGTGGGAGTCGCTGCAGGCGCTGGTCGACCTCGGCCGCGACTACGGCACCACGCACCCGGGCGCCGACCTCGCTGCCTTCGTCGACGACCTCGACCGTCGTGCCGCGGAGCAGCACGCCCCGGTGGCCGACGCCGTCACCCTGGCCACGATCCACTCCGCCAAGGGACTCGAGTGGGATGCGGTCTTCGTGACCGGCATGCACGACAAGATGATGCCGATCTCCCAGGCCCGGACCCCCGCCGAGATCGAGGAGGAGCGCCGGCTTCTCTACGTCGCGATGACACGCGCGCGAGACGAGCTGCACGTCTCGTGGGCCTCGGCCCGCGAGCCGGGCGGTCGAGCGTCACGGTCCTGCTCGCCGTTCCTCGACGCCGTGGTCGCGGGCACCGATGACGCGTCCGCTCGCACCAGCGGTCGCACCCGACGCAACCGCAAGGCCATGCGGTGTCGTGAGTGCGGCGGCGCCCTGACCACCCCGGCCGAGAAGAAGACCGGGCGCTGCGCGGGGTGTCCCGCGTCCTACGACGAGGCGCTCTACGAGCGGCTGCGGGCCTGGCGCCTGGAGCGCTCCTCCGCCGACAAGGTGCCGGCGTTCGTGGTGTTCACCGACGCCACCCTCCAGCTGATCGCCGAGCACCGTCCCGGTGACGAGAGCGCCCTCCGACGCGTCAACGGGGTGGGTCCCAGCAAGATCGCCAAGTACGGCGACGAGGTGCTCGCGCTCCTCTCCGAGAGTGCCTGAGAAAAAAGATTGAGTAATCCCCGTTAAATCGTTTGCCCCTGACATCGCGCAGGGTCTAGCGTTCTCGACCAACAGCCCACGCGCATCGGGTCGCTGACGACGACCTGCGCCCTACGCCCCGAAGGAGGTGGCCCCACATGGAGATCTACACCCAGACCAAGACGGCTTCGACGCCGGCCCTCGGCCTGCCCATGTCCGGTCACCCGCGCGCCGCCGTGCGCGCACTCGGTGCCGGCGTGGTGGCCGCCTTCGCCGGCGTCGCCGTCATCGCCCGTCCCAAGGGTGATTTCTGGGGTCCCCCCGCCTGGAGTCCACCGACGAGCTGAGTCAGCTCGCATCGGCAGCCTCCAGGCCGCGGAACCCGAACACCGGGATCCGCGGCCTTTTTCGATTTCTCATCCACCCGCGATCAGGTCAACGAGTAGGAGGTGACACACATGACCATCAGCGTTCTCGACCGCACCGCCGCTGCCGATGTCTTCTCGCCCCTGGGGGCGTTGCACGACGCAGTGGCCGACGTGGACGAAGACCTGCTGCCCTGCCGCGTGAACGACGCGGAGCTGTGGTTCGCCGAGTCCCCCCGGGACGTGGAGTACGCCAAGGCTCTGTGCGCGGACTGCCCCGTGCGGGCGCTGTGCCTCGACGGAGCCCTCGAGCGGCGCGAGCCGTGGGGCGTCTGGGGCGGCCAGCTCTTCCTCCAGGGCGCGGTGATCCCGCGCAAGCGTCCTCGCGGACGGCCTCGCAAGAACCAGGACGGAGCCGCCGCCTAGGCGTCACCGCACGACCCACCGAAGGAACACCCATCCACATGAACTTCACGAACGGAAGCACTGACATGAACCTCATGCACGAAGAACTCGCACGCGCACAAATGTCCGCGCGCCTGGGAGAGGCGCAGCAGCTCCGGCGCGGCCACCAGCTGGCCATGGCCCGTCGGATGAGCCGCAAGGCTGAGCAGGCCGCGCAGCAGGCACGTCTCGCCCTCGCCCGCGCGATCTGACCCGTCCCACCCGGGGGAACGGTTCCTCCGGCCGGGGCTGCCAGGCCTCGCCCTGATCGCGGGTGAGAAGCAGGACCGGTACGACGCCGAGGTGGCGTCGTACCGGTCCTGTCATTTCAGGGCAGGCTCACCACCAGTCGCTGTCGAGCTTTCCCTCGATGGCGCGCAGGTGGGTGCGTGAGCACTCGTCGCAGAACACCCGGTGCCTGCCGTTCTCGACCGAGGTCGTCCACGTGAGTGCCTCCGCATCGTCGGCCGTGGTGCCGCACAGGCTGCATGTCTGCATCGTTCGAGGCTAGCGCGGCCGTGGCGGGTCACAGGTCGAACCAGGCGCACCCGCAGTAGGGGTGGCGCAGCCAGCGGCGTGACTGCGGCACCGGGTCGGCCCCGAGCAGCCAGGACGTCGCCCAGGTGCTGGGCGTCTCTCCCCGCCGCCAGGACTGGATGTCGCGAGCTGCCCACCCTGCGGCCAACGCCCACAGGGCCGGCGACAGGGACGGCAGGGCTGGTTGCGGCTCGCAGAGCGTGGAGGCCGCCACGCAGTGCCCGCACGGACTCACGCCGGGCAGCACCCAGGGTCCGACCTCGACGCCGTGCGGGTGTGCGGCCAGGAGGAGGTGGGGGGTGGAGTCGACGATCCAGCGCTCCATGAGGGCCTGGACCTCCGTGTCGGCGCAACGCCCGGCCGAGACGACGACACCGGTCGCTGCCCGGGGGTCGACCTCGAGCCCAGCCGCCGCGAGCGCGGAGTCGAGGGCCCCGGGCCGAGGCTCGGGTGCTGCCAGGCGCACGCGCAGAGCCCCGTCGTCCATGGCCCACACGCTGCCAGAGCAAGGGGCTGCAGGGGCGCTTCTCCACAGGCGCATCGCCTGCGCGCTCCCACGCCGGGAAAGCATCGACGGCGGCACCCCCGGGGGGTGCCGCCGTCGATCAGCTAGGTGGTGAGACTCACGCCTTGCCGAGGATGCGGTTGAGGTTGGTGCTGCAGACGGGGCAGACGGCCTTGGCCATCTTGGTGCCCTTGTCGTTGACGCGGACCTCGCCCTCTGCTTCGCGCTTCTCCTTGCACTTGACGCAGTAGAACTCACCGCTCCAGGTCTCCGCCATGACGGCCTCCTTGCTTGTAGAGATTGTGGTCGTCGCGACGGGGTGGTCGTGAGGGGAAGCCCGCCGGGGTCCGCCGGCGGGTGCCGGTGGTCCGTCGAAGACCCTACGCCACGCGTGGGCCACGCTCACGCACACCACGCCTGAGCGTGGCCGAGCGGTTGTCGGCGCCCATGCCGGGAGAGGCCGTCGTCGGTACTCTCTCGCCATGGCTGACCTCACCCACCTCCGGCTCGAGCGTCCCCATGAGGGCGTCGCCGTGCTGACCCTCGACAACCCCGGTCTTCGCAATGCGATGAGCGAGGAGATGACGACGTCGTGGGTGGCGGCGATCGACGAGCTCGCGGGCGACAGGTCGGTGCGCGCGGTCGTCGTCACCGGTGCGGGTCCGGCGTTCTGCTCGGGCGGCGACACCGGGTGGATCGCGAGCGAGCCCGAGGCCAGCGTCGACCAGCTGCGGCACCGGATGATGGGCTTCTACCGGGCATGGCTCTCCATCCGCAGGCTCGAGGTCCCCACCATCGCTGCCATCAACGGCCACGCCATCGGTGCGGGCCTGTGCGTGGCGCTCGCCTGCGACATCCGCTACGCCGCGCGTGGCGCCAAGATGGGCGTGCCGTTCGTGAAGCTCGGCATGCATCCCGGGATGGCCGGCACCTACCTGCTGCCCAACGTCGTGGGGGAGGCCCACGCGCGCGACCTCCTCCTGACCGGTCGGGTGGTCGAGGCGGACGAGGCGCTGCGCCTGGGCATGGTGTCGCGGGTCATCGAGCCTGACTCCTTTCACGACGAGGTGCTCGCCGCTGCCGCGGGGATCGCCGCGACCGCGCCGATCGCGAGCCGGCTGACCAAGATCGCACTCCTTGACGGCGGTCACGCCGACCACGAGAGTGCTCTTCAGTGGGAGGCGCTGGCGCAGCCGCTCACCTTGGCGACCGCCGACCTGCAGGAAGGCATGCGAGCCAGTCGAGAGAAGCGCGCACCCAGCTTCGAGGGTCGCTGAGGAGTCGCCCATGTCCTCTCGTGATCCCCACACCCCCGGTCCAGGACCGGTGGCAGCCCTGCGACGGATCGCGTTCCTGATGGAGCGCCGACGCGAGGAGACCCGTCGGATCGAGGCGTTCCGCAACGCCGCGCGCACCATCTTGCCGCTGCCGGACGAGGAGGTCAGGGCGCGTTCCGAGGCCGGCACCCTGACCGAGCTCAGCGGCATCGGGCCCAGCACCGCCGCCGTCATCACCCAGGCCTGCCGGGGTGAGGTCCCCGAGCGGCTGGTGAGTCTCGAGAAGACGTCCGGGCCCCTCGCAGAGGGCGGGCGCGAGCTGCGAGCCCTCTTGCGTGGTGACCTCCATTCCCACTCCGACTGGTCCGACGGCGGGTCGCCGATCGAGGAGATGGCGATGACCGCCATGGAGCTCGGTCACGACTACCTGGTGCTCACCGACCACAGCCCGCGCCTGCGGGTCGCCAACGGGCTCAGCGCCGAGCGGCTGACGCGCCAGCTCGGCGTGGTCGAGGCCGTGAACGCCCACCTCGGCGGTGAGTTCACCCTCCTCAAGGGCATCGAGGTCGACGTCCTCGACGACGGGTCGCTCGACCAGACCGACGAGATGCTGGCGCAGCTCCAGGTGCGCGTCGCGAGCGTCCACTCCAAGCTGCGGATGGACGCCGCCCCGATGACCAGGCGGATGATCGAGGCCGTGCGCAACCCGTTCACCAACGTCCTGGGTCACTGCACCGGCCGCCTCGTCACCGGCAACCGAGGCCTGCGTCCCCAGTCGCAGTTCGACGCGCGCGCAGTCTTCGAGGCCTGCGCCGAGCACGACGTCGCCGTCGAGATCAACTCCCGGCCCGAGCGGCGCGACCCTCCCACCGGCCTCATCGAGCTGGCCCGCGACATCGGCTGCGTGTTCTCCATCGACTCCGACTCCCACGCCCCCGGACAGCTCGACATGGTCGACCACGGGTGCGAGCGCGCCGAGGCAGCCGGCATCGACCCCGACCGGATCGTCAACACCTGGCCGGTGGAGCGCCTGCTGGCCTGGGCGGACAAGCGGTGAGCGGGTCGTCCCCCGAGATCGAGGTACGACGCTCGCGCCGCCGCCGTCGTACCGTCTCCGCCTATCGCGACGGTGACCGGATCGTGGTGCTGATCCCGGCCACGATGAGCAAGCGCGACGAGGCGACCTGGGTGGCCGACATGGTCGCCCGGCTCGAGCGCAAGGAGCGCCGCAAGCACCGTTCCGACTCCGACCTGCTGGCCAGGGCGGCACGCCTCAACGACCTCTACCTCGGCGGGCTGGCTGTCCCGGAGTCGGTGCGATGGGTGACCAACCAGACCTCGCGCTGGGGCTCGTGCACTCCGGGCGACAGGTCGATCCGTCTCAGCACCCGCCTGCAGGGGATGCCTGACTGGGTCGTGGACTACGTG
Source organism: Nocardioides seonyuensis (assembly GCF_004683965.1). Lineage (NCBI taxonomy): Bacteria > Bacillati > Actinomycetota > Actinomycetes > Propionibacteriales > Nocardioidaceae > Nocardioides > Nocardioides seonyuensis. Next base: position 2,800,650 of record NZ_CP038436.1, read on the forward strand.
CTGGTCCATGAGCTGGCCCACCTGATCGAGGCCGGTCACACACGGGAGTTCTGGGCGTGGGTGGAGCGCTACCCCAGGTCCGAGAGGGCGCGGGGCTACCTGCTGGGATGGTCGGCGGGAGCCGACGTGGAACCGCCCTCGAGCGAGAGCGAGGCCTGACCCGCCGCGAGGGCTCCTCCGGCGAGGGCGACGAACGGTGTGAGCTCGGCGTTGGGCAGCGAGTCCACCGGCCACCAGGCGAGGTCGAGGGACTCCTGGCTCAGGACGTGGTCCGCGCCGGCGCGGGCGCGCGCCACGAACATGACGTCGAGGTGCTGGACGCCCTCGCCCGGCCAGCAGAACGGCACGTCGTGGGCGTCGAGCACCACCGGCGTCGGGTCGAGCACGAGGTCGCCGGCGGTCAGGCCCGACTCCTCGAGGGCCTCGCGCAACGCAGCCCCGGCCAGCGTCGAGTCGCCGGGCTCGACGTGTCCGCCGAGCTGGAACCAGCGCCCGGACTTGGCGTGCAGGGTGAGCAGCACTCGCTCCGCGCTCTCGTCGAGCACCAGCGTCGAGGCAGTCAGGTGGTCGGGCCGGCAGTCGCGCGACATCGCGTCGTGACGTCTCTCAAGCAGGGCGACATAGCGTTCGCGAAGCTGCGCCTGCTCCGGAGTCGGAGGCGTCCAGGCTCGGAGCACCGCCAGGGCGTCGGCGTGCGAGCTGCTCGCCGCGCTCACTCCTGCGGACGGCCCTCGGGGCCGCCGTCGAGGAGGTCACGCAGTCCTGCGTCGAAGTCCTCCTCGCTGAGGCCTTCCGGTGCGACGGCGTCCTCGCGGAAGCCCAGCGGGTCGTCGAGGTCGGCGGCGGTCGGGAGCAGCTGGGGTGACATCCAGACCCCGTCGCGGGCCTCGGTGCCCTGGCGGGTGCGCAGCGACCCCCAGAGCGTCGAGGCGTCGCGCAGGCGGCGCGGGCGCAGCTCCAGGCCGACGAGGGAGGCGAAGGTCTGCTCGGCAGGGCCCCCGGCGGCGCGTCGACGCCGAACGGTCTCCTGCAGCTTGGCGGCGGCCGGCATCCGCTCCGCGGTCGCCTGGCCGACGACCTCGTCGACCCAGCCCTCGACGAGCGCGAGGGTGATCTCGAGGCGTTCGAGGGCGGCCTTCTGGGTGGGGGAGGGCTCGAGGTCGAACAGACCACCGGAGAACGCCTCCTGCATGGCTGCCGGGTTGCCCAGGTCCAGGCCCTGGAGCTTCTCCTCGATGCCTGCGGTGTTGATCTCGACACCGCTGCCGTAGTCGGCCACCGCGCCGATGAGGTGGTCGCGGAGCCAGGGGACCCCGGCGAAGAGGCGCTGGTGCGCGGCCTCGCGCAGCGCGAGGTAGAGCAGCACGTCGTCGGCGCTGACGTCGAGCTCGGCGGCGAACGCCTCGACGTTGGAGGTCACGAGAGCAGCCTTGCCCGTCGGGCCCAGGGGCAGCCCGATGTCGGAGGCGCTGAGCACGTCGCCGGCGAGGGTGCCGAGGCCGTCCCCGACCTGGCTGGCCACCATGCCCGAGCTGGCCCTGGAGAGGAGCGAGATCAACGGACCCGCGAGCTGGCGCATCTCCTCAGGCAGGGCCTGCTCGAGTGCGGTCGACGCTGAACCTGCCACCGGCTCGACCAGGACCGTCCACACGTCGAGGGTCTCCACGACCCACTCGGCCCGTGACCACGCTGCCGTGGTGCTGACGCCCGAGGGGAGCTCGGTGGCCGAGTCGAGCCAGTGGTCGGCGAGCCGCACGGCGTCGGCGACCGCGTCGGCCTGCGACCGGGTCGGGGTCGGGTCGGGCTGCTGGGCGGTGACCTTGCGGGCCACGTCGGCCACGACCTCCCAGTTCACTGGGCCGTCGTGGGGCTGCAGGAACGCCTGCATCTGCGCCATGAGGCCGCCGAGGTCGGGCATGCCGCCGGCGGGCCCGCCGCCGAGCCCGCCCAGCCCACCCAGTCCACCGAGGTTGGCGAAGATCTGCTCGAACGGCGTGCCCTTGAAGGGGTTGGGCTGGTCGTCGGCGCCCTCTCCGGGGATGTCGTTCATGCCTCCCACGGTACTCAGCCTCCCCAGATCGGCGGAGCCTAGACTTCGGATCGTGAGTGATCCCGTCCGGCTCGTCGCCATCCAGGAGACCCCCCTCGACGTGTCCGAGGTCCTCGACGCCCTCGGCGACGCCGGTGCGGGCGGGCTCACGCTCTTCGTGGGTCAGGTTCGCGACCACGACGGCGGGCAGGGGGTCGCCGCTCTCGGCTACTCCGCCCACCCGAGCGCGCTCGACCGCCTGCGTGACGTCTGCGAGCAGGTCGCCGCCGCGCACGACGTCCGCGGAGTCGCCGCGGTGCACCGCGTCGGGCAGCTGCAGGTCGGTGACCTCGCTGTCGTCGTGGCGACCACGGCGGCCCATCGCGGCGACGCCTTCGAGGCGTCGAGGGCGCTGATCGACACGCTGAAGGCCGAGGTGCCCATCTGGAAGCACCAGGTCTTCGCCGACGGAAGCGAGGAGTGGGTCGGCACGCCGTAGGCATTTCGGGGGCGCGACTGCCTAGTCTTGCCGCGTGGAGATCCTGCTCTGGCTCGTGCCGTCGCTGGTCGTGCTGGTCGCTGCCATGACCTGGGCCGGATGGGTCGGGCGCGAGGGGCGTGGCGAGGTCGACCGGGACGTGGCCGCCGAACGGCTGGGCAGGGCCCTGGCCAAGGATCACACCCCCCGGCGCCACGTCGCTCCCGAGCGGGTGCGGGACCGCAGCACCGGCATCGCCGTACGCCCCACCCAGCGGGACGTCTCGGACAGCACCCGTCGCGTCTCGTAGTTGTCGGCGTTTGAGAGAGTGACGCCATGAGTCAGCGGACCCGGGCGGGCCTCATCGCCGCGTGCCTGCTGGCTGTGCTGTGGGCGGTGGCGGCGTTCACCGCCCTGCCCTACGTCACCTACAGCCCCGGCCCGACCGTCGACATCCTCTCCGCGACCGAGGGGAAGGAGAAGGTCCAGGTCTCCGGCCACAAGGCCTACCACGACGACGGCGAGCTCCGGCTCACCACGATCTACGTCGACGACCCGCAGGAGTCGGTCACCCTGCTCGAGCTGCTCAAGGCCTACGTCGACCCTGACGAGGCGGTCTACCCGCGTTCCGCGGTCTACGCACCCGACGAGACCGACGAGAGCAGCGAGCGGATGAGCACGGTGCAGATGGTCTCCTCCCAGGACTCTGCCGTCGCGACGGCGCTGACCGAGCTCGGCTACGACGTCGACGAGGTCGTCGAGGTGCTCGACGTGAGCGAGGACCTCCCGGCCGACGGGCGCCTCGAGGTGCGCGATGTGCTGCTGGAGGTGGGGGGTCGGCCCATCTCGGAGCCGCAGGACGTGGTCGAGGCGGTCGACGCCGCGCCGGTCGGCGAGCCGCTGGAGTTCGTCGTACGACGTGACGGGGACGAGGTGAGCGTGGAGGTCACCCCGCGCGAGTTCGACGGCGACAAGAGGGTCGGCATCACCCCGGGGTCGGGGTTCACCTTCCCCTTCGACGTGCGTGTCGACATCGGCGACAGCATCGGCGGCCCCAGCGCCGGGCTCATGATGGCGCTCGCCGTCTACGACACCCTGACTCCCGGCTCGCTCACCGGCGGCCACAGCATCGCCGGCACCGGCACCGTCACCCGCGACGGCGAGGTCGGTCCCATCGGCGGCATCCAGCAGAAGATCGCGGCCTCCCGCGACGTGGGTGCCGAGCTGTTCCTCGTGCCGGCCGGCAACTGCGACGGCGTCGCAGGCGTCGACTCCGAGGACATGCGCTTGGTCCGAGCCACCACCATGCACGACGCCGTCCAGTCCATCGAGGCATGGGTCGAGGACCCCGACGCCTCCCTGCCGACCTGTGAGGACCCCGCGTGAACCCTCCCTTCGAAGACCAGCACGAGGGTCTCCCACCCGCCGACGTGCCCACGGACCTACCGGCCGACCCCGCCCTGGCGTCGGCCGTGCTCGAGATCGAGTCCCACGTCGGGCGCGAGGGCTGGGACCAGCCGGCCCGCCTCTACGCCCTGGTCGAGACTGCGGCGCTCGTCGAGCAGGAGCCCGCGCTCGCCGCGATGATGGAGATCGACGGCCCTGGCGACGAGGGTTCGTTCACCCCGATCGAGCAGGACGGCCTCCCGCCCGGCCAGCAGCTCGAGGAGGCGCTGGAGTCCATCGTGTGGCCGCCCAGCGTCGCAGGGTGTGCCGCCGTGGTGGAGAGGCTGGTGCTCCCGCCCGATGCGGACGCGCAGATCCCCGAGGACCCGGCCGAGGCCGAGAAGTTCGCCCGCGAGCACCCCCAGCGCCAGGAGGTGCGCATCGTGGCGGGCGCGACGCGCGCCGGCGCGGCCTACTGCGCCCTGCGCCTGCGGGCCCACGACGACGAGCAGTCCGTCGTCGACGGGACCGACCTGGTCCCGGGCCTGCTTCACCTGCTGCACGCCACACTGGAGCAGGTCCCCCTCGCAGACGAGCCAGGCGGGTCGACCGACGAATCCGAGGGCACCGAATGAGTGACATGAGCGGCGACTTCCAGCGGCCGAGGCCCGCAGCGCGTCCGGCAGCAGCGCCCTCGCGCAGGTCACGCAGCCTGGTCATCACCGCCGGCGTCCTGGTGGCCATGTTCATGCTGCTCAGCGCGTTCGCGAGCTTCTGGACCGAGCGGCTCTGGTTCGCCTCGGTCGGCTACAGCGGGGTCTTCTCGACGCTGCTGTGGACGCGGATCGGTCTGTTCCTCGTCTTCGGCGGCGTGATGGCCGCCACCGTCGCGGTCACCATCGCCCTCGCCTATCGGTTCCGGCCGGTCCTGTGGCCGGCGATGCCGGGGATGGCCGACGACGGCCTGGACCGCTACCGCCAGGTCATCGCGCCCAGGGTCGGCTGGATGGTCGCGGGCATCTCGATCCTGATGGGCCTCTTCGCCGGGGCCTCGGCCTCGGGGCAGTGGCGCAGCTACTCGCTGTGGCGCAACAGCCAGCCGTTCGGCACGAATGACCCCTACTTCGAGAAGGACGCCGGCTTCTACGTCTTCGAGCTTCCCTGGTGGCACTACCTCACCGACTACGTCATGGCGCTCGCAGTCATCGGCCTCATGGCGACGCTGCTGGTCAACTACCTGTTCGGCGGCATCCGACTCTCGGCACGGCCGGGCGACCGGCTGAGCAGCGCGGCAGCCGTCCAGCTCTCGGTGCTGCTGGCCGTCTTCGTGATCGCCAAGGCGGTCGACTACTGGTTGGACCGCTACGACCTCGTCGTCTCCAGCGGCAGCATCTTCACCGGCATGGGATACACCGACGACAAGGCCGTGCTGCCGGCCAAGGAGATCCTCGCCGGCATCGCGATCGTGTGCGCACTGCTGTTCCTCGCCAACATCTGGCGCCGCACGTGGCTGCTGCCCTCGCTGGGCGTGGCGCTGTTCGCGCTCTCGGCGATCGTGCTCGGCCTCATCGTGCCCGGCGTCGTCCAGGGGGTGCAGGTCAACCCCAACGTGCCAGACCGCGAGGGGCCCTACATCAAGGCCAACATCGACGCCACGCGCCAGGCCTACCAGCTCGACACGATCGAGCGCGCCGACGTGTCTGGGGAGGCCATCTCGGGAGGTGGTCGGCTGTCCAGCCTCGACGGCATGACCGACAGCGTGCCGCTGGTGGACCCCAAGGTCGTGAGCGAGATCTTCGAGCAGCAGCAGCAGGTGCGCGCCTTCTACTCGGTCCGCGACGTGCTCGACGTGGACCGCTACGAGATCGACGGCCGCGACCGGGCGGTGGTCCTCGGGGTGCGCGAGCTCGACCAGAGCGGCCTGGCCGAGGGTGACCAGAACTGGTCCAACCTGCACACCGTCTACACCCACGGCAACGGCGTGATCGCGGCCTACGCCAACCAGCGCCCCAAGGACAACAGCAGCCAGTCGCGCAGCGGCGTGGAGTGGGCCGAGGGCCAGGAGGCCGACGAGAGCGACCTCACCGAGCTCACTCCCGACGGCTACGAGACGCGCGTCTACTTCGGTGAGCTCAGCCCGAGCTACAGCATCGTCGGCCAGCCCGAGGGCGGTGACCCGGTCGAGCTCGACCTGCCCAAGGGAGACAGTGCCGAGGAGAGCGAGGAGATGACCTACGACGGCACCGGCGGTGTCGAGATCGGCAGCCTCCCCGAGCAGCTCCTCTACGCCGTGAAGTTCGGCGAGCCCAACCTGCTGCTCTCGGGGCGCGTCCACGAGAACTCCCGCATCCTCTACGACCGCAACCCGCGCACGATGGTGGAGAAGGTCGCGCCGTGGCTGACGGTCGACTCCGACCCCTACCCGGCGGTGATCGACGGTCGGATCCAGTGGATCCTCGACGGCTACACCGTCACCGACCGCTACCCGCTCTCGCAGCGCGAGTCCCTGGAGACGATGACCGAGGACTCCCTGCAGGACAACAACGGCTTCCAGACGCTCCCCACCGACGAGATCAACTACCTGCGCAACTCGGTCAAGGCGACCGTCGACGCCTACGACGGCACCGTGACGCTCTACGCGTGGGACGACACCGACCCGATCCTCAAGGCCTGGGACGGCGTGTTCCCCGGCGTGATCAAGTCCCGTGACGAGATCCCCGAGTCGCTCAAGCCCCACCTGCGCTATCCCGAGGACATGTTCAAGGCCCAGCGCTACCAGTACCAGCGCTACCACGAGACCGACGCCCAGGACTGGTTCAAGGGCTCCACGCGGCTCGAGGTGCCCAAGGACCCGCAGGCCGTCGACCGGCTCCAGCCGCCCTACCGCCTCTTCACCGACGTCGGTGAGGGCGAGACGTGGTCCCTCACCTCGGTCTACGTGCCTCGCGAGAAGGACAACCTCGCCGCCTACATGGCGGTCAACAGCGACGCCACCGACGAGGAGAACTACGGCAAGATCTCCGTGCTCGAGCTGCCCAACGAGCGCACCGACGGTCCGCGACTGATCGCCAACGCACTCAGCAACGACGAGGAAGTGCGCGCCGAGCTGGTCTCGTTCACGACCAACGGCGACTCCAAGCCGGTGTTCGGCAACCTGCTGACGCTGCCCGTCCAGGACAGCTTCATGTACGTCCAGCCGCTCTACACCAAGCGGGCGGGGGAGTCGAGCTACCCGATCCTGCGGTTCGTGCTCGTCTCCTACAACGGCAACGTCGGGATCGGCACGACCCTGCGCGACGCCATCGCCGACTCACTTGGCGCATCGCCCGACGACGCCGAGGCGCAGGAGCCGAGCCCCGAGACGGGCGAGGAGCCCGCCGAGGAGCCCACCGAGGAGCCGTCCGAGGGCGCGACCGAGGAACCGACCGAGGCACCCGAGCTCCCCGAAGGCACCCAGGCCCGGATCCGGGAGCTGCTCGAGCGAGCAGACGCGGCGTTCGACGAAGCCGAGGAGGCGCAGCGAAACGGCAACACCGTCAAGTGGGCCCGCCTCACCGAGGAGGCCCGCCGGCTGATCGAGGAGGCCATCGAGATCTCGGGTCGCTGACCTCGATTTGGGTCCCTCGTTCCATCCCTGTAAGGTTCCTCTCACCGACGCGGGGTGGAGCAGCTCGGTAGCTCGCTGGGCTCATAACCCAGAGGTCGCAGGTTCAAATCCTGCCCCCGCTACCAAATTCAGGCTCGGAATCTACGGATTCCGAGCCTGAAAGCATTTAGAGATTTGATCAAGTGTCCAGAAACGGCTGAGTTATCCGGACCAACCACGTCCCCGCTTCGCGTCGTAGTCGTCGGCCTTTGCTGAGCGCGTGACGCTGACGGCCCGCTGGTCGGTTGTCGCCATGACTGACCTCACTACCACCACCGCCCGCGACCCCCTGCCCGAGTGGCGCCTCGCGCTCACCTCCGAGCGCAAGAGCCCCAAGACGATCGCCCTCTACCTCGACGCCGTCGGCCGCTACCTGACCTGGACCGAGACCCAGGACCTGCCGCCGATGCGACGCACCAGCCTGCAGACCTGGATCACGACCATGCTGGATGCCGGTCGGTCGCCCAGCACGGCGCGGATCCGGCAACAGGCCGTGCGCCGCTACGCTGCCTGGCTTCTCGCAGTCGGGCACCTGGATGGTGCCCCGTTCCAGGGCATGACCTCGCCCAAGCTGGACCAGCCCGTGGTCGACCCGCTCACTGTCGCCCAGGTCCGCGCGCTCCTGCAGACCTGCCAGCCGGAGGCCGCCGACGTTCCCGCGACGGCGCGTCCGCTACGGCACGCCCGCGACGAGGCAATCATCCGGCTGATGGCCGAGACCGGGATCCGGCTCAGCGAGGTCATCGCCCTCACCGCGGGCGACCTCGACCTCGCGACTGGCCTCGTCACGATCCGGCGCGGCAAGGGCGGCCGCGGCCGCGTCATCCCCATCGGCCAGGCCACAGCTACCGCGATCCGCACCTACCTCGCCGTTCGCACCACCCAGCCCCATGCCGATCGCGAAGAACTCTGGCTCGGCGAACGTCGCTGCGGGCTCGCCGCCGACGCCCTCTACCGCTCCCTGCGCCGACGCGCCGAACGAGCCGGCATCACCGGGTTCCGACCCCACCGACTGCGCCACACCGCGGCCCACCGCTGGCTGGCCGCCGGCGGCTCCGAGTCCGGCCTGATGGCCATGGCCGGCTGGACCCGCGTCGAGATGCTCATCCGCTACACCCGCGCCAACGCCAGCGAACGCGCCGCCGCCGAAGCCCGGCGTCCCGACCTCGGGAACCTGTGAACGCGTTGGAGCCTCGGGAGAGCGGAAGAAGACCCACCCGAAGATTGAAACGCTCCGTTTGCTTCGAGTATTGCGAATTCGTGCCCGCCTCGAGAAAAGAAGCACCATGACCGCATTGGCCACTCGTCCCGTCCAACCCCGGCAGCGCCGCCGTCGCGCCGCGCCGCACGTCAAGGACGACCTCGCCACCCACCCCGACAGCGTCATCCGACTCCTCCCGGCCGCGACCCCAAGGAGACGCTTGTTGTGCTGGCGCACGTCGAGCTCGCCACCCAGCAGGCCGCAGAGCTCCTCAACGTCAGCCGGCCCTGCCTCATCGGTCTGCTCGCCGCCGGCGACCACGAGTACCGCAAGGTCGGCAAGCACCCGGATCAAGGCCAGCCCCTGATGGTCTACATGGCCGTGATGAACAGGGGCCGCCCCGCGACGCCGCCGACGGACTGACCAGGAGAAGGGCGTGCTTGACGGTGCTGTTCGTCGTCCTCTGCGACGCAGACGTGCTCTACCCGAGCATCTCCGGGACTCGCTGATGGGCATTGGCCGAGACGGGCTCGTCCAGGCGGAGGGGATGGACTAGATCCTCGACCAGGTCTTCCCAACCTCGTCGCGAGCCGACCCGGCCTCGACCCGCAGAAGCGTGCCCGTACGCGTGAGCTCATGAACCGTGCCGTCCGTGACTGCTTGGTGTCTGTCGGTGCCCATGCCTTCTTAGCTGCCGCTTCGCATCCGGATTGCCAGCCGCCGGTTCCACCAGCCCGGCTGGGCGGCCGCTTGCGCCAGCAGACGGTCGTACTCGCGCGGTGTCAGCCAGCGCAGTGCCGGTACGGCGACGAGGCCGGCCGCGAGCGCCCACGGCCAGGCGCTGAGGTTCTCGACCAGTCCGCCCACGACGGCCACGGCCGACACCTGGAGCACCATGTTGTAGGGAACGATCAACACGCCCTCGATCCCCTCGCACTCCACCAGCCAGGGGAGTCCGTGCCAGGTCGCCCGCGGCCAGCTCGCATAGTGCGAGATCACCGCGGCCGCGAACAGCCCGTTCGCGGCCGCGAACCTACGGTCTCCGCGCGGGCCAGGGAGACGACCGGCGGTCCGGTAGGCGCCGGCGGTCGCCAGGGCGTACCCCGCGACGGCGGGCCGCACGCCGATCCGCGGGGCACCCGGCACCCCGACCCCGACGGCTAGCTCGTAGCCGAGGTGGCTGGCCACGGCGACTATCCCGAGCCGGGTCCAGCGACGGTAGGGCATGCGTCTCAGGGTACCCGCGCGGCTACTGGTCAGCGGACGTTCTCGGACCGGGACAGGAGTCTGCACTCGCGCGTGTGCGGACCGGCGGAGTGGTCGACCAGACCGTGACGAAACGGCGGCGAAGTTGACGTTCGCACAGGGTCGTGACCACAGCATTCCCGGAGCGTCTCGACGGCATGCCGCAGCCCTCGATGACCGTGCCCTCCCAGTCTTGGAGGTCGCCGTAGGTGCTTGGCTCCGCTCTGCGGTGGACGACCCGTGCCAGGAGCCAGCGGAGCGTCTGCGACGTCCTCGGTGTCGAGGACACGGTGCGGGTCGATCGCGGATCGTCTCGTATGTCGTCCGTTCCGCGTTGGGCGTCTACTGCATGGGCAGCGAGATGTAGCCCCGGATCGGGCCGGAGTGGAGCCTGACGGCCGCGTCGAGGTCGACGTCCCAGTCAGGACGGCGAGTCAGCAGTGTCTGGAGAGCGATGCGTGCTTCGAGGCGGGCCAAGGATGCGCCGAGGCAGAAGTGGATGCCGCGTCCGAAGGCAACCTGTCGTTCGGGGTGCCGGTTGACGTCGAAGCGGTCTGCGTGGGGAAAGGCGTGATCGTCGCGGTTGGCCGAACCGAAGAGAAGCAGCACCGTGTCACCGGTCTGCATGCTTTCCCCGTGCAGCTCCACCGGCGCGGTGAGGGTTCGCGCGAGGCCCTGGACGGGTGAGTCGAAGCGAAGTAGTTCCTCGACCGCGGCCGGCACGAGTTCTGGGTCGTCCGCCAGCTGCTGTCGGACATCGGGGTGCTGGGCGAGCACCACGGCGCTGTTGGAGAGTAGGTTGGTGGTGGTCTCGTGCCCGGCGACGAGCAGCAGCAGGCAGAACCCGAGCAGCTCTTCTTCGCTGAGGTACTCGCCGTCGACTTCGGCCTGGACGAGTGCCGTCATGAGGTCGTCTTGAGGGTGCGCGCGTCGCTCGGCGAGGAAGGCTGTGAAGTACTCGTAGAGCGCGGCGGCGGCATCCAGCCCGGCGCCGAACTCTCCTCGGACAGGATTCGACTGGATCAGCGTGGTGGACCATGCCCGGAACTGATCACGGTCGTCACGCGGAACGCCGAGCATGTCCGCGATGACGATGGCGGGAAGCGGGCCGGCGAACCCGGAGACGAACTCCCAATTGCCTGCCTCCGGAGTTTGGTCGAGGAGGTCCTTGACCAAGGTCTCGATGTGCGGCTCGAGCGCTGCGATGCGACGCGGGGTGAAGGCTCGACTGACGATCTGGCGCAGCTGGGTGTGCCGGGGTGGATCGCTCATGATGAGCATCGGCAGGAACAGTTCCGTCATGTCGACCCCGGGTGGGGTTGGGAAGATGCCCGACGCTGAGGAGTACGTCGCCGGGTCGGCCAGGGCGGCGGAGACGTCGTCGTACCGGCTGAGTACCCACGAGTTGGCCTCGCGCGACCAGTGGGCCGGGGAGTTGGCCCGCAGCTCTCGGTAGACGGGATAGGGGTCAGCTATCACCTCGGCGTCGAACGGGCTGTAGGTCAGTGGCTGATCGCTCATCAGACATCTCCTTCGCGGTCGATCCTTCATCCGCGGCCCTCGGCTGTGATCGATGTCGAGTACGGACAGTGGGCGGGGGCGACGAGCGTGCCGCCCACCGAACGTCGCTCGGTTGGCCGCGTCATCTTCCGAACTCTTGGTTTGTATTGTGAGTACAACATACGATGTCGCGTAGGTCGAGACCCGCGACCTCACCGAGATCGACGGCACCCGAACGGAGACGTGGGGGATGAGGAAGCTTCCGGCGAAGTTGGCCAGTCAGCTCTACGGGGCGGCGGAGCTGATCGCGGAGCGCGGTCTGGACGGCACCAAGATCGAAGACATCGCTGAGGCCACGGGCATCCCCAAGGCCACGATCTACTATCACCTCGACGGCAAGAATGCCGTGCTGGAGTTTCTCCTCGGCGACCTGTTGGACATGATCGCCGGGGCGGTCGGGGTTGCGGTAGCGAGTGAGGAGAATGCTCGGACCCGACTGGAGGCGGCTGTGCTGGCGCAGCTGGGCGTGATGCTCGAGCACCCGTCCTTGTGTCGGGCACTGGTCGGCGACCTTGGACGCGCGACCCGGCTGCCCGAGTTGGCGGCGGCACTGCGGACTGCCTTCTACGAACCGATCGAGCAACTATTGGCTGAGGGTGTCTCCGACGGGTCGCTGCGCCAGGTCGCCGATCCGGGCGCCGTGGCCTTGAGCGTCTTCGGTGCCATCACCGTCGCTGGCCTCAGCGCGGCCGTCGAGGGGCCGTCCGCCGACCCATCCGCCGACGCATCGCGTTTCTCTGCCGCGGTCAGCGAGCTGGTCCTCGACGGTCTCGCGACACCTGCCAGTCGCGTTCAGCGGCGGGGTGAAGCGCTGTGAGCAGCATGGAGGAGCTCCTCGCCAGCTGGAACGAGAAGTTCCGGCTGCACGCTGATGGTGCTCAGCTTCCGCCGCACCACACCCACTGCCTCGCCTGTGGACCCGACAACCCGCACGGCCACCACCTCACCGTCAATCGTCGAGGAGAGGAGGTGCACGCGACCCACGTCTTCGATGAACGTCATGTCGGCGCACCCGGGATCGCCCACGGTGGTGCCGTAGCAACCGTCTTCGACGACCTCTTCGGGTTCCTGCTCTACCTCACGGGCGGTCCTGCGGTGACCCGGAAGCTGGAGGTGCTCTACGACTCACCGGTCATCCTCGGCACTACCTACGACCTCGCGGCCAGGGTCGTCCGCACAGAAGGGCGCAAGCTCTTCATGGAAGCCGACATGAAGCAGCTCGGAGGGTCACGTGTCGCCTCCGCCTCGGCCCTCTTCCTTTCTGTGGACGTGACCCACTTCAACCAGGGCTTGCCAATCTGACGCAGACAGTCCGGCGCCGTTCTTCCGGACCAGAGGGTTCCGAGCCGCGCTCGTGGGGGCCGCTCGATCCCACCGCGCAAGTGCACCTTCTGGGCGCCACGCACCAACAACGTCAGCTCCTGCTCGATTGTCTCCACCGAGACCAGCTCGCCCTCCGCTTTTTGTTGCATGTAGCACCCATACCGCTAGCCGAGGGGGAATCCTGCTCTGTCTCTTGCGCCATAGCCGGGGACGCCTGCGCAGGCGCCGCGACCCACGGGTGGCGGTGGGGAGGCTGCAAGCCGACGCGGGTCGAAGATAGGGCCGAGTGTCCGCGGGCAGACGGACGCCGTGTCAGGAGATGTTGCCGACCAGGTAGCGCTGCAACGTAGGAGCAAACGCGGCCACCAGCTCGTCTTGGCTTGCCGAGGTCAGATCTTCGAGTCCGACGACGTGGCGAGCCACGGCAATGCCCAGGATCTGCGACATGACGAGCACGGCGCGCAGTGGTGCCTGCCCGGCTCCGAGCTGGGACACGATCGGTTCCAGCACCCCCGTCGTGAACTTGTCCCGAATCATGCGGGCAGTGTCGGCTTCGACCCCGGCGGTGCGGATGATTGCGAGGATGCGCTGCCGCCGGCCTGCTTCATCGAGGGCTTCGATCAGGCACCTGGCTAGGCGCTCGCCGACGTCCCTGGAGTCGCCGTCGAGGAGCTGAGCCCTCAACGCGGCCGAATCGAAAGAGAGGACGGTCACCTCGTCGAAGAGCTCCCGTTTCGAGCCGAAGAAGTATGCCACCAGGGCGGCATCGACGCCTGCCTGTGCCGCGATTGACCTCATGGTCACGCGGTCGTAGCCGCCGGCGGCGAACTGCTCGCGAGCGGCCCGAGCTATCTGCTCGCGTGTCACGCTGTGCCCCGGTCGGCGTCCTGAACCTCCCGGGCTGAGCCTGGGCGTTGCCGTCCCGGGGGTCATTGTTCGGCCAGAAGGTTGCTCCATACACAACTCACTCCGTGCTCAGTGTGGATGCTGGCGTCGCCTCTCCGTCCCGGGGATCGCCCGCGGAGCCGAATCGACGCTGACAAGGCTCGATAGCGCGCTTCCCGAATCTACCCTGTTCCTCCTATGTATTTCGGCGTACCGTGGGCTGTGCCACTGTGGCTGGGGTGATCGTGAGGCCCGGCTCGCCGCCAGGGGTGGAGGTGAACGAAGTGAGGTACGGAGATCCGTACGGGCCGGCATGGCAACAGCTGGGAAGCGCGTTGTGGGATGCGTTGGCAGTCGTGTTGTGGACGCTGGTGGCTGGCAGCATCGCGTTCGGGTCATGCTGGTGCATGGGCCAGTTCATGTACACCGCGTGGGTTCGCGAGCATCCGCCTCCGCGCCTCCGGTTCGTTGCCGAACGCAAGCTGCGCAGGGATATCGCCCGAGGGCTGGGCGACCTCGAGGAGTACCTGCGCGAACGCGGTCCAGCCTGCCCCCACGATGTTCCTTCTCGTCCCGCGCGGTTTCGCACGTGGAGGCGCCCAGGCGCGCCCCGGCGGTAAGCCAACCTCCATCGCGCCGGACGCCCTCGGTCAGCCGTTCGCTAACTCATCGCTGATGGGCGGGCCCAGACACCCCGTCCGGGGGCCCGGCGATGGCGGCCACCAAGCAACTCCATCAACCCCAGCAGCGACGTTGAGCGCTTTCCGCGCAGCGAGCTGGGACTAACGGAGCTGCGCTTGTGTGACTCGCGGAGCGGTCCAGGCTGACTGTCGAGCCAAAGGGCCGATGGCCGCCCACGTTCAGAGAGGCTGGCAGACGCCGTAGGTCTGGAGCGGCTCCTGAAACATCGCCCGACGTTCGACTCTGGAAGCTTCGCCTACTTCAGTTGCGGACCTCGAGGTGTTGACGACCCGGGGCCTCAGCCTCCTCGTTGAGCATCGTGAGCAGTTTGTCCCCCTCGATGTCGAGGTCTGGCAGCACGCGGTCGAGCCAGCGGGGCAGCCACCATGCTCGCTCGTTGAAGACGGCCATGAGCGCCGGGACGAGCGTCAGCCGGACGACGAAGGCGTCGATAAGGATGCCAGCGGCGAGGGCAAAGCCGATCTGCTTGATCATGATGTCGTGGCTGAAGATGAAGCCGGAGAAGACCGCGACCATGATGATGGCGGCTGCGACGACGACCCGGCTGGCTTGGTCGAACCCGTGGACGACGCTCTGCCGTGCTCCCTCACCGTGGATGTGTGCCTCGCGCATTGAGGAGACCAGGAAGACCTCGTAGTCCATGGCCAGTCCATAGAGGATGCCGGTGACGATGATCGGCATGAAACTCATCAGCGGCCCCCCGGTGTCGAACCCGAAGAGGCTGCTGAGCCAGCCCCACTGGAAGACGGCAGTGGTGGCACCGAAGGTGGCCAGGATGCTGAGCAGGAAGCCGGCTGTGGCCTTGATCGGGACGACTACCGAGCGGAAGACCAGCATCAGGATCAGCACGGAAAGCGCGATGATGATGCCGAGGTAGAGCGGAAGGACGTCGGCGAGCTTGTCGGACATGTCGATGCCGATGGCGGTGAACCCAGTTACGCCCAGCTGTACCTCATTGTCGCCGGCGATCGCGTTGTCGGGCTCGCGCAGCGAAGTCACCAGGTCGCTGGTGGCCTCGTCGCTCGGGCCGGAAGTGGGGATGACGCTGAACACGGCCAGGTCGCCGGCTTCATTGACGCCGACCGGGGCGGCCAGCACGATGTCGTCTCGGTCCTGGAGGTCGGCGATCAGTTTCGCGGTCAGCTCGGGTGTGACGCGGCCGGCGGTGCCGGTGGGTTCTGCGGTGACGAGTAGGGGACCGTTGAATCCCTCGCCGAAGCCTTGCGAGACTGCCTCGTAGCTCTGCCGGGCGGCGGTGTCCTGGTTCGCGGTGGCCCCGGTGGGGATGCCCAGGTTCATGCTGGCGGCGGGGATCGCCATCACGCCCAGGATGGCGACCACACCCACTATGACGGGCCACCGGAACCTGATCACGCCTTTGACCCAGTGGTCGGCGACACTGTGTGATTCCTCCTTGACCTTGGCGCGGCGTTGGGCTCGCGCCTTGTCCGAGCAGATCCGCTCACCGACCAGCCCTAGCAGTGCGGGCAGCAGGGTCAGCGCGATGAGGACGGCCAGGGCCACCGTGGACGCCGCGACCAGGGCCATCGTGGAGAGCATGGCGATGCCGATCACGGTCAGTGCGGTCAGTGCGATGAGGACGGTCACGCCGGCGAAGAAGACGGCACTGCCCGCGGTGCCGACTGCTCTGCCGGCCGCCTCCTGCGCGGTGAGTCCGCGGTCGAGGATGAGCCGTCGCTGCCGGTTGACGACGAACAGCGCGTAGTCGATGCCGACGGCGAGGCCCACCATGAGACCGAGCACTGGGGTGGCGGAGTTCATCTCGACGGCCGTCGAGAGCGCGTACGCTCCGCCGACGCCGATGCCGACCCCGACCAGCGCGGTGACCAGGGGAAGGCCGGCCGCGATCAGCGAGCCCAGGGTGAGCACCAGCACCAGGGCGGCGACGGCGAGACCGATCACCTCGCCGATGCCGACCGGGATCTCGATGGCCTTGAGCGAGTCGCTCGGGAGCACGGTGATCCCGGTCCCGTGCTCCGCGCGCTCCACCACCTCGACCACCGAGGTGACGTCATCGTCGGTCAAGGAGGTCGAGGCGACCGTGAACTGGAACTGGAACAGCGCGACCTGACCGTCGGAGGACACCAGCACGCCGGGCACAGGTGCTCCGTCCACCAGCAGCGGCTGGTAGGGAGGCGTCTGCCCCTGCGCCGATCCCGTCGGGGGAGTGCCCGGTGCATTCTCGTTGGGAGTGCCTGGAGCGCCTTGATCAGCCGCACCCGGCGCAAGGTCGAGGGGGTTTACGACCTTGTCGAGGTCATAGACGTCGTTGACGGTGTTGGTGATCACCGAAAGGCGGTCCGCGGTGTCGAGTCGTTCACCCTCCGGGACGGTGAAGACGACGCTGGCCTGACCTCCCGAGGCTGCAGGCAGCTCATCGGCTACGCGGTCGAGCACGGTCTGTGCCTCGGTGCCCTCGATCTTCATCTCGGAGCTGACACTGACTCCGTTGATAGCGACCGCACCGACGACCACGGCGAGGACCGCGAGCCAGCCCGAGATGAACAGCCACGGCTTGCCGAAGGCGGTTCGTCCGAGCCGGTACAGGAAGGTGGACATGGGTCTGGTGCTCCTTGAGGGCGAGGGGGTTCTAGAGGCCGTTGCGTAGGTAGTCGAAGGTCAGGTCGAGAAACGAGCTGTAGTCCATCGCGGCGGAGCTGAGGTCGCTCTCGCCGCTGAGGTGGACGTCGAGGGTGCCCTCCAGGGCGGCCATCACGGCGCCGTACACCGCGCCGAACAGCAGCGGCACATAGATCGAGGGGTATCGCTCCCCGGCCACCGACCCCAAGAGCTCCTGGGCGGTATGACGCATGCGCTGCTGAACACCCAGGACGTAGGGCTCCAGGGTCGGGTACTGCCGCGCCATCGTCATCAGCTCGCGCATCGTCAGCAACGTGTCTTCGGTGAACTGCTCCCTCATGACGGCCAGCAGGGCGTCGAGCAAGGGCAGGTCTGCGGGGAGGCTGGTCAGGATCTCGCTGACGTCGTCGACCCGGCCGAACGCGACCGAAGCGACCGCCTCTTCCTTGCAGGAGAAGTGGTTCGCGAAGGTACGTCGCGAGTAGCCCGCTCGGTCGACCACGTCCGCGGTGACGAAACCGAACAGGCCACGCTCTCGGGTGAGCTCGAACGCCGCCACGGCCAGCGTCTGTCCCGTCGCCTCTCGCTTGAGGTCACGCAGTCCACGATCCATGTGCGCAGTATGACCTGTCGTGCCCAATGGGCAACATTGCCCACCGAGCAGAGCCGTGGCTTCGGGGCGCCATGGACCGCAACAGTCCGACGCGGTCGGTAGCGTGGCGGCAACAGCTCACCATCGCCCTCCGGCGCCGCGGGTGGCATTAGGTGGGCGTCCAAGGATGGGAGTGCGCGCATGGGCACTGCGGGGGATGGGACGGACGCTGGACGCGTAGCGGACCTCACGCAGCTGGCTGACGGCGCGCAGTTCGCTGACGCCGTGCTGGCTCTACTGGCGGTCGCTCGGCGGACCAGGGGCCGACTGCAGCCCCTCTTCGAGGACGTCACCGTGCCGCAGCTGGTACTGCTGGATGCTGTCCAGGCCTGCGGGCGGGAAGGCATCGTCGCAATCTCGGAGTACACGTTGCTCAGCCAACCGACCGTGACCCAGCAGGCCGCCGCGCTAGAAGCCGCCGGGCTTCTGCGTCGCATCGCAGCCGAGAACGATCGGCGCCGGCGGGTCCTCACGCTCACCGAACGCGGTGAGGACCTCCTGGCATCTAAGCGCGGACTGGTCGCCGACCGGTTATCAGTGGCCTGGGCATCGCTCAGCGCCGAGGAGCGGTCGATCGCGGTCCCGCTGCTGCGTCATGTCATTGACCTTGTCTCGGAGTTGGCCTGACACTTGCACGCACGGACGCGGGAGGAGCCGGCGCCTGCGGCCGGCCGATCGGGACGAGCGCGCTCGGGTGGTGCGTGGCCAGCTGTTGGCACGGGCGGCGACGGCCGAGCCCATCCGACTACGACCGACGGACTGACGCGAGGGCCCGCATCTCCCCTGCGCCCCGTCGTAGGACCTGCGAGGGTCTGACCTTAGCCGCCTCCATCAGGGCGAAGTGGGGCCGCGCACGTTCGCCGGTTCGAGAAGTTGGAGACGCCTCTGTTTCGGGCACACCCACCATCGGAGATGCAGGCACGAGAGTCACCAGGAGGCCGGTGTAGCAGACAAACGTCCGAGCCAGCAGTCCCGAGCTCGGCGGTGGTGCTCGCGTGCTGGCGTTCGCTGACTTGCCTACGATTGGTCACCCATCGCTGAGTTCGCCCGCCGCTTTGCGCATCTGAGAGATGGCATGGTCTTCGTCGCTGGGGAGCGTCGCGATGAGCTCATTCACCCGTCGCCAGCGGTCGAACGTCGCTGCGTCGCTACGGCCGGCCGCAGCCAGCGCCGACCACGTGTCCGCGCAGCGCAGGAGCGCGGTTCCGGCCTTCGCCATCTCAGCGGACCCCGTTAGCCGAGCCACGTCGGTACAGAACTGTGCCTGCAACCGGCGGAACAGGCCGCCGCCGGTCCCTGCCTTCTCCACAAAGGCGTGGAGTGAACGCAGCGCGACGTCTAGTTCCGGTTCGGGCATGAGCCCCGGCCACCGGTCGACATCCTCGGCGAATACCGCGACTCCACTGATCCCCGCAGCAGCAACGGCATCCGGCGGCAGCGCCGACGTATCCGGGATAATCGCGGTTACCGGCGCTTGCATGTTCTCGACCGAGGCGACGAGGGCCGAAGCCGCGGTCGGACGGAGACCGGGCAGGCTCTGGGGCCAGTTCACGAAGTACGTGGTGTGCCTCGTGGGCACGGGGAACGACCGTGACGCGCGCGCCCGCGCAAGAGCCTCGTAGGAGACTTCCTGCACCTCGGCTCGGTCGTTGTCCACCACAAAAGCCTTCTCCGTCTCGTCGTCATAACCGATCACGACGATGTCATGCCGACTCATCTGAAGGCGGACATTGAGGTAGGGCAGCTCAGCAATGTCCGCCCACATCAGCACGGGACGGCCTCGCTGGAGCTCCCTGCGGACCCAGCCCCAACCGGTCACGGGGTCGTCGGTGCCACGGACGTCGACCTCTGCACCGAGCCTCGAAAGAAGGTCGACCTCAAGGTCGCTGCTACGCCCGACGAAGTAGATGGGCGGGGTGAGAGCCGGCACGCGCAGATAGGTGAAACCCAGACCGCCGCCCATCCCGAAGACCAGACCTTCGCTCGGTACCTCCTCCCAGCCGAGACCGGCCCACTCCAGGAGGTCTCTCAGCGCTCCGGAACCGCAATGACCGGCCTCGCGGTGGGGATAGTCCAGCAGGATCCGCCGCGGCTCCGGCTGTCGGGGCAGGAACTCAGCTGACATGGCAACTCCTGGATGGGCTCGCAGCGCTCTGTGCGTACGCCGGTGGGTCGGGCGCGGCGGGTTCCGCGACTCTACATTTCGCTGAGGCACGCAGGGGCTCGCGGTCGACGGCGGTCGTGAGGGCTGGTGCAGGTCACGATTCGAGGGACAGGAACCGGACGGCGACGTCGGAGATCTTGCGCGCCGTCGCGGTTCGGTCCCACTTGGGGAGCGCCAGATGACTGACCGTCAGGCGCACCATGGTGTCGGCCGCGTCGACGACGTCGTCTGGGGGAAGACTCGGGTAACTCTTCGCCACCCATGCGGCTAGGGTGTCGGAGGCGAGGTCGAGAAGCCGCGCGGATGTCGTGAGCAGCGGGAGCATCCCCGTGGACGGCTGACTGCCCGCATCCAGGTCTCGGTTGGAGATGAGCACTGCCTTGAGCAGGGGGCTGCGCTCGGCCTCGATCAAGGTGTAGTCGACGGCTGCTGCGATGCCGCGTTTCGCATCGCCGATGTGTGCCTCCAGCGCCTTCTGGATGCCCTCCAGGAAGCGCGAGGCCTCGCGGAGCACGAGGGCTTCTCCAAGGCCGGCCTTGTCACCGAACTCCTTGTAGAGCGCCGCTCGCGACACCCCGGCACGATGCGCCACCTCTCCCATGCGCACCCGGTCCCAGCCGCGGTCGACGATCAGGTCGTGGGCAGCCTCGAGGACAGCGGCGCGCATGTGCTCCCTGAACCGTTCGCGCATGGATGGTCCCCGCATGTCAGAGAGGTTAGCGATTCGTGTCTCGCGACCGACTCGCGTCACTGACCTGGACACGCCCGCACGCTCCTAGCGTGCTCGTGGGCCAGTTGGTCGACCATGACGGCGAGGGTGTCCTGAAGCCTCTGCACCCCTGCAGCGACTGCCGTCGCCCTCGGCAACTCTCGGAGGTCCTCGAGTTGCACCGGGTCCCCGACCAGCAGGGTGACCCGACGACGGCGGCGGCCCAGCACCACCCTCCCTTCGTAGGCTGGCACGATCGCCTGCACGCCCCATTGAGCAACGGGAATCAATGGAGCCGACGTCTCGAGTGCGATGCGGACAGCACCCGACCTGAGCGACATCAGACGTCCATCCGGTCGCTTTGTGATCGATCCTTCCGGATACACCACGACAAGAGCGCCACGCTCCACGGCTTCGACCGCGGCACGGATCCCTGACCGGCCGTCGGACCGATCGACCTCGACGTGGCCGGCCGACCGGAACCACCAGCCGACTGCTCTACTTTGAAACAGGCTCGCCTTGGCCATGAACCGGGGGGTCCGGCCCTGGGCGAGGATCATCTCCCCCAGGAACAGCGGGTCGGCCTGGGAGACATGGTTGGCCGCCAGCACCGCGCCTCCCGACCCGGGCAGGCGCTCCGTACCGCGCCAGTCCGCTCTCCTGCCCAGCAGCAGCAGCGGTTTGCAGACGAGCAACGCCAGCCACCACGCAGGCCCGCGGGCGTCTCTGGGGACGCCTCTCGCGCCCGCGGACCGACCCGAGTCACGCAAGTCCGGAACGATACGCAGGACTCCCATCGCCGTCCAGACCGTCGACCTCCAAGCCATCCTTGCTCACCTCGGCGGGCAATGGCTCGATGGTGACCACGACCAGCGGTCACTGCGGCTTCTCACACCGCCACCTCCGCTGTCAGGGCGGCCATGTCGGCCGCAGTCCCCTGGGTGAGCATGCGTTTGGTGGTCATGAAGTCCCGGGGACGGTTGACACAGTCAGCAGCTATCGGCTCGCCCTTCCGGAGGTAGTAGCAGGTGAAGTCGCGGTCACGGGTCGGGTCACCACTCATGACGATGTCGTCATAGGCGGTGTTGAGTCCCGCGATCTGGAGCTTGAGGTCATACTGGTCCGACCAGAACCACGGGAGCGCCGCCACCTCCTTGTCATTTCCACAGATAGTCGCCGCTGCCACCTTGGCCTGCTCCACTGCACTCGGGACCGACTCCAGCCTGATTCGTCGGCCGTAGCGGGGGATGTCCTGCGACGTACAGTCCCCGGCCGCCACGATGTCAGGGTCACTGGTGCGGGCGTGGGCGTCGATGAGGATCCCGTCGTCCACGACCAGGCCGGCTGCCTCGGCGAGTTCGGTGGTCGGCTCGATCCCGATTCCGACGATCACAAAGTCCGCTTGGACCGACTCGCCACTGGCCAGCACCACCTCTCGCACGCGGGTGTCGCCGACCAGGGCCTCTACCGAGGCGTTCGTCCTCACGTCGACGCCCTCTTCTTGGTGGATCCGTGTGAAGAAGGCCGACACCTCAGGGGCAGTGACCCGCTCGAGGACCCGGTCTGCGGCCTCGAGGACCGTGACGTGGAGGCCCAACGAGCGCAGCGAGGCGGCGGTCTCCAGCCCGATGTACCCACCACCCACGATGACGGCGTTGCGCCCGGGGATCGCGTCCTCGCGGATCCGCTCCACCCCCGACGATTGACGCAGGTAGTGCACCCCGTCGAGGTCGGCACCCTCGGCGCGGAGACGTCGGGGGTGCGCTCCCGTGCACAGAGCAAGAGCGTCATAGGACAAGCGGTCCCCGGTGCCGAGCACGAGCTCGCCCGCCGGCCGGTCGATCTCCTGCACGCTGGCAGTCACGCGCTCGACGTCCTGCTTGACGTAGAAGTCCTCCGACCGGATGGCCAGCTCCTTCAGCGAGCACTTCCCGGCCAGATATGCCTTCGACAACGGAGGCCTTTGGTACGGCAGCGCCGACTCGTCACCGACCAGCACGATCTCACCCGACCAACCCTCTCGGCGGAGGCTGGTGACCAGCTGCACCCCGGCATGGCTGGCGCCGACCACCACCGCGCGCCCTGAGCTCATCCGCTGCCCTTGGGGGTGAGCTCGACCATCAGCTTGCTGATGCCGCGAACAAAGTTGGACTGCACGTACTGCGGCTCACCGACCACATCGATCCTCTCGAAGCGCGGGAGCAGCTCCTCCCAGAGGATCCGCAGCTGCAGCTCGGCCAACCGGTTGCCCATGCACCGATGCACGCCGAAGCCGAAAGCGATGTGGTTGCGGGCGTTGCGACGGTCGATGATCAGCTCGTCCGGCCGCTCGAACACCGTCTCGTCGCGGTTGCCGGACGCGTACCACATCACCACCTTGTCGCCCTTGCGGATGAACTGACCGTTCAGCATGGTGTCGGTCTTCGCGATCCGCCGCATGTACGCGAGCGGCGTCTGCCAGCGGATGATCTCCGAGACCATGTTCGGGATCAGGTCCGGATTGGCCTTGAGCTTCTCGAACTGGTCGGGGAACTGGTTGAGTGCAAGAACTCCGCCGCTCATCGAGTTGCGTGTGGTGTCGTTGCCGCCCACGATCAGCAGAACAAAGTTGCCGATGAACTCCATCGGACGCTTGATCAGGTCCTTGGTGCTCTCATCGCTCTGCAGCATCGTGACCAGGTCGAACCCGGGCTCTTCGCCGGCCGCGAGCCGGGCGGCCTTGTCGTGCCAGAGTTCAGTGAGTCCTCGCGCCATCTCGAGCATGCCCCGGAACAGCTCGTCGTTGTCGGTAGTGGCCGTGCCGCCGTTGGTCTGCTCCATCGAGGTTGCCAGGTCCGACCACTCGACGAGCTTGTGCCGCTCCTCGAAGGGGAAGTCCAACAGCGTGGCCAGCATGCGGGCGGTCAGCTCGATCGACACCGTGCTCACCCAGTCGAACGGTTCGTTGACGGGCAGGTTGTCCAGGACGTCCCTGACGCGCTCGCGAATGAGGTCCTCCATCTCGTGGAGGTTCTTCGGTGCGACGACACCTTGTACGGCGCGCCGCTGTATGTCGTGCTTGGGCGGGTCCATGGCGATGAACATCGCGACGTCCATGAACCGCGGGGGTGTTCCGATGACGATGAGAGGCTCGGCGGAGAAGACCTCGTGGTTCTTGTCCACCGCCATGATGTCGGCGTGACGCGTCACCGACCAGAACGGGCCGAAGGGACTGTGGGCCTGGTAGTGGACCGGAGCCTCGTTGCGCAGACGTTCGAAGTAGGATGCCCACCGCCCCTGTCGGTAGAGGAACGGGTTGCTGAGGTCGATCTCGGCGAGGGGGACCTCTTCGACCGGCGGGATCCGGGCCTCGACGAACATCGGCCCGTTCGCGCCGGTGACCCAACGCCGGCCCTTGTCGTAGAGGCGCGCGCCCTGGATCTGTCGCTCCAGGGGGATGGCGGACTCCACCTTCGTTTTCACTGATTCTGGGATCTTCACTTCTGGGAACTTCATCGGGCTTGACCCTCCTGCTACATCTGGAACTCGGGCAACTGCACCGTCAAGCCGTCCCACGATTTGCAGACCTTGACTTGGCACGACAGGCGAGACGTCGGCTGTCGCTCGGGGTTCATCGACAGCATCTCCTCCTCCTCGGGACCGGACCGGCCGACCTTGTCGGCCCAGGCGCGATCAACGATCACGTGGCAGGTGCCGCATGCGGCCTCGCCGCCGCAGTCGGCATCGATGCCCGGGATGGCGTTGTTCGTCGCCACCTGCATCAGCGAGCTGCCCTCCTCGAGCGGGGCCTCGTGCTGCTCCCCATCGTGCGACATGAAGGTGACCACTGCCATCGACAATTCTCCTACCTTTGCCTACCGGATAGACGTTTCGATGATGATTGTTGTCGACTGTCCCCGGCAAAGCCATGTCGTATCGTGTCAGTATGTTGTGAATTCGGATCACGTGAGGATTGCCTGTGAGGACAGACGAGCCAGGCGTCCCGTCGCTGGCCTTCGTGCAACTGCTGAGCAGTCCGGCGATCGACGCGGACGCCGTCGAGCGTTTTCGCGTCATCATGGTGCGCGAGGGAACCGGTGAGATGGCTCTCATCCGGACCCAGGGCGAGGCACCGCTGCGATGGTTCCGCGAGGTCTATCCCGACCTCGACATCGAGCAGGCCACCCGGCTCGGGATCGCCTGCGCAGAACACGCGCAGCTCACATCCTTCGGACCGTTGAGTGTCCCGTTGGTCAGCGCGTGCACCGTCGAAGAAGTCGTGGAGCTGCTGACCTATCTGCCCTTGATCACCAACGCGGTCACCACGCAGTTCCAACCGCAGCAGGACGACCTGACGATCCGGCTGTCGGGGAACGCAGGCGACCCCGATCTCGACTGTCTGGTCGTCACCTACTGCGGACTGGCACTCCTACGGTTGATCGACCTGGTGGTCGTCGAGGCCTCGGAGGCAACCATGCACAGCCACTGGCCGGAGCCGAGCGTGCTACCCCGAGAGGCCGCGAGCCGGTCCCGGCTCGAGTTCGACGCCCCCTTCTCCTACCTGCACATGCCCGCGAGGACGCTTCAGGCTCCCTGCCGCTTCCCCGACCCGATCTCCTACGAACTCGCCGTCACCGAGCTCCAGCAGGCGCTCGCGCGCCGAGCCGACACCCCGGAGTTCACCCGCAGAGTCTGGGCGTTGCTCGACGACGGGTCCGGGGCAAGGACGATCCAGTCCGTCGCGGACGAGTTCTCGATGTCCTCGAGCACCCTGAAACGGCGCCTCGCCGCTGAGGGGACCAGTTTCCGCGAGCTGCTGCAGCAGTCGATGGTCGACCGCGCCAGGAAGCGGCTTCTCGACCCCTCCACGTCGGTCGGCGAGGTCGCCAACGAGCTCGGCTACAGCGATCTCACCAACTTCTCGCACGCCTTCAAGAAATGGACCGGCAGCTCACCGAGCCACTTCCGACGTGAGCACGAGGTCCGTTGAGGCGAGAGTGCTCAGTCCGAGCTTCCTGACGGGTCCACGGGTGCATGCTCGCCGGCCTCCCCGGCGTTCCCAGGACCAATGAAGGCGTCGTCGGCAAGCCCGACGCCGGGGGCCGTGCGGCCGTAGGTCTGCTCGAGGGCCGTCTGGATCCGGTCCAGCGGGAGGTCGTCGAAGCTGCCGTGGTCCCGCACGTACTCCATGTGCCGGGTGCCGTCGGAGGGTGAAGGCGTGCATGAGCGCGTCGCTCTGTCCGTCGAAGTCCACCGGGGGCACGTCGAAGCGCTCGCACAGCTCGACATTGAAGGCCGGCGTCGCCTTCATCCATCGCCCGTCGAGGTGGACGCTGCAGTACCCGTGGTACACGAACAGGTCCGTGCCACCCATGACGGCCCGTAAGGTGTCGGTCTGCAGGTGGTTGCGGACGTCAGCGAAGCCCAGCCGGGCGGGGATGCCCACGGCCCGCAGCACCGCCGTCAGAAGCACCGCCTTGGGAACGCAGTAGGCGCGGCCCGCCTCGAGCACGTAGCTCGCCCGGTAGTGCGCAGGATCTCGGGACACCGAGTAGGGGTCGTACCAGACCCTGTCCCGGACCGCTGCGAAGAGGAGGCTCGCTCGCTCACGAGGGCTCGACGCGCCGGCGATCACCCACCTGCTCGGTGAAGTCGCGCACCGAAGCGCTGTCGTGATCAAGGAAGAAGGTCGCTCGAGGTGCGGTCCCGCGGTCGGCGTCATCGCCGCCGCCAGTGGGCATTGCTACTACGAGCAGGGCAGTCCCTTCTTGAGCCACGCCTCGTCACGGTGATCGGCGGGCTGCAGACCGATAGTGAGCCACACCAGAACAGCCGGTGGGCAGCCGCGTGGAGAGCTCCCCGCCGATCACCTGGACCGAGTCTGGCCAGACACCGGCCCTACGGGAATCGTCTAGTAGCCGCGAAGGTCGCACTCACCCGGACTTCGCCCGTCGCGGTCGCGAGGTGGGTGGGTCGTGGCAGTCTGAAGCTGTGACCGAGCAGGATCCGTGGGTAGAGGCTGAGACTCACACCTGGGAGCAGGACATGCGACGGGAGTTGGCCGACTCCGCGAGCGGCGAAGATGCCTGAGCCGCCGTGGCCAAGCCCGGACAACCCGATGCTGGCCGCGTTGCTGCACGACGCTGGCAAGAACGTCGACGCTCTCGGCGTAGACGCCGCGTTCATCCAGTTAGCGACGCACTGTTGGTTCGAGGGCGGCATTGAGGCCTACGACCGTGGCCAGCGCGATGCTCGCGGAGCGCCCGCCGAAGGCTGACAGGGGATTCGACCCGGTACCACTTACGGTCCACATTGGGCCCGCGCTACTCGGTGCCAGGCGGGTATCCTGAGATCGGACGCGAGGGCGCATCCCTCACCACACCGTGCGAGTCGGTAGCTTCCGATCCAGGACCGAAGTAGTCGCGACGCCCTCGACGGCGTCCAGAGGTCGCAGGTTCAAATCCTGCCCCCGCTACAAAGAGAAACCGCCCGTGACCTGCTGGTCACGGGCGGTTTTCGCGTCTCGGGCGACGACCGGGACGACTCGCTGACACCATGGACGGATCCACCCGGGATCAACGTCAGGAGCACCCATGAGCGACCAGACCCCAGAGCAGGCCAGTCGTGAGGTCATCGACCGGGTCCAGGGCAGCTTCGACCGCCAAGGGCTGATGCGACTGCTCGGGGCGCAGCTCACACATGTGGCGCCTGGTCGAGTCCAGGTCACTCTGTCGCACCGTGACGAGGTGACCCAGCAGCACGGTTACATCCACGCGGGAGCGACCAGCGCGATCGCCGACACGGCGGGCGGGTATGCCGCGCTGACGTTGATGCCGCCGACCTCCGAGGTGCTGACGGTCGAGTACAAGCTCAACCTCGTCGCTCCGGCAGCGGGAGACCATCTCGAGGCGATCGGTACGGTGCTCAAGTCCGGCCGCACCCTCAGCATCTGCCGGCTCGAGGTCTTCGCCGTCTCGGACGACGGACGAAAGCTAGTTGCCGCCGGCCAGCAGACCCTGATCGGGGTGCCTGGGACTCCCTCCACCACTGGAGTCAGTTCGTGAGGAGGTCGGCGTAGCGCCGACGATGCTTCGGCTCGAGGATGCCCTTGAGCACCAGCGCGAGCTGGCGCTGCGCATAGGTGTCCAGGGAGAGCGTCCGCTCGAAGTACCAGTGCTTCAGGGCCCAGGCGTGCGCCAGCAGGAGCAGGTCGTACGCCGCCAGCTCGAGGTCTGGCACGTCGAACACCCCGGCCTCCACGCCAGCGCGGAGCGCGGCCCGCAACGGCTCACTGGTCTGCACCTCGAGCTCCTTGATCCGCGCCCGGCCCGCCTCGTCGAGGCTCTTGGTCTCCCGGTAGGTCAGGACGGCGGCGTGGCGGCGCTCGTCGATGACCTCGCAGTAGGCACGGAAGCCCGCGGCCAGGCGGTGGACGGGATCGTCGCCAGCGGCCTCGACCGCGGCCGGCACCCGGGTCGCGAAGGAGTCCAGCACGCCGATGATGACGGCGAGGAGCAGGTCGTCCTTGCTCCCGAAGTAGCGATAGATCAGACCGACGCTCACGCCGGCCTCGGCGGCCACGGACTGCATGGACACCGCATGGGATCCGTCGCGCTCCATCAACCGCGCCGCCGCCTCGAGGAGCTGGGCGCTGCGACGCTCGGCCCGGGCGCTTCTGGCGGCGTCGGCGGGATCGAGCTCGGCGGCGAACGTCATGGAGCCTCCAACGCTGGGGGTGCCTGAAAGAGTGAATCTTGGTTCATTCTACTCACACGTACCCCTTGACAGCGCCATGCAGTGAATCTAGATTCATCCAAAGTGAAGCAAGATTCAATTTACGAGCACAGGGGCTGACGATGACATTCGAGGACATCACGTACGCGGTCGAGGACTCGGCGGCCGTCATCACGATCAACCGGCCCGAGCGCTACAACGCGTTCCGGGCCAAGACGGTCGAGGAGCTCATCAAGGCGTTCCGCCTGGCGTGGGCCGACAAGCAGGTCCAGTCGGTGATCCTCACCGGTGCCGGAGAGAAGGCGTTCTGCACCGGCGGAGACGTCAAGCAGCGCGCCGAGACCGGCGACTACGGTCCCAGCGAGTCCGGCATGTTCGAGATCGGCAACCTCCACAAGCTCATCCGCGACATCCCCAAGCCCGTCATCGCCGCGGTCAACGGTGTCGCGGTCGGCGGCGGCCACGTGCTCCACGTCCTGTGCGACGTGTCGCTCGCGAGTGAGACCGCGCGGTTCGGCCAGGCGGGCCCCAAGGTCGGCTCCTTCGACGCCGGCTTCGGCTCGGCCTACCTCGCCCGCGTGGTGGGGGAGAAGAAGGCACGCGAGATCTGGTTCTGGTGCCGGATGTACGACGCCCAGGAGGCGCTCGGCATGGGCCTGGTCAACAAGGTCGTGCCGGCCGACCAGCTCCTCAAGGAGGCCAAGGAGTGGGCCGCGGAGGTGGCCGAGAAGAGTCCCACCGCCATTCGCTTCCTCAAGCAGTCGTTCAACGCCGACACCGACCACCAGGCCGGCTACAGCAACATGGCGATGACGGCACTCGACCTCTTCACCGCCTCTCCCGAGGGCCTCGAGGGTGCCTCGGCGTTCGCCGAGAAGCGCAAGCCCGACTTCAACCAGCACGTCAACTGGCACTGAGGGCCGGCCGCGATGTTCTACGCAGACGACGAGGACCAGGAGGCGTTCCGGGCGGAGATCCGCCGGTTCGCCGCCAAGACGCTGGCGCCCCACTACCAGTCCGACGACAAGGCGGCGACCTTCCGCCGCGAGCTCGCGCTCGACATGGCCGGCATGGGCCTGACCGGCCTGCGCATCCCTGAGCAGTACGGCGGCCAGGACGCCACCGCTGTGATCGCCGGCGTGGCGGCCGAGGAGGTCGGCCGGGCCGACTTCAACGCGACCTACCTGATCATCAACACGGCCCTGATCAGCGACATCATCGTCCGCAACGCGACCGACGAGCAGAAGGCGGCCTGGCTGCCCGGCATCGCCAGCGGCGAGACCGTGCCGTGCATCTGCATCACTGAGCCTGGTCACGGCACCGACGCGGCCAGCCTGGAGCTCAAGGCGGTGCGCGACGGCGACGGCTGGACCCTGCACGGCGAGAAGACCTCCATCACCCTGGGCATGGCCAGCGACCGCGCCGTCGTACTGGCTCGCACGGGTGGGCCGGGCGCACGCGGTGTCAGTGCCTTCTGGGTGGACCTCTCCCACCCGAGCGTCACCCGCGCCCCGTTCGACGACCTCGGAAGCCGGGCGATCGGCCGGGCGTCCCTGCACTTCTCCGGCACCCCGGTCGGCGCCGACGGCCTGATCGGCAACGAGGGGGACGGGTTCGTCTCCGTCATGCAGGGCTTCGACTACTCCCGCGCCATCATCGGCCTCGCCTGCCTCGGAGCGGCCCAGGCCTCGCTCGACGAGGCGCTGCAGTGGTCGCGCGACCGCGAGGCGTTCGGCAAGCCCATCGGCACCTTCCAGGGCGTCGCGTTCCCGCTGGCCGAGCAGGCGACGTACGTCAAGGGTGCACGCCACGTCTGCTACGAGGCGCTGTGGCGCAAGGACCAGGACCTCGAGCACTCCGCCGAGGCGGCGATGTCCAAGTTCTGGGCCCCCAAGCTCTCGGCGGAGGTCATCCACCAGTGCCTGCTCACCCTCGGCCACCTCGGCTACTCCACCGAGAGCCCGGTCGGGCAGAGGCTGCGCGACGTCATCGGACTCGAGATCGGCGACGGCACCGCCCAGGTCTCCAAGCTCGTCATCTCCCGCTCCCTGCTGGGCCGCGCGTTCGCTCCCTGAGCGACGCAGCGACCCCGCCAGACAACGACTCACGAGAGGCACCACCATGGGAAAGCTCGACAACAAGATCGCCATCGTCACCGGCGCCGGCCAGGGCATCGGCAAGGCCATCTCGGAGCGCCTCGCGGCCGACGGTGCCACCGTCGTCGTCACCGACATCAACGAGGCGGCAGCCAAGGAGACCGCGGCCGCGCTCGGCAACGACGCCATCGGCGTCCGCACCGACGTCACCGACCGCGACTCCGTCAACGCGATGGTCGACCAGGTCAAGGCACAGCTGGGTCACATCGACGTCCTGGTCAACAACGCCGGCTGGGACAAGGCCGAGCCCTTCGTCGACTCCGAGCCCGAGACCTGGGAGCGCGTCATCGCGATCAACCTCTACGGGGTGCTCAACACCTCGAAGGCCGTGCTGCCGATCATGGCCGAGCAAGGTAGCGGCCGCGTCGTGAACCTCGCCTCCGACGCAGGGCGTACAGGCTCCTCGGGCGAGGCGGTCTACTCCGCGGCCAAGGGCGGGGTCATCGCCTTCACCAAGGCGACCGCCCGAGAGATGGCCCGCAGCCAGGTGTCGATCAACTGCGTGTGCCCCGGACCGACCGACACGGCACTGTTTGCGAGCATGGGCGGCGAGAAGCTGCGCGAGGCCCTGACCAGGGCGATCCCGTTCCGCCGCCTGGGCCAGCCCGACGACATCGCCAACGCGGTGGCCTTCTTCGCCTCCGACGACGCCGCCTTCATCACCGGCCAGACCCTCAGCGTCAGCGGCGGCCTCACGATGGTGTGATCGGCTCCCACACGATCACGCCAACCCATCCCGACGTCTCCATCCACCGTATTCGGAGCGCTGCCATGTTCGAGACCACGCTGACACCCCAGAAGATCGAGAAGTTCACCGCCGCCGGCTACTGGCGCGACCGCACCATCATCGACTTCCTCGACGAGGCTGCCGCGGCCACACCCGACAAGGTGGCCTTCATCGACAGCCGCACGCAGGTCACCTTCGGTGAGCTCAAGGCCCAGGTCGACCGGTGCGCCCTCGGCATGCGCGAGCTCGGCGTCGGTCCCGGTGACGTGGTCTCGTTCCAGCTCCCCAACTGGATCGAGTGGATCGTCGTCCACTACGCCGCCAGCCGGATCGGCGCGATCAGCAACCCCCTGATCCCCATCTATCGTGAGCGCGAGGTCGGCTTCATGGTCGGCCTGGCCAGGTCGAAGGTGATCGTGGTGCCCCAGTCCTTCCGCGGCTTCGACTACCCCGCGATGGTCGAGCGGATGCGTGGGGACTGGCCGGCCCTCGAGCACGTCCTGGTCGTGGGCGAGCCGGGCGACACCTCGTCGTGGGAGGAGTTCATGGCCACCCCGTGGGAGGAGCGGCGCGACGCGGGCGAGCTCGACGGTCTACGCCCCGACCCCAACGACGTCACCCTGCTGATCTTCACCTCGGGGACGACCGGTGAGCCCAAGGGCGTCATGCACACACACAACACCGTCGTGGCCGCCAACGACCCCCTCCCCGCCCGGTTGGGCATCACCCCTGACACGGTGTTCCACATGGCCTCGACGCTGGCCCACCTCACCGGCTTCCTGTACGGCGCCCGCCTCAGCGTGCAGAACGGCGCGACGTGCGTCCTCCAGGACGTGTGGGACGCTGCCACGTTCGTGGACCTGGTCGAGAAGCACTCCATCAGCTACACCTCGGCCGCCACCCCGTTCCTCCACGACCTCCTCGCGGTCCCCGGCCTCGCGGAGCGCGACCTGGCCTCGCTGACGCGGTTCTGCTGCATGGGCGCGCCGATCCCGCGGGTGCTGGTCCGCGAGGCCAAGGCGAAGCTGCCCGGCGTCGCCGTGCTGGGCGGCTGGGGCCAGACCGAGGAGGGCCTGGTCACCCTGGGCATCCCCGGCGACCCCGAGGAGAAGGTCATCGACACCGACGGCTATCCGTTCCCCGGCATGGAGATCCGTGTCGTCGACCTCGCTGGAGCGACCGTCCCGCCAGGCACCGAGGGTGCGCTGCAGGTCCGTGGACCCTTCGTCTTCGTCGGCTACGCCGAGCGGCTGGACATGACGCGGTCCCTGTTCCGCCCCGACCCCGAGGGCGACTGGTTCGACACCGGCGACCTGGCCCACGTCGACGAGGACGGCTACCTCCGGATCTCCGGACGCACCAAGGACGTCATCATCCGTGGCGGCGAGAACATCCCGGTCTCCTACGTCGAGAACGTCCTCTACGAGCACCCCGACGTCGAGGCCGTCGCGGTGGTCGGGGTCCCCGACCCGCGGCTCCAGGAGAGGGCCTGCGCCTGCCTGGTGCTGAAGTCCGGTGCCGAGCCGCTGACCTTCGCCGGTCTCCAGGAGTTCTTGGCGACCAAGGGTGTCGCCAAGCAGTACTGGCCTGAGAGGCTGGTGCTCCTCGACGACTTCCCGAAGACGCCGAGCGGCAAGATCCAGAAGTTCGCGCTGCGCAGCGAGGTGGCGTCCGCATGAGCACCGCCTACCTCGTGGCCGGCGTCCGGACACCCTTCGGCCGCTACGGCGGTGCACTGGCCTCGGTCCGCCCCGACGACCTGGCCGCGCACACGCTGCGTGGTCTCGTCGGTCGACTCCCGGGAGTCGACTGGGGGAGCGTGGACGACGTCCTGATGGGCTGCGCCAACCAGGCCGGTGAGGACAACCGCAACGTCGCCCGGATGGCCGCCCTGCTCGCCGGGCTCCCGGTCGAGATCCCCGGAGGCACCCTCAACCGCCTCTGCGGCTCCGGCCTCGACGCCGTCGCGACTGCCGCCCGCGCCGTCCGTGCCGGTGACGCCGACCTGGTGGTCGCCGGAGGCGTGGAGAGCATGACGCGAGCCCCCTTCGTCATGGCCAAGGCCGACAAGCCCTGGTCGCGCTCAGTCGAGGTCCACGACACCACCATCGGGTGGCGCTTCGTCAACCCGGCGATGGCCGAGCAGTACGGCGTGGACGCCATGCCGCAGACCGCCCAGCACCTGGCCACCGAGCGTGACATCTCCCGGGCCGACCAGGATGCCTTCGCACTGCGGTCGCAGGAGCGGACCTCCAAGGCGATCGCGGCCGGGAGGCTGGCCCGCGAGATCGTGCCCGTCGAGGTCGTGTCGGGCCGGACGAGCGCCACCGTCACCGAGGACGAGCACCCTCGAGCGACGTCGCTGGACAAGCTCGCCGCGCTCCGCCCGATCATCGCCGACGGCTCGATCACCGCGGGGAACTCCTCCGGGGTCAACGACGGAGCCGCCGCGGTGCTGATCGCCTCGGAGGCCGCCGTCGCAAGGTACGACCTCCAGCCGCTCGCTCGCGTGAGCGCCGCCGCCAGCGCCGGCGTACCGCCGCGCGTCATGGGCATCGGCCCGGTCCCGGCCACCCGCAAGCTGTTGGCCCGCACCGGGATCGAGGTCGGCCAGCTCGACCTGGTCGAGCTCAACGAGGCCTTCGCAGCCCAGGCGCTCGCCGTGCTGCGCGACCTCGGCCTCCCCGACGACGCCGAGCACGTCAACCCCCACGGCGGTGCGATCGCCCTCGGCCACCCGCTCGGGGCCAGCGGCGCCCGGCTGGCCCTGACCGCAGCGATGGAGCTCGACGACCGCGGCGCCAAGCGGGCGCTGGCCACGATGTGCGTCGGTGTCGGTCAGGGCATCTCCGTGCTGTTCGAGGCAGTGTGAGCGCGATGTCGACGACCTACGAGACCCTCCTGCTCGACATCACCGACGGTGTCGCCCTGGTCACCGTCAACCGGCCCGAGGTCCGCAACGCAATCAGCCGCCAGGTGCTCGCCGACCTGCGGTCGGTGCTGGCAGACCTGCGCGACGACGACGCCGCCGGTGTGGTGGTCTTCACCGGGGCCGGCGAGAAGGCGTTCGTCGCCGGCGCCGACATCTCCCAGCTGCAGCACTACACCCTGCACACGGCCCTCGCCTCGGAGATGCAGCGCGTGTACGACGAGATCGAGGCGTTCGAGAAGCCCACCATCGCCGCCGTCAACGGGTTCGCGCTCGGTGGCGGGTGCGAGCTCGCCATGTCGTGCGACATCCGCATCGCGGCCGACTCGGCCAGGTTCGGCGTGCCAGAGACCACCCTGTCGGTCCTGCCCGGCGCCGGAGGCACGCAGCGCCTGGCCCGGCTCGTCGGCACGGGGCGCGCCATCGAGATGATCCTGACCGGCCGGATGGTGCTGGCCGACGAGGCGCTGGCACACGGACTGGTGACGTCGGTGGTGCCGGCGGCCGACCTGGTCGACAGCGTCCGCGAGACCGCTCACCAGATCCTCGCGAAGGGTCCGCTCGCCGTCCGGCTCGCCAAGCTCGTCGTACGCGCCGGGATGGACACCGACCAGCACACCGGGCTGGTCATCGAGCGCCTCGCTCAGGCGCTGCTCTACACCACCGACGACAAGCAGGAGGGCGCCGAGGCGTTCCTCGCCAAGCGCCCGCCCGTCTTCCAGGGGCGCTGATGAGCGACACGACACCGCCCACCGAACGGCTCAAGGTCCTCGTCGTCGGGGCCGGTGCCATGGGTTCCCAGATCGCCCTCGTCGCCGCGCTGGCCGGCCACGACGTCGCGCTCGCCGATGTCGATGCCGACGCGCTGGACCGCGCCGACCGCCAGCTGCGCGAGCGGATGTCCCAGCAGGTCGCCAAGGGCCGGCGTGCCGCTGCCGACGTCGCCGCCGCCTTCGACCGGCTGGCCCTGCACACCGACCCGGCCGCCGGTGCGGAGGACGCCGACCTCGTCATCGAGGCCGTGGTCGAGGACCTCGACGTCAAGCGCGAGCTGTTCGCGACGCTCGGTCAGGTGTGCCGGGCGGACACGATCCTGGCGTCCAACACCTCGAGCTTCGTCCCCTCGCGACTGGCCGACGCGGCGCCCCACCCCGAGCGGTTCGTCAACCTGCACTTCTTCAACCCCGCGCTCGTCATGCGGTGCGTCGAGGTGGTCCGCGGACCGGACACCTCCGACGACGTCGCAGCCCGGTCCGTTGCCTTCGTCGAGGGCCTCGGCAAGCAGCCGGTCGTGCTCGAGAAGGAGATCAACGGCTTCATCGCCAACCGGATCCTCAACGCGGTACGCGACGAGGCGATCCGCCTCCACGAAGCTGGGATCGCCTCCGTCGAGTCGATCGACCTCGCGTGCCGGACCGCCCTGGGCTACCCCATGGGCCCGTTCGAGCTGATGGACCTGACCGGCATCGACATCGGCTACCGCACGAAGCTGGCGCGCCACGCCGAGACCAACGACCCGGCGGACCTTCCCAGCCGGACCGTCACCGACCTGGTCGAGGCTGGTCACCTCGGGCGCAAGACCGGCCGCGGCTTCTACACCTACGACACCCCCGACCAGACCACAGGAGCCTGACATGGACCTGTCACTCACCGACGAGCAGCGCAGCTTCCAGCAGCTGGCTCGCGACTTCCTCGACAAGGAGGTCGTGCCCCACCGCGCGCAGTGGGACCGCGACGAGTCCGTCGACACGAAGATCATCCCCATGCTCGGCGAGATCGGCTTCTTCGGCCTCACCATCCCCGAGCAGTACGGCGGCCTCGGCGGCGACTACATCACCTACTGCATCGGCATGGAGGAGCTGGGTCGCGCCGACTCCTCGGTCCGCGGCATCGTGTCCGTCTCCATGGGACTGGTGGGCAAGGTGATCCTGTCCCACGGCACGGAGGAGCAGAAGCAGGAGTGGCTGCCCGGCATCGCCGACGGCACCAGGCTCGCCTGCTTCGGCCTCACCGAGCCCGACAACGGCTCCGACCCGGGCAACCTGAAGACCCGGGCGACCCGCCAGGGTGGCGACTACGTCATCACCGGGTCGAAGATCTTCATCACCAACGGCACCTGGGCCGACGTCTGCCTGGTGTTCGCCCGCACCGGCGGCCCGGGGCCCAAGGGCATCTCTGCCTTCCTGGTGCCGACCGACACTCCCGGCTTCGGCCGCACCGAGATCCACGGCAAGCTCGGCCTGCGTGGCCAGGCCACCGCCGAGCTGTCCTTCGAGGACGTGCGCGTTCCCGCGTCGGCCATGCTCGGTGAGGAGGGGCAGGGCTTCTCGATCGCCATGCACTCCCTCGACAAGGGCCGGGTCTCGGTCGCGGCTGGCTGCACCGGCATCGTCCAGGGCTGCCTGGAGGCCGTCGTCGACTACTCCAAGGAGCGCAAGCAGTTCGGCCGTCCTCTGGCATCGTTCCAGATGATCCAGGACATGATCGCCCAGATCTCGGTCGACGCCGATGCCTCGCGTCTCCTCACCTGGCGGGCCGCCGACCTGATCGAGCGCGGCGAGCCGTTCGGCGTGGAGGCGTCCAAGGCGAAGTACTTCGCCTCGGAGGCGGCCGTCAAGGCGGCCAACCTCGCGATCTCCGCCTTCGGCGGCTACGGCTACGTCGATGAGTACCCCGTCCAGAAATACATGCGCGACGCACGCGTGATGACCCTCTACGAGGGCACGTCGCAGATCCAGAAGCTGCTCATCGGGCGTGCCGAGACCGGCATCAGCGCCTTCCTCTGAAAGGACACCTCATGGCCACCACCCCGCAGTCCCCGCTGGGCTTCTTCGGCACCGACTCCCTCCTCGGCGAGGACGACATCGCCATCCGCGACACCGTCCGCAAGTACGTCGAGGACAAGGTCAAGCCGCAGCTCGCCGGCTGGTACGAGTCCGCCTCCATCCCGGCCCGCGAGCTCGCGAAGGAGCTGGGCGACCTCGGCGTGCTCGGGATGCACCTCGAGGGCTACGGCTGCACGGGCACCAGCGCCACTGCGTACGGGCTGGCCTGCATGGAGCTCGAGGCCGGCGACTCCGGGCTCCGTTCCCTGGTGTCGGTGCAGGGCTCCCTGGCGATGTTCGCGATCTGGAAGCACGGGTCTGAGGAGCAGAAGCAGGAGTGGCTGCCCCGCATGGCCGCCGGCGACGCGATCGGCTGCTTCGGCCTGACCGAGCCGGACTTCGGCTCCAACCCCTCAGGCATGCGCACCCGCGCGAAGAAGGACGGCGACGACTGGGTGCTGTCGGGCAACAAGATGTGGATCACCAACGGGTCGGTGGCCGACGTCGCGGTCGTGTGGGCACAGACCGACGAGGGCATCCGCGGCTTCGTGGTGCCCACCGACACGCCGGGCTTCTCGGCTCCCGAGATCAAGCAGAAGATGTCGTTGCGTGCCTCGGTGACCTCCGAGCTCGTGCTCGACAACGTGCGGCTGCCCGACTCGGCCGTGCTGCCGGACGTCACCGGGCTCTCCGGCCCGCTGTCGTGCCTCAACGAGGCCCGTTTCGGCATCGTGTTCGGAGCCCTCGGCGCGGCTCGTGACTGCCTCGAGACGGCGATCGCCTACGCCAACGACCGTGACATCTTCGACAAGCCGCTGTCGGCCTTCCAGCTCACCCAGGCCAAGATCGCCGACATGTCCCTCGAGCTCGGCAAGGGCATGCTGCTCGCCCTGCACCTCGGCCGCCTCAAGGACGCCGGCACCCTCGACCACCGCCAGGTCAGTCTCGGCAAGCTCAACAACACCCGCGAGGCCATCGCGATCGCCCGCGAGTGCCGCACCATCCTCGGTGCCGCCGGCATCACCTTGGAGTACCCGATCATGCGTCACGCGAACAACCTCGAGTCCGTGCTCACCTACGAGGGGACCTCCGAGGTGCACCAGCTGGTGATCGGCCAGGCCCTGACCGGACACGCCGCCTACCGCTGACCACCGACGCCTTCACATCGACTTCGGTCGACATGGGCAAGGGCTTGGACCGATGTGCTTCACTGACGCCCACGGAGGGGAGTAGTCCCCGCTGGTGATCGTCACTACGGTGTCGCCGTTCGGCACCCGGTCACCAGGGCCCAGCGGCCGACGAGACCTCCAGTCGATGGACTGGAGGACGTCATGGATGCACCCCTGTGGCTCTGGATCGCGGTGCTCGGCGCGGTTCTGGTGATGCTGCTGATCGATCTGTTGGCCCACCGTCACGCTCACGTGATCGGCGTGCGCGAGGCGGCTCTCTGGTCGCTCTTCTGGGTCGCCTGCGGTGTCGGTTTCGGCGCCCTGGTGTGGTGGCAGTACGGCGCTGACCTCGGCCAGCAGTACTTCGCCGGCTACCTGATCGAGAAGTCGCTGGCCGTGGACAACGTGTTCGTCTGGGCGATCATCTTCACCTACTTCGCAGTTCCCCCGCAGTACCAGCACCGGGTGCTCTTCCTCGGCGTGCTCGGGGCGCTGGTCTTCCGCGGTGCCTTCATCGCCGCGGGGTCGGTGCTGATCGCCAGCTTCAGCTGGGTGATCTACCTGTTCGCAGGATTCCTGCTCTACACGGGCTGGAAGATGATCCGCCAGCGCAACGAGCACCTGGACCCCGAGAGCTCCCGCGCCCTGAGGCTGTTCCGGCGCTGGGTCCCGATGACGGACGCCTACCACGGGCAGAGGCTCCTCGTCCGCCAGAACGGCGTCGTGCTCGCCACCCCGCTGCTGGCGGTCCTGGTCCTGGTGGAGGTGACCGACATCATCTTCGCGGTCGACTCGATCCCGGCCATCTTCGCCGTGACGAGCGAGCCGTTCCTGGTCTTCACCGCCAACGCGTTCGCGATCCTCGGTCTGCGGGCCATGTACTTCCTGCTGGCCGACCTGATCCACCGGTTCGTCTACCTGAAGATCGGCCTGGCGCTGGTGCTCATCTGGGTGGGCGTCAAGATGCTCCTCAAGGTCGACGTCTACTACATCCCGACGGCGGTCTCGCTCGGCGTGGTCTCGCTCATCCTTGCGGTCTCGGTGGTCGCCAGCATGGTCGTCACCCGTGGGCAGGGTCGCCGTGCGTTCGAGATGCCGGGAGAGCCGCCGTTCCGGGTCGCCACCGCCGACGAGCTCGCGACCTCGAGCTCGGTATGGCGCCGGTCGACGAACGTGAGGACACCTGCCGGCTAGACGGGACCAACGACCCTGCCGCCAGACCGGCGCAGGGGAGAGGCTGGGCTCACCGAACCAAGCACAGGGAGGCCACGATGTACACCCGCATCGCACGCACCGCCCGACCGTCCGACACGGTCGCGACCCAGATGGTGTGGCCTGTCGCCACCATCTCCGCGGACAGCACCCTCACCGAGGCAGCGGCCTCGCTGGCCGAGGACGAGGTCGGCGCCCTGGCCGTGATCGAGCACGAGCGGATCGTCGGGATCGTCTCCGAGCGTGACGTCGTCCAGCACGCTGCTTCCGAACGGCTGGACCGGGTCAGGGTCGGGGACGTGATGAGCCTCGAACCTGTCACGGTCACGCCGTCGACGACGCTGCGTGATGCGGCCCTGGTGATGCTGGAGGCCGGCGTACGACACCTCCCGGTCGTGGACGAGGAGGAGGAGATCGCCGGGATCATCTCGATCCGCGACCTCTTCGCGGTGTACGTCAAGGCCGAGCAGGACTCCTGAGGGACGGCCGCACCGACGGAGGGTCCAGCACCCGTCCGCCCGCCGACGCCTCCACGAGCGCGAAGGCCGGCGCCGGCCAGCGCTGGTGGTGGAAGCGGCTACGGACAGCCTGGACCACCTCGGCGACCAGGGCGTGGGGGAGCAGCGCGATCGCGGAGCCGCCGAAGCCGCCCCCGGTCATGCGGGCTCCGAGCGCACCATGCTCGAGGGAGGTCTCCACCACCGCGTCCAGCTCGGGGCACGACACCTCGAAGTCGTCACGCAGGGACTCGTGCGACCCGGTCATGGCCACGCCGAAGGACTCGTGGTCGCCTGCCTCGAGAGCGAGCAAGGCGTCGCCGACCCGGGACATCTCGGTGAGGACGTGCCGGGCGCGGCGTCGTACGACGGGGTCGGCGATCCGGCTCAGTGCCGCGGGGACGTCCTCCACCTCTCGCAGGCTGGTGACGCCGAGGATGGTCGCCGCCTGCTCGCACGAGGAGCGCCGGGCCTCGTAGCCACCGTCCACGAGGGCGTGGATGACCCGGGTGTCCACCACGAGGAGCCGCAGGCCGGCTGACTCCGGGCTCCACGGGACCTGCTGCGTCGATCCGTCGACGCAGTCGATGAGCAGCGCGTGCCCGCGCTCGGCGAGCAGCGAGACCGTCTGGTCCATGCCGCCGGTGGCCACCCCGGCCACCTCGGCCTCCGCGCGCATGCACGCCGACACGAGCCTGTCGGCCCGGAAGTCGCGGTCGGCGTCGACGCCCAGTGCCGCGCACACCGCGAGCGCCACCGAGCACTCCAGCGCCGCCGAGCTCGAGAGGCCCGCACCGATGGGCACCCTGCCGTCGACGAGGACGTCGAGCCCCGGGACGTCGAGCCCGTCCTCGCGAAGGGTCCACACCACGCCCGAGACGTACGACGACCAGTGCTGAGCCGCGCCGGGCCCGAGGTCGCGCGACGCACCTGTCCACACGTCCTCGCGCTGGAGGCTTGCGACGGTGACGACATCGTCGGTGCGGAGCCGCACGGCGGCGTAGGTCGCATGAGGGAGCGCGACCGGCAGACACCGGCCGGCGTTGTAGTCGACGTGCTCGCCGATCAGGTTGACCCGGCCCGGGGCACCGGCCACGGCATCGGGGGTGCACTGGTGGCGCCCGACGAACGCCGTGGCCAGTCCCTCGGCAATGTCGGCCGGGTCGCCGGGATCGAGGAAGCTCATCCCGAGCCCGGTTCGGGAGGTGTGTGCATGGCCCGAGCCAAGCACACGAGGTGCTGCTGCAGAGTGGGCGAGTCGCGGGCGGGAATGTCGTACGTCGTTGAGCGTTGAACCAGTCATGACCAAGAAGATCGGGTTCCTCAACTTCGGGCACTGGACCGACTCCCCGCACTCCCAGGTCCGCACCGCCTCAGACGCACTGCTCCAGTCGATCGAGCTGGCGGAGGCGGCCGAGGAGCTGGGTGCTGACGGCGCCTACTTCCGCGTGCACCACTTCGCCCAGCAGCTCGCCTCGCCGTTCCCGCTCCTCGCCGCCATCGGTGCGCGCACCAGCCGCATCGAGATCGGCACGGGCGTGATCGACATGCGCTACGAGAACCCGCTCTACATGGCCGAGGACGCCGGAGCGGCCGACCTCATCGCGGGGGGGCGACTGCAGCTGGGCATCAGCCGCGGATCACCGGAGCAGGTCATCGACGGATGGCGCTACTTCGGCTACCAGCCGGCCGAGGGTGCCGACGCCTCCGACATGGCGCGCCAGCACACCGACGTCCTGCTCGAGGTCCTCACCGGCAAGGGCTTCGCCCAGCCCAACCCGCGGCCGATGTTCCCTAACCCTCCAGGCCTGCTGCGACCCGAGCCGCACTCGCCCGGCCTGCGCGACCGCATCTGGTGGGGTGCTGCCTCGGACGCGACGGCGCGTTGGGCCGCGGAGAAGGGCATGCACCTGATGAGCTCGACGCTGAAGGCCGACGAGACGGGCGAGCCGTTCCACGTCCAGCAGCGCAAGCAGATCGAGGTCTTCCGCGACGCCTGGGCAGCAGCCGGGCACGAGGTCGAGCCGCGGGTCTCGGTGAGCCGGTCGATCATGCCGATCACCACCGACCAGGACCGCGCCTACTTCGGGCACGAGGGGTCGAGCTCGGACCAGTTCGGCAACATCGAGGCCAACCTCCGCGCGGTCTTCGGCCGCACCTACGCCGCTGAGCCCGACCGGCTCGTGGAGCAGCTCGCCGACGACGAGGCGATCGCGGCGGCCGACACACTGCTCCTCACCGTCCCCAACCAGCTGGGCGTCGACTACAACGCGCACATCCTCGAGTCCGTCCTCACCGACGTCGCCCCTGCTCTCGGCTGGCGGTGACACCGAAAGCCGCATGATCCGGGCACCACCGGGCACACAAGGCACATGACCTCCCTGTGGCTCGACGGTTCAGCGACGCTCGGGAGCGACCCGCTCCCTCATGACCACGACGTCGACGACCTGGTCGTCGGCGCGGGCCTGACAGGACTCACGACCGCGCTCCTCCTGGCCCGCGCCGGCCGCCGGGTCGCGGTCGTGGAGGCGCGGTACGTCGGCGCGGGGACGACCGGCAACACGACGGCGAAGCTCTCCCTCCTTCAAGGCACCAGGTACTCGCAGATCCTGGAGCGCCAGTCACAGCAGGTGGCACAGGCCTACGTCGAGGCCAACCGGGAGGGCATGGAGTGGCTCCTGCGGTTCTGCGAGGAGCACGAAGTTCCGGTCCAGCGTCGCGATGCCATCACCTATGCGGCCACGTCGGAGCACCTGCGTGCCGCCCGGGGCGAGCACGATGCGGCGCGCAGCCTCGGCCTCGACGTGGCCTGGGTCGAGAGCTTCGACGTCCCGTTCCCTCACGTGGGCGGCACTCTCCTCGCCGCGCAGGCCCAGTTCGACCCGATGGACGTCCTGGCAGCCTTGGTCGCGTCGCTCCGCGAGCACGGTGGCACCCTCCACGAGGGCTCTCGGGTCGTCGACGTCTCCCGGACCGGCCGCCCCCAGGCCCAGCTCGAGGACGGCACCCGTGTCAACGCCGAGACCGTCATGCTCGCGACCGGTACGCCGATCCTCGACCGGGGCCTCTACTTCGCCAAGCTCGAGCCGCTGCGGTCCTACGCACTGGCCTTCGACCTCCCGGGCGACTCGATCGACATGTACCTCTCCGCGGGATCGCCGTCACGGTCGGTCCGTGAGGCTGTCGGTGCCGATGGGTCGAGACGCCTGCTGATCGGAGGAAGCGGCCATGTCGTCGGCCGCGGTGGGTCGACCATCGCGCACTACGACGAGCTGCGCAGCTGGACCGAGCAGCACTTCCCCGGGGCCCGCGAGAGCCACGCCTGGTCGGCCCAGGACTACAAGTCGCACGACGGCATCCCCTACGTGGGCGAGCTGCCGCGGGGCGGCGGCAACATCTTCCTCGCGACCGGCTTCGACAAGTGGGGAATGACGAACGCCGTGGCGGCGGCGCGCTCGGTGTCCGCGCGCATCCTGGGCGAGCCCCCGTCGTGGGCGAGGACGATGAGCCGCCGGATCACCCGCCCCTCCGGTGCGCTCCAGATCGCGTCCCTGAACGCCGGTGTCGGGGTGGCGGGAGTGAGCACCTTCATCGATGCGGAGGCCCGCAGCGTCGAGCGCGTGCCTGCCGAGGGCGAGGGGTACGTCGGCCGCTCGCGAGGCGTCTCGAGGACGGCGGTGTCCACGGTGGAAGGCGTGACGTGCGCCCTCAGTGCCGCCTGCACTCACCTCGGTGGCACGGTGCAGTGGAACGACGCGGAGAAGTCCTGGGACTGCCCCCTGCACGGGTCCCGGTTCGCCCCCGACGGGACCGTGCTGGAGGGGCCGGCGACCACGCCGCTGCGGCCGGCCGAGGACGAATGACGGCTAGGGCTTGTCCCGGTCCGGGATGACCTTGTGGGTGCCGTCGCACCACGGCGGCCGGGAGGACTTGCCGCACCGGCACACGGCGCTGACCGGCCGTTCGGTCCGGTGGGTGCTGCCGTCGGCGTCCTGGACGAGGTGGTCGCCACGCAGGAGCATCGGCCCACCGGGGCACAGGATCACGTCGGGGTGCTCGATGTCGGCCTCGGCACTCACGGGCTCTGCGTTCATGCGCGCCACTCCGCCAACATTCGGTTCGCGAAACGGTCCTCGAGGTCTAGGCAGGTGAATGCGCCGAAGAAGGCGTCAGGGACCAGCCGGGGCTCGTCCTCGACAAGCGTCCCGCAGATGGTGCGCACGGCCAGCTGCTCGTGCACAGCGTCCGCCTCGACGTGCTCCTCGTAGTAGGCGATCAGCTCCGGCTCGAGCTCGAGGCGCGAGAGGCCCTGCGCCAGCTTGCGCGAGGGCAGTGAGCTGGTCGCCTCGAAGGCCGCCAGGTGTCCGAGCGCTGCGCCGCGCAGCCGGCGGTGCAGCCCGAACAGCGACATCGCGTTGTTCTGCTCGAGGACCTCCAGCGGTACGTCGTCGATGTAGGCGCCGTAGTCGGCCCGCAGCCCACAGGCCTCCAGGCCTCGGGCGAACAGGTGGGAGTGGAGCCGCCGCGGGTTGCCGCCGCCGTACTCGTCGTACTGCAGCTCCATCAGCGCCGCCTTGGCCCTTACGGGCAGACGGGGGACCACCCACGTGGTCGGGTCAGCCTCCTTGAGGTGGTAGATCGAACGGTGTCGCAGGAGCTCCAGGACCTGCTCCCGGTCCGCCTCCCGCTGGACGTGGGCCGCCAGCGACGGACCGTCGTGGCCCTCGACGAAGGCGAACAGCGCATCGGCGAACGGACCGTCCGCGGTGGGAGTCCCGTGCTCTGCGAACCGCTGCCGCAGCTCGGCCTCGAAGCGGCGCTCGAGGGAGCGTCGC
The DNA here is from genome assembly GCF_004683965.1 of Nocardioides seonyuensis. Classification (NCBI taxonomy): domain Bacteria; kingdom Bacillati; phylum Actinomycetota; class Actinomycetes; order Propionibacteriales; family Nocardioidaceae; genus Nocardioides; species Nocardioides seonyuensis. Next base: position 2,845,294 of record NZ_CP038436.1, read on the forward strand.
AGCGCCAGCACCTCCGGCTCCCACTCCAGCTCCTCCTCGACGTCCTCGAACCCCTGGTAGTGGAGCTCGTACATCGCCCACAGGGCGATGTGCAGGTCGTCGTCGGCGGTGGGCTCACGGTCGGCGAGCCGGGGCCAGGAACGCGGTGGGGTGTGCAGCGCTTCGAAGAGGAGCTCGCTCACGTCGCCGCGAGCCTTGGGCAGGAACATCTTGGCCTCCTCAGCCTGGAACGTGGGACGGGGCGAACTCGATCTGGTCGTTGCTGCGCGTCGGTTGGCGGTACTGCGACTCCAACCAGTCGAGCGCGGCCCGGTGGGCGTCGCGCTGCGCGGAGGCCACGACGTCGCCGGCGATGACCACACGGAAGTCTCGCGCATAGGCGTCTGCTGCCGTCATGGCGACGCAGGCCTCGGTCGAGACGCCACCGAGGACGAGACGGTCGACTCCGAGGCATCGCAGGGTCGCCTCCAGGTCGGTGCCGACGAAGGCACTGTCCCTGGTCTTGTGCACCTCGATCGCGTCGGAGGAGGACAGGCCCTCGAGGAGCTCGGCTCCCTCGGTGCCGGCGATGGCCACGCCCTGACCGTCCTCGCTCATGTTGAGGGCCCACGTCGCGCCGTCGGGGGAGTGGAGCGTGCGCACGAGGACCACCGGGGCATCGACCTCGGCGGCCCGGCGGACGAGCTCGTTCGCGCGCTGGACCATCGGCGCCGCCTGCGTTCGGAGTGGTTCGGCGTTGAAGAAGTCGCGTTGCATGTCGACGAGGATCAGGGCGTGCACAGCGCAGCAGGTACCCAGCGCGCGGGCGGAGTAGACGTGTCTCGTGTCACGCTGCCCGGGCCGGCTCGCGCATGCGGCAACGTGTCCCGGGTACCCCTGCCGCATGGACGATCTCTCCGCACTGGTCCTGAACTGCACGCTGAAGAAGTCACCGGCCGAGTCGAGCTCTGAGCTTCTCGCCTCGCAGGTGCTGCAGGCGCTCGAGCGCCACGGCGTGACCGGCACCGTCGAACGGGTGGTCGACCACGACGTCCGGTTCGGCGTCAGCGTGGACGAGGGCGATGGGGACGCCTGGCCGACGCTGCGTCGGGCGATGCTCGATGCCGAGATCCTCGTGGTGGTGACACCGATCTGGCTGGGCCAGCCGTCCGCAGTCTGCAAGATGGTGCTCGAACGGCTGGACGCCGAGCTCTCCGAGACCGACGACCAGGGACGGATGCTGACCTACGGCAAGGTCGCCGGCATCGGCGTCGTGGGCAACGAGGACGGTGCCCACCACGTGACCGCGGAGCTGTGCCAGGCGCTCAACGACGTGGGTTTCTCCCTCCCGGCCAGCGCCTCCACCTACTGGGTCGGGGAGGCGATGCACAAGGAGGACTACAAGGACAAGCAACCCACGCCCGAGGAGACCGCGGGCACCACGCGCACGATGGCCGCCCACCTGGCACACCTGGCCCGGCTGCTGCGCGACGCGCAGTACCCCGCGGCCGAGTGAGGAGCACTGCGATGCGATTCGGCTACTTCCTGTCCACCGAGGAGTACACCCCCGCCGAGCTGGTCGAGCAGGCCGTGATGGCCGAGGATGCGGGCTTCGAGGCCCTCTGGATCAGCGACCACTTCCATCCCTGGAACGACCAGCAGGGCCAGAGCCCGTTCGTCTGGTCGCTGATCGGTGCGCTCTCCCGAGCCTGCTCACTGCCAGTCACCACGGCGGTCACCTGCCCGACCATGCGCATCGACCCGGTGATCATCGCCCAGGCCGCCGCCACCAGCGCCGTGATGCTCCCGGGCAGGTTCATCCTCGGCGTCGGGACGGGCGAGGCCCTCAACGAGCACGTCCTGGGAGACGCGTGGCCCACGCACGACGTGCGCCTGGAGATGCTCGAGGAGGCGATCGAGCTGATGCGCGAGCTGTGGAAGGGAGGGTTCGTCAACCACCGCGGGCGCCACTACACCGCCGACACGGCCCGGATCTACACACTGCCCGACGAGCCCCCGCCGGTCTACGTCTCCGGCTTCGGGCCGCAGGCCACCGACTTCGCCGCACGCGTGGGCGACGGCTACATCACCACCTCGGCCGACACCGAGCTGTTGGGCCGGTTCAAGGACGGCTCCGGCGGCAAGCCCGCCCAGGTCGGCACGAAGGTCTCCTGGGCGGACACGGAGGACGAGGGCGTCGAGATCGCCCACCGTCTCTGGGCCAACAGCGGGCTGCCGGGCGAGCTGTCGCAGGTGCTGCCCTCCCCTCGCCACTTCGAGCAGGCATCCGAGCTGGTGACCAAGGAGCAGACCCGCTCCAGCATCACGTGCGGGAGCGACGTGGATCGTCACCTGGCGCACCTGCGGACGTTCGTCGAGGCGGGCTTCGACGAGGTCTACGTCGCCAACATGGGCCCCCACTACGCGGACATGATCGCGGCCTACGGCCGGGACGTGCTCCCGGCACTGCGGGGTTGAGCCCGCAGCGCCGGCACGTGTCAGTGGTTGCGCAGGGCGTCGATGAGCTCCTGCTTGTCCATCGAGGACCGACCCTCGATGTCGAGCTCGCGCGCGCGGCTCCGGAGGTCGTCGACGCTCCAGTCGTCGTAGGAGCCGGCCTCGCCGCCCTTCTCGCCCACCTCCGAGCGGGACGACCCGGCAGCAGCGTTGGAGATCCGCGCGGCCTTCTCCTTGCTGGCGCCGTCTTCGCGCAGCGCTTCGTACATCTCCGGGTCCTTGATGCTGGGTCCCGGCGTCTTCTTCTCCGGCATGAGCTCTCCTCCTGTCTCTCACATGCAGCTCGGACCGGGGCAGTGCCCCGGTCCGAGCTCATTCATGCGGATCAGCTGGCGAGCGAGAACCCGGCCGCGGCCTCGGAGGCCGGGTCCAGCTCCTCGCGAAGTCGCTGCAGGATCTGGGCCAGGAGTCGTGAGACCTGGGTCTGCGTGACCCCGAGCTCGGCGCCGATCTGCTGCTGAGTGCGCTCCTTGATGAAGCGCAGGTAGAGGATGCGCTTCTCCCGCGGCGAGAGCACCGTGCATGCGCGGGCGACCATCTCGAGCGCCTCGGCCTGCGCGAACCCTCGCTCCTCCTCGCCGAGCTGGTCGGCGAGGCGGAAGCCGTCCTCACCCGGGCCGGAGTCGTCCAGCGAGGACGGGTTGAAGCACCCGGCGCAGCCGAGCGCCTCGATGACGTCCTCGACGTCACGGCCGAGGAGGTCGGCGATCTCGGTGGCGTTGGGTGAGCGCCCGAGCCGCTGGGAGAGGTCCTGGACCGCAGGCGTGATCTCGCCCTGCAGCTCCTGGATTCGCCGGGGCGGTCGAACCGCCCATGCGGAGTCGCGGAAGTAGCGCTTGACCTCGCCGACGATCGACGGCACGGCGTAGGACAGGAAGTCCCCGCCGCGCGCCGGGTCGAAGCCCCGGACGGCCTTCGTGAGGCCGACGAACGCGACCTGCTCGAGGTCATCCAGGGGTTCGCCCCGGTTGCTGAAGCGGCGAGCGATGGACCTGGCCACCGGGAGGTTCATCTCCACGGCCTGGTTCAGGATCGCCTGACGTTCCTCGCCAGAGGCCTCCTGCGCCCGCTGCAGCAGCTCGGTCGTCTGCTCGATCCTCAGGCTCCGGCTCTGCGCAGACTGCGACGTGGAGCCAGAAAGGCTCTTGGGGGCCGGGATGGTGCTCTTGTGCTGAGTCTTCTTGTGTTGGAGAACTGTGCCTGCCATGACGCTCCTCAGAGGGTCTCGGCGGTGTGGCAGGGGGTTGGGCCACGGGCAATCTCTTACCCACCTTGGACCTAGTCCAATCCAAATGCAAGCGGGTGATTTCCGAGGTACGCCGATCCGTCCTCGCCGGAAGCACGTGTGCGAGGGCGGATCGCCCGCCCTCGCACACCAGTCGGTCGCCTGCTCAGGGCACCGCCGTCACTCGTCCTCCGCGTGCTCGCTGAGCTCCTTGGCGAGCTCGTCCTTGCTCTTGCCCGAGGTCGGGACGTCGATATTGCGCGCCTGCTGGGCCAGCTGGTCCCGGGTGATGTCGTCGGGCTGCTCGCCCAGGTGCTCGGCCCGGCTGTCGAGGAACGCCTGTCCGAGCTCGGCGCGCCGCTCGGTGCTCAGGCCCTTGCGCATCCCCGGCAGGACGGTCGACTCCTCCTCCTCGACGTGGTGGGTCACCGCGTCGACCAGCTTGGCCAGGGCGGTGTCGTAGGCCGGCGACGCCGGGTCGCAGTCGGCGAGCTCGGCGAGGAGCTGGTCGGCCAGCAGGTGCTCCTCCTGGCTGTGCTTGACGTCCTCGGCGATCCCGGCCTCGTCCCTGGCGGCGGGGTAGACGTCGGACTCCTCCGCGCGGCTGTGCGCGGTCAGCAAGGTGGTCAGGACGGGTGTGAGGCCGGGACGGCTGCCCGGGTCGGACTTGAGCGTCTCGAAGAGTCGCTCGACCTCTCGGTGGTCGGACATGATCAGGTCGACGACGTCTTGGCTCATCGGTGCACTCCTCGTGTTCTGCGGACTCGGTGCCGGCTGTACAGCCGCGAGGAGGGGTGTACCCGTGGACACGGGGTCCACCCCTGTCCAGTGAGAAGGAGCGCGGCGTGGCGCCTCTAGTCGGTGGTGATGTCGTGCAGCAACGCGTCGACGGAGGTCTTGGCGTCGACCTGCACGATCTGGCCCTCGGCGACGGTCGTGACGAGGCGCTGGGCCAGCTCGCGCACCTTGGTGTTGCGGTTGCGCGACCACCAGCGAAGCATGGCGAACGCCGCCCGCTCGTCGATGCCGTAGACGAGCATCAGGATCCCCTTGGCCTGCTCGATGACCGCTCGTTGCTCGAGGGACTCGAAGGCGACGCGGGTGGCGTCCTCGGTCTCCTCCTCGAACTCCGGGGTCAGGTCGAGGTAGAAGCCTTCGAACGTGGTGCCCGAGTCCGCGACCGTGCTCTCTCCCACCAGCACGACGCGTCGCTCGCTGCCGTCCTCTCGCACGAGGCGGTAGGTGAGGCTGCACGACATCGAGGTCTGCAGGACCTCCTTGAGCAGCATGCGGACACGCTCACGGTCGTCGGGGTGCTTGCTTCGGAGGATCAGATCGAAGGTCGGGGTGACCGAGCCGGGCTCGAGCCCGTGGATGGCGTAGACCTTGTCGTCCCACTCCCAGGTGTCGGTGTCGGCGTCGTAGCAGAACCGGCCCGTGTTCGACCCCGCGGGGAGCCTGCCGTCGAAAGTTGTCACCTTTGCCCTCTCGATGGCCAGATCACGTCGCGGGCTGGCGTGACGTCGCCGACCATGGAGGAGTTTAGTCCCAGGTGAGCCGAAAAGGTGCATGGCGAAGGCGCCGCGCGGCCCCCGGGGCGGTGTTCTGGACCCCGGGGGCCTTCGGCGAGTGACGTCCGCGGCGATCACTCCCGCTCCGGGGTCGTACCCCGAGTTCACCGGTCTACACCCGGGAGCCCGAAATAGACTCGACCCCGGCCGGCGCAGCGCGCCGACCGGGGTCGAGAAGGTGGATCAGGTCAGCCGACTTCGATGGTGCCGAAGCTGCGGTCCTGGCCGGCCGGCTCCTGGGCGCCGATGAGGCCGATCGCCGTGATGAAGGCAGAGCCCTCGGTCGTCAGGTTGGCCAGGAAGTTGTTGGCCACCTCCTGGCTGATCTGACCGGCGGTCGTCGAGGTCTCCGCCTGGGCGTTGCCGGCGGCGACCGTGACGATCGGGGCGATCGCGTCCGGCGGGGGAGCGGCGGTGCGCGGCACGGTGAGGACTGCCTGGCGCTGGCCAGGGTTCACGACCGAGCCCGCGATGTTGTAGAACGGCGTGCTGTCGCCCTGGACGTGGGACACGCCGAAGGTGATCAGCGTCTCGGCGGCTGCGAGCGAGGTCGTCACCTGCACCGACAGCGGAGGCGCCGGCACGCTGGTGTTGGGGGCGACGTGGGTCGGGATGGTCGTGGTCACCACGACGTCCCAGATGTCCTGGTTCAGCCACCCGGCGGGGGTGGTGTACGGCGGGGCCGTCTGCGCCGGGATCAGGGCCGCGGTGGCCACCTTGTTGAGACCCGCGAAGACCCGGTAGGTCAGGTTGCGCGTGATGGTCTGCTCATGTGACGTCGCGAATGCGGGCGCCGCGGACACGACGGCGACGGCCGGCACGCCCCAGGCGGCGGTCTTGGTCACCGCCCGTCGAGACACGTTGGTGTTCTCAAACATATTGCGATCTCCCTCTAGGTTGTTGCACGAGCAGGGAAGCGGCCGACCGTCCGATCAGTCGGAGCCCTGCGTGATGCGCCTCATACTGGTGGGTAGGTCAACCGCTGAGTAACCCCAAGTCCGTCATCCGAGACAATCTTTACCGTTTCGTTATCTGTTTTCCCTCACGCGTCCTTCGCCACCAGGGTCAACACGTCATAGGTGGCCACCGGCTCGTCCTCGGCATTGACCACGAGAGCGTCCCAGCGCACCTCTCCGTAGTCGGCCGACGCACGCGGCGTGACCTGCTTCACCGTGAGCGTCACGGCGATCGAGTCCCCCGCCCTGACGGGCGTGAGGAAGCGCAGGTTGTCCACGCCGAAGTTCGCCAGCACGGGTCCGGGGTCAGGGTCGACGAACAGGCCGGCGGCCAGCGAGACGACCAGGTAGCCGTGCGCCACGATTCCGCCGAAGAGGGGGTTCGCCGCCGCCGCGTCGGGATCGGTGTGGGCGTAGAACGTGTCCCCGGTGAAGTCCGCGAAGTGCTCGATGTCCGCGCGCGAGACCACACGCGACTCGGAGACGATCGTGTCTCCAACCCGCAGCGTCGACAGCGAGTGGCGGAACGGGTGCTCAGGCGTCGTCGTACGCGCCGAGCCGCGGGTCCAGCGCCCGGTGATCGCGGTCAGCATGTCGGGGGAGGCCTGAATGGCCGAGCGCTGCATGTGGTGCAGCACCCCTCGCACGCCGCCGAGCTCCTCGCCACCGCCCGCCCGGCCCGGCCCGCCGTGCACGAGCATCGGGAGGGGGGAGCCGTGGCCGGTGGACTCGGCGGCGTCGTCGCGGTCGAGCACGAGGATGCGCCCGTGCCATGGGGCCAGCCCGAGCACGAGCGACCGGGCGACCTCGGGGTCGTGGGTCACGACAGACCCGACGAGGGAGCCCCGCCCGCGGGCCGCCATCGCGACGGCCTCGTCGACCGTGGAGTACGACATCACCGTCGAGACCGGGCCGAACGGCTCGACGTCGTGCGGCTCGACCGCGCCCTGACGAGCCCGCAGCAGGACCGGTGACATGAAGGCTCCGCGCTCGGCATCGGCGTCGACCGGCGACACCTCGGTGGGATGTCCGTGGACGACGTCGCACGACGCGCGCAGCGCCTCCACCGCCTTGCGGACCTCCTCGCGCTGGGCGAGTGACGCCAGTGCGCCCATCCGGACCGACTCGTCCGCAGGGTTGCCGACCGTGATCCGGGAGAGCCGTTCGGCGAGGTCGTCGACCACCTGGTCGGCGACGGCGTCGGGCACGATGACCCGGCGGATCGCCGTGCACTTCTGCCCCGCCTTGACGGTCATCTCGGTCACCACGCCCTTGAGGAACAGGTCCCACTCGGGCTGGTCGGGGGTGACGTCGGGCCCGAGCGCCGAGCAGTTGAGGGAGTCCGCCTCGACCTGGAGGGTGGCGCCGCCGTGCACGATGGAGGGGTGCTGTCGCAGGATGCCCGCGGTGTGGGCGGAGCCGGTGAACGCGACGGAGTCCTGGACGCCGAGGTGGTCCAGGAGGGTCCCGGCGGAGCCGCACAGCAGCTGCAGCGACCCCTCCGGCAGGATCCCGGCCTCGATGATGCGTCGTACCACCAGCTCGGTGAGGTAGGCGGTCTGGCTGGCCGGCTTGACGATCGTGGGCAGGCCGGCCAGGAACGCGGGGGCCAGCTTCTCGAGCATGCCCCACACGGGGAAGTTGAACGCGTTGATCTGGACGGCGACGCCGGGTCGCGAGGTGTAGACGTGCTGGCCCACGAAGGAGCCGGAGCGGCCGAGCTGCTCGAGCTCCCCGTCGCACACCACGGTGTCGTACGGCAGCTCGCGCCGTGCCTTGGAGGAGAAGGAGAACAGCGTGCCGAAGCCGCCGTCGATGTCGACCATCGAGTCACGGCGAGTGGCGCCGGTGCGCGTGGACAGCTCGTAGAGCTCCTCCTTCAGGCCGCTGAGGTGGGTGCCGACGTCCTTGAGCAGCAGGGCCCGCTCGTGGAAGTTGAGCTCCCGGACCGCCGGCCCACCCACGGTGCGGGCGTGGTCCACCATCGAGGCGAGGTCGAGGCCGCTGCTGGAGACGCGCGCGACCTCCTCGCCTGTCGTGGCGTCCAGCAGGGGGTCGCCCTCGCCGGTCGGCGTGCGCCAGCTCCCGGCGACGTAGCTCTCGAGCAGTCGACTCACGGCGGTCCCTTCGCAGTCGGGGCAGGCGGGCTCGATTGCACGGCTGCGTGACGCGTGCCACACTAATACCCGACCGTTCGGTCAGTAAATGTGGTGGACGTGACCGGGAGGACCTGGATGTTGCAGGAGCACTTCGACGCGACGATCGCGCGCAACGACCGGATCGAGCCGCGCGACTGGATGCCCGACGCCTACCGCGCCACCCTCGTCCGGCAGGTCGCCCAGCACGCCCACAGCGAGATCATCGGCATGCAGCCGGAGGGCAGCTGGATCGGCCGCGCCCCCTCGCTGCGACGCAAGGCGATCCTCCTGGCGAAGGTCCAGGACGAGGCCGGGCACGGGCTGTACCTCTACTCCGCCACCGAGACCCTGGGCGTCTCCCGCGACGAGCTGACCGAGATGCTGCTGTCAGGGCGGCAGAAGTACTCCTCCATCTTCAACTACCCGACGCTGACCTTCGCCGACGTCGGCACGATCGGCTGGCTGGTCGACGGCGCCGCGATCTGCAACCAGGTCCCGTTGTGCCGGACGTCCTACGGGCCCTACGGCCGGGCGATGATCCGCATCTGCAAGGAGGAGTCCTTCCACCAGCGGCAGGGCTACGAGCTGCTGATGACGATGATGCGCGGCACCGACGAGCAGCGCGCGATGGTGCAGGAGTCGGTCGACCGGTTCTGGTGGCCGTCGCTGATGATGTTCGGCCCCCCGGACGCCGACTCGCCCAACACGGCCCGGTCGATGGCGTGGGGCATCAAGCGCAACACCAACGACGAGCTGCGCCAGAAGTTCGTCGACATGTCCGTGCCCCAGGCCGAGGCGCTCGGGGTCACGCTCCCTGACCCCGACCTGCGGTGGAACGAGGAGCGCGGGCACCACGACTTCGGCCAGCCCGACTGGGAGCACTTCATGCAGGTGGTCAAGGGCAACGGTCCCTGCAACGCCCAGCGTCTCGCCCACCGGCAGCGAGCCCACGACGACGGCGCCTGGGTCCGCGAGGCGGCCATGGCGTTCGCTCGTCGTAGCGAACAGGAGCGGGCGACCACCGAGAGGGCCGCGTCATGACTGAGCAGCACGTGAGGGCGGAGTGGCCGCTCTACGAGGTGTTCGTCCGCGGCAAGAGGGGCCTCAACCACGTCCACGTCGGGTCGTTGCACGCCCCGGACGACGAGATGGCGCTGATGCACGCCCGTGACGTCTACACGCGGCGCAACGAGGGAGTGAGCATCTGGGTGGTGCGCGCCGACGCGATCACTGCGTCCAGCCCCGACGAGAAGGACGAGTTCTTCGAGCCGAGCGGCGACAAGGTCTACCGCCACCCGACCTTCTACGACATCCCCGACGACGTCCCCCACATGTGATGGCAGAGATCCGCACCCACGACGAGGACGAGCACGACAACGCCTACTCCGGCCTGCTCGTCAACGACAGCCACTGGGCGTTCGGGAGTGCTGCCGTGCCCGAGGGGCACGGCGCCGACCCGCTCGCCGGCGTCGACACCACGGTGCCGGAGGGAGTGGACGCGGCCGATCTGGCGACGTACTCGCTCGCACTCGGCGACGACGCACTCGTGATGAGCCAGCGGATCGCCGAGTGGTGCAGCAACGCGCCCGACCTGGAGGAGGACATCGCCCTGGCCAACATCGCGCTGGACCTCCTCGGCCAGGCACGCCTGCTCCTCGCGCGCAGCGCGCGAGCCGACTCCTCACTGGTGCCGGCGCTCCCGGACGACTCACCTGTGCCGCCGGAGGACGCCCTGGCCTTCTTCCGCGAGGCGCGGGAGTTCCGCAACGCCCGGCTGACCGAGGTCCCGCGAGGCGACTTCGCCGAGGTCGTGACCCGCGTGCTGCTGTTCTCGACGTGGCGGCTCGCGGTCCTGGAGCAGCTGAGGTCCAGCCGTGACACGGTCCTCGCGGCGGTGGCCGCCAAGGGCGTGAAGGAGGTGGCCTACCACCGCGACTTCGCAGCCCGCTGGTTCGTCACCCTCGCCCTGGGGACCGAGGAGTCGCGCCGCCGGCTCCTCTCGGCCCTGCACGGCCTGTGGCCGCTGTGGCCCGAGCTCTTCGACGACCACGCCGACGACCTCGCCCTCGCCGCCGCGGGGGTGGGAGTCGCGCCCTCGACCGTCAGGGACGCGGCCGACGACGTGCTCGACGAGGTCCTCGCAGCAGGCGAGTTGGAGCGTCCCGCGCCGGCCCGGCTCTCCGGGGTCAACGGGGGCACCGGACGCGACGGCATGCACACCGAGGCGCTGAGCCTGATGCTGGCCGAGATGCAGTCCGTCGCGCGCACCCACCCCAGGGGGCAGTGGTGAGGACGTCCACGAGGTCCCTGGAGCGTGCCCGGTCTGCGGCCGAGTCGGTCACCGACCCCGAGCTGCCCATGCTCACCCTCGCCCAGCTGGGCGTGCTGAGGGACGTCCGGCTCGAGGGCCAGCGGGTGGTCGTCGACATCACTCCCACCTACACCGGCTGCCCGGCCCTCGCGACGATGAGCGCAGACGTGGCCGAGCGGCTCCGGGGGGAGGGCTTCGACGACGTCGAGGTGCGGGTGAGCCTCCATCCGGCCTGGTCGAGCGACATGATCACGCCCGAGGGGCGCACGGCGCTCGCGCGTGCCGGCATCTCCCCGCCCGGCCCGGCCCCGTCCCGCAACGGGCCCGTGCCCCTGACGCTCATGCCCCACGCACGCGTCGTGCGCTGCCCGCAGTGCGCATCGCCGGCCACGGACCTCGTCTCCGAGTTCGGCGCGACCGCCTGCAAGGCGCTCTACCGCTGCACCGCCTGCCTGGAGCCGTTCGACCACGTCAAGGAGATCTGATGGCGGTGTTCCACCAGCTACGGGTCGCAGACGTGCAACGCCTCACCGACGACTCGGCAGCCATCACCTTCGAGGTGCCCGACGACCTGCGTGAGGAGTTCGCCTTCCGCCCCGGCGAGGCGCTGACCCTGAGGCGGACGCTCGACGGCGAGGAGCATCGTCGTACCTATTCCATCTGCGCCCCCGCAGGGGCACGCCCACGCATCGGTGTCCGGGAGATCCCCGGTGGTCTGTTCTCGTCGTGGCTCGTGCGTGACCTCGAGCCCGGCCAGCGGGTCGAGGTCGCCCGCCCGAGCGGGAGCTTCCGCGCGGACCCCGCGACGCCCGGGCGCCACCTCTGCATCGCCGCCGGGTCGGGCATCACCCCGATGCTCTCGATCGCCGCATCGGTGCTCACCAACCCCGGCAGCTCGGTGACCCTCCTGTACGGCAACCGCGAGACGACGTCGGTCATGTTCGCCGAGGAGCTCGGGGACCTCAAGGACCTCCACGGGCCCCGGCTCGACCTGGTGCACGTGCTCTCACGAGAGCCCCGCGACGTGGAGCTGTTCTCAGGGCGGCTCGACGCAGACCGGCTGCGGCGGCTGCTGCCGCTGAAGGTGGACGTTGCGGCACTGGACCACGTGTGGCTGTGCGGCCCCCTCGGCCTGATCAGCGACGCCCGCGAGGTCCTGGCCGAGCTCGGCGTGGAGCCGGCCAAGGTCCACTTCGAGCTCTTCTTCGTCGACGAGCCGCCGCCGGTCCTGCGCCACCCCGACCGGGTCGTCGAGGGCGTCACCAGCGAGGTGACGGTCGTGCTCGACGGACGGACCACGACCACGCCGGTGCCGCGCACCCACACGCTGCTCGACTCGGCGCAGTCGACCCGCAGCGACCTCCCCTTCGCCTGCAAGGGTGGCGTCTGCGGAACCTGCCGCGCGCAGGTCCGCGCCGGCGAGGTCGACATGGTGCGCAACTACGCGCTGGAGCCCCACGAGGTCGACGAGGGGTTCGTGCTGACCTGCCAGTCGTTCCCGGTGAGCCCGGAGGTCACGGTCGACTTCGACGCGTAGAAGCGCTCACGTGGACAGGCCGTCGAACGCCAAGGTGGTGACGGCGTCGGCCAGTGCGTCGGCGTCGAGGTCGGGTCGGACCCATTCGGTCAGCGAGTTGACCATGCCGAACAGCAGCCGGCTGATCAGCAACGGGTCGAGGTCGGCCCGCACCGCGCCCTCGTCCACGGCCTCACGCACCATCGCGGCCAGGCGCTGGTCGACCTGACGGCGGCGATCCAGGGCGGCGCGTTCGGCGGGAGTGTTGCCGTGGACGCGCAGCAGGAGGGTGACCGCAGGGAGGTGGGCGGCCAGGACGACCACGCTGCTTCGTACGGCGTCCCGCAGGCGAGTGCCCGCCGTGTCCGCGTGGCGCGCGGAGACGTCGTCCAGGGCCTCGGACAGTGCGTCGAGGGCCTCACCGACCACGCGCTCGAGCAGGTGCTCCTTGCTGGGCACGTGGTGGTAGATGGCCGACTTGCTCACGCCGAGCTCGCGGGCGACGTCGCCGACACTCGTCGCGTCGTAGCCCTGCCGGGTGAACAGCTCGGTCGCGACGCGCAGCACGGCTGCCTGGTCGTGCCCGGGGCGTCCGCGTCGTGGGGCGCTCTCGGTCATGGGCACACGGTCTCACGCGACGAGCGCGAAACGCGGAAGTGACCTGGGTTACCGCAGTGAGGGCTCGGGCAGGTATCGTGGAGCCAGCGCTTCGCCTGTTCGGCGGGCCTGCCTCCCGCTGGCCCATCCGCACAGTTCTGCGAGCGCCCGCATCACATCGAGTTCCTCATGCTCGAGGCCAGCGCGACCAGCTGGCCCCGGCTGCACGCGCAGCGTCGTACCTCTTTCCTCACAGGAGGATTCCTTGGCCCAGCGCCAACGCTCCCGCGGCAATCGCCGCACCCCTGCGGCCGCCCGCCACAAGGACAACGAGGGCATCGTCCCCGTCCTGGCCCGGGCCGTGCGGGAGCTCGAGTCCGCTGTCCAGCGCGGGCCGCTCTCGCCGAGCCAGCGCCCGCGCTTCCAGGTGGTCGCGCTCCTCGTGCGCGAGCACCGCGCCGAGGTGAAGAAGTCGGTCGAGCTGAGCGACGCGCAGAAGGCCGACGAGCTCAAGCGCCTCGACGGCATCGCCACGATCCTGGCCAAGACGGCCACCCGGGACCCTTCGCTCTTCGGGCTGCTCGCCGAGGACGCGAAGATCTCCGAGACGGCCAAGGACCTGCGCCTGGAGATGCTGCGCAAGGCAGGCATCGAGGCGGCTCCCGAGGAGCCCAAGCCCGACGACGTGGCCGGCCCGGGCCTCACCGAACGGCGCGTGACCCCGCGGTCGGTCGTCCAGCGCAAGCTCGCGAACCCGTTCCTCGTTCCCGACTTCGACATCGCGAACCGCCGTCGCACCACCTCCCAGCGGCTCAGCACCTGGGAGCTCCTGGGGCCGCTGTTCCGGGCCTTCGAGCTCGGTGGCTCCTCCTCCTGCATGGACCTGCCGGAGGCGACCTCGCTGAACGCGCCCGGAGACCTCGAGCTCATGCCCCACCAGGCACGGATGATCGCTGCCGCGGCCGCCGGGCACCGCACGTTCCTGCTCGCCGACGAGCCCGGGCTCGGCAAGACCGCCCAGGCGCTCCTCGCGGCCCAGGCCGCCGATGCCTATCCGATGCTCGTGGTGTGCCCCAACGTGGTGAAGACCAACTGGGCACGTGAGGCCGAGCGCTGGACGCCTCGCCACCGGGCGACCGTGATCCACGGCGACGGCGACGACATCGACGCCTTCGCCGACGTCGTGATCGTGAACTACGAGATCCTCGACCGCCACGTCGGGTGGTTGGGCGACTTCGGGTTCCGCACGATGGTCGTCGACGAGGCCCACTTCATCAAGAACAAGACCTCCCAACGCTCCCGGCACGTGCTGGAGCTCTCCGAGCGGATCCGGTCCCGCACCGCTCGCCCGCTGCTCGTGGCCCTCACCGGAACTCCGCTGATCAACGACATCGAGGACTTCCGTGCCATCTGGGAGTTCCTCGGCTGGATCGACGACACCCGTCCGACGGCGCGACTGATGGACGCCCTGGAGGAGACCGGGCTGACTCCCGAGGACAAGTCCTTCTACCCCGCCGCCCGCAAGGCGGTGATCGACCAGGGCATCGTGCGTCGGCGCAAGGCCGACGTCGCCGCCGACATCCCCGCGCGCCGGATCGCCGACATCCCGGTCGAGCTCGACGACGAGGACTCCCGCTCCATCCGTGCTGCCGAGGCGGAGCTCGCCCGTCGGCTCGTCCAGCGCTACCGGGCTGCGCTCGAGACCCGTCGCGAGGGATCCGTCGTCGACGGCATCGACCACGACCTCGTACGCCGGGTGGCCACCTGGGAGCGCGAGGAGATGTCGTCCGGCGAGTCGGGCGAGAACGTCTTCGCGATGCTGCGTCGCATCGGCCAGGCCAAGGCCGGGCTCGCTGCCGACTACTCGGCCCAGCTCGCGCGCAACGTCGGCAAGGTGGTCTTCTTCGCGCGCCACGTCGACGTCATGGACATCGCCGAGGACACCTTCGCCAGGCGCGGCATCAAGTACACCTCGATCCGCGGCGACCAGACCCCCAAGGCGCGCGAGGCGGCGATCGACGGCTTCGTCAACGACCCCGAGGTCGAGGTCGTGGTCTGCTCGCTGACGGCGGCCGGTGTCGGTGTCAACCTCCAGGTCGCCTCCAACGTCGTGCTGGCAGAGCTGTCCTGGACCGACGCCGAGCAGACGCAGGCGATCGACCGCGTGCACCGCATCGGGCAGAGCGACCCGGTCACGGCGTGGCGCATCATCGCCGCCCAGACGATCGACACCCGGATCGCCGAGCTGATCGACTCCAAGGCCGGGCTGGCCGCCCGTGCCCTGGACGGTTCGGACGAGGAGGTCACCTCGTCGGCCGACGTGCAGACCGAGGCCCTCGTGGCACTGCTCACCGACGCCCTCGAGCGCTCGGGCGCCTGAGGACGGTGCCACCGGGAGACGGGTCACGCGGGCCGTCTGCTCTTGGTGGTAGCGGGTACGACTGGGGCATGAGCGAAGATCGCGAGAACTACCTCGACATGTCGGTCGATGACGAGGACCAGCTGCAGCCCGAGGACACCCTCGAGGACCAGAACCTCGACGACGTCCTGGACCGCGGCTACTCCCCGCCCGACCGTCCACCGGCGACCTACAACGACTACCCCACCGAGGCGGAGCGGTTGCAGGGCGAGTCGCTCGACGAGCGGCTGAGCGAGGAGGTCCCGGAGCCGGACCCCTACGTCGAGGCGGCCCAGGACGCCGACCGCGAGGACGAGAACGCCCTCGACGAGCAGGTCGGTCTCGACGAGGCCGAGCCGCGCACCGGGCGCCTCGTGCAGCCCGACGAGGGGCTGGGGGAGGACCACGAGGGCCAGGAGGTCGCCCGCGACGTCGGCATCGACGGTGCCGGAGCCTCTGCCGAGGAGGCCGCCATGCACATCACCCAGGAGCCCGAGCCGCCGCTGGGGTGAGCAGACCGTCAGGCTCCGGTCTCGGCCGCGTCGAGCACGCGCTGGATCAGCTGCGTGGTCGAGATGTCTCCGGAGCGCTCCACGTGGACGAACCGACCGGACGCCACGGCCGGACCGTAGATCGCCCCTGCTGCGTCCAGCGCCAGGTCGTCACCATGCACCACGGTCGTGATCCGGTGCTCGGCCAGGAAGTCCTCGGTCACCTCGAACGGAGCGTCGGCGATGACCTCGTCGACGTACCTGCACGCCTCGACGACCGCGACGCGCTCGTGGAGGGTCATGATGGGCCGGCGCTTGTACGACGCAGCGGTCTCGTCCGACAGCACTCCCACCACCACGTGGTCGCCGTGCCGGCGCGCCTGCCGTAGGAGCTCCACGTGCCCGGCGTGGAACAGGTCCCCGACCATGTCGACGTAGACCCGTCGGTGGGTGGTTGCCTGCGGGTCCTCGGTCATGTCCGCCATCCTGACATCGCGGAGCTCCGTCTGCGCTCGGTGGTTGAGGAAGGACGAAGTCCTGTCTCGAAGCCCCTGTGGAAGGGGCGTTCTCGGCCTCCGAGAGACGGTGGCGACTGGTTGAGTTGTCCTCATGACCAGCACCCAGCAGGACTCCGATCTCGAGGTCGTCGACCTCGCGGACCAGAGTGTCTCCGGGCTGCTGGAGGAGGCGGCCGAATGCGAGAGCGTGCTGCGCGAAGCGGCGGTTCACCAGTTGCGGATTGCCTACGAGTGGGCGATCGCACACCCGGTCGTCGACGCCGTCGAGACTCCTCATGGGCCTGCCCTGCCGTCGGTGCTGGAGACCCCCGAGACGCTTGGCGGGGCAGGGACGCCGGCGGTGGCGGCGTTCACCGCCGAGCCGTTGGCAGTCGCTTGTGGGATCGCCCCTTCGTCTGCGACGGCGCTGCTCGCGGATTCGCTGGACCTGCACCACCGGCTCCCGGTGCTGTGGCAGCAGACCCAGGCCGGATTCGTGCCTGCGTGGAAGGCCCGCCGGGTCGCGGCTCGCACCCGCGACCTGTCCCTCGACGCTGCCCTGTGGGTGGACCGGCACACCGCCGGCAGGGTCGGTTCCCTCGGGCATGCTGCCCTGGACCGGTTGATCGCCGAAGCTTCCGCCCGCGTCGACGGCGACAGCCTCGCCGAGAAGGAGAAGCGTGCGCGGTCGCAGTGGGACGTCCAGCTCAAGCACCGCGACCCGAGCGAGGGCGGCGCCACCTCAGAGATCCACGCGATCGGTGACACTCTCGACCTGACCCGGTTCCACGACGTCGTCTGCGCCGAAGCCGAAGCACTCGGTTCCCTCGGTGACGACGACAGCTTCGAGGTCCGCAAGGCCAAGGCCCTCGGTGTGATCGCCGACGCCCAGGCCCGGCTCGACCTCACCAGCCTCCTCGGCGGAGACACCAGCGACGACGAGCGGGCCGTCGTACGCCGTCGCCTGATCGAGCGCCGCGACGCCAAGGTCCGGCTTTACCTCCACGCCTCCCTCGCCGACGTCGTCGCCGGCACGTCCGGTGCGGTCGGCACAGTCGAAGGGCTCGGGCCGGTCACCCTGGCCCAGATCAAGGACTGGGCCGGCCGCTCCCGCCTCACCATCCAGCCCGTGCTCCACGTCGCCTCCGAGGACACCTGGTCCGTCGACCGCCACGACCCGCCACCACGCATGGCCGAACAAGCCGTTCTCCGCGACCCGACCTGCGTGTTCCCGTGGTGCCCCCACCCCTCACGACGGGCGGACCTCGACCACATCGAGCCCTACGAGGACCTCGACGAGGGCGGTCCGCCCGACCAGACAAGGCCAGGCAATCTTGCGCCGCTGTGTCGAAGACACCACCGTGCCAAGACAGCAGGCGGCTGGAGCTACCAGCGCACCGCACCCGGCACCTACCTGTGGACCGGCCCCGCCGGCCTCACCGCGATCGTCACCCCCACCGGCACCATCGCAGTTCCTGGCAGCTGAACTCTGCCGCGCGTGGGGGCATGCCTCCGTGTGCTGACGCGTCGTCGGTCGAGCTGTCTGCGACGTCACGTCGAACCGGTCTCAGGGCACACTGAGGGCATGAAGATGGGCCATCCGGCGCTGGACTTCCCTGTCTACGGGCTACGCGATAGTCCGCCCGGTCCACGGTGGATCGACGCAGTCGTGGGTCGCCTCGGTCATCCAGTCGACGGGCTCTGGCTCGAGCACGGCAGCACGCCACGCGATGCCGCGCGCCCGTGGGTGCGCGTGGGGACCTTCAGACGAGATCGGTTCCCGGGCGCGGAGGTCGACGCCGACCAACGGGTGGCCTTCGACGCAGTCTTCGCTGTGGTGGATGCGACGATGCCGCACCCGATGGACCGATCCGAGGACCACGGTGCTCGGTTGCTGGACTCCGCCTCCGCCCGAGCCGCCTCGCCCACGGCGTGGCAGCAGGTCTCCTGGGTGCTCGGTCACCAGTCGGTGCCCGCCTCGGTGTTGCACTGGGCGGGGGCCTGGGTGGCGTTCACCACCGCGTTGCCAGGGGTCGACATCGTCGTGATCGGATTCGGCGTCGAGCCCGCCGGACTGACCCTCACCGAGGTGCGCGACGCCGAGGCGTACCACTTCGACCCGGACCAGCCCATCACGTTCCCCGACACCGTCGAGCGGTCGCGCGCCGCCGCCGGTGTCCGCTACGGCGCGTCCACCGCGGACGGGTGGTGGCCCGAGCACCCCGACCACACGACCGCCACGGCTTGAGACTTCAGCCCATCAGCCTGCGCGCGAGCGGCAGGGGCAGGTGCTTGAGGGCGAAACCGACCGGGACCCAGGGCCAGGCAGGCACCAGTGCCGACGCCTTCTCCTTCTCGATGGCCTCGACCATCGCGCGCACGCCCTTCTCGGTCGAGGCGACGAGGGGAGTGGCCTCCGACGTGGCCGACATCTCCGAGACGATGTAGCCGGGGTAGAGCACCGTGACCTTGATCGGCGTACGCATCACATCGGCGCGGAAGCCCTCGGCGAGGTGGGCGACCCCGGCCTTGGTGGCGGCGTAGGTCGTGGTGTTCTTGGGCAGTCCGCGCATTGCCGAGACGCTGGAGATCATGACGAGGTGACCGGAGTTCTGGGCACGGAAGATCTCCGCCGCGGCCTCGGTCTGGGCCAGTGCGCCGATGAAGTTGGTCAGCGCGGTCTCGCGGTTGGCATCGAAGCGTCCGGTGCCCAGCGGCTGGCCCTTCCCCAGGCCGGCGTTGACGATCACCTTGTCGAGGCTCCCGAAGTCGTCGCGGAACGCCCTGAACACCTCGAAGACCTGGTCGTGGTCGTTGACGTCGAGAGCCCGGATCTCGACCCGCACCGCCGGGTGGGTTGCGGCGATCTCGGCCTTGAGCTCCTCGAGACGGTCGGTACGACGAGCGCACAGCGCGAGGTCGTGGCCACGCGCGGCGAGCTGACGCGCCATCTCGGCGCCGAGCCCGGACGAGGCGCCGGTGATGAGGGTCGTGGTCACGTGGGGTCCTATCGGTAGGTGAGCAGGTCGGGAGACTGACCCAGGACGTGGGAGTGCTCGTTGAAGCTGACCAGCGTCGTGCCGCGTCGGCCGACGGTGACCGTGGAGACCCCGCTGTTGACGGTCACCGCGTTGAGTCGCATCCAGGCGTCGGCCCCTCCGCCCAGCAGGGTCGCGGCAACCCAGGCGATCGGGCCACCGCTGGTGACCACGATCGCTGTGCCGCCACTGGGGAGGCCGCTGGTGAGCCGGTGCAGTGCGGCTTCGACGCGACGGGAGAACGTGGCGAACGACTCGTCGTACTGCTCGTCGTGGTGTCCGCTGGTCCACCTCGCAGTCGCAGCCTCGAACCACTCCTGGAACGCTGCGCGTTCGGTGGTGGGTTCCTCCGGCGGCGTGTGGACCGAGAGCACCTGCAGGTGGTCGAACTCGTTCCATCCCGCGTCTGGGTCGACCGGCAGATCCCAGCCGGCGCCTTCCTGCATGGCCCGGGCTGTCTGGACGTGCCGCTTCATCTCCCCGGCCACCAGGACGGGGGACTGCAGGCCGCGTCGCGCGAGCGACCTGCCCAGCGCGCGAGCCTGGTCGGCCCCGAGCTCGCTGAGCTGGTCGTAGTCGGCGGCGCCGAAGGATGCCTGGCCGTGCCGGACCAGCAGGATCCGGCTCACGGCTCGAGCCTGGCGATCTGCCGGTCGATGATGCGCACACCCTCGCCGAACAGAGCGTAGAGCTCGTTGGTGGTCTGGCCGTGGAAGTAGCGGTAGTAGATCTGCTGGGCGATGACCGCGTTACGGAAGAGGCCGAAGACGGCGTAGAACCTCCAGCGCTCGGGGGTCATCGTGATCCCCATCCGCTCGCAGTAGAGCGCCACGAACTCGTCGCGGGTGAGCATGCCGGGCAGATGGGTCGGCACGCGCCGCATCATCTTCATCTCGTCGTCGTCATCGGCCTGCACCCAGTAGGCCATGGAGCCGGCCAGGTCCATCAACGGGTCGCCCAGCGTGGCCATCTCCCAGTCGAGGACACCCACGACGGACGTGAGGTCGAGGGAGAGCACGAGGTTGTCGAGCTTGAAGTCGTTGTGGATGACGCAGGTGGCGACGTCGTCCGGCTGGTGCTCGTCGAGCCACGCCATCGTCGCCTCGAAGTCGGGCACGTCCTCGGTGCGCGCGTTGCGGAAACGCGTCGACCAGCCCTCGACCTGGCGTCGTACGTAACCTGGACCCTTGCCGAGAGAGGCGAGGCCGGTCTCCGCCGGGTCGACGGTGTGCAGCCGCACCAGCACGTCGATCGCGTTGAGGCAGACCTGACGGGCCTGCTCGGCGGAGAGCGGCACGTCCGCCGGCCACTCGCTGCGCGGGATCACGCCGTCCAGGCGCTCCATCACGTAGAAGTCGCCGCCGATGACGGTGGGGTCGTCGCAGAAGGCGACCATCCGGGCCACGAAGGGAAATACGTCGGTGAGCTCGGACTGGATGGTGAACTCGCGACGCATGTCGTGGGCGCCGCGTGCCTTGGTGCCGAGCGGGGCGCGTCGCAGGATGAGGTCCTGGTCCGGGTAGCGCAGGAGGTAGGTCAGGTTGGAGGCGCCACCGGAGAACTGGCTGACCTCGGGCACGGAGTCCGGGCCGCCGTGGGCGCCGAGCCACCGGCTGACCACCTCCACGTCGAAGCTGTCCTCGTCCCTCACCGGCTTCGCGCCGGGGACCGTGTCGCGCGCCGTCATGACCGGGCCTCGAGCTTGGCAGCCTGGTCGCGCATCACCTGGTCGTAGGCCGACCGGTCCGCCCACTTCATGAAGTACGCCGTCCGCGCGGCCTCGTCGGGCACGATCACGTCGTCGCCTGCCTCGATGCCGGCGAGCACCGCGGCGGCGATCTCCTCCGCGGTGGTCCGGGAGCTGGCGACCAGCCCGCCGATCACGCGGCCCACGACCTCGTCGCTGCCCTGCATCGAGTCGACGAGGTTGGTGCGGAAGTACGACGGGCACACCACGCTCGCCCTGATGCCATGGGCGGCGAGCTCGTGACCGCAGGCCTCCGTGAACGCGACGACGGCGGCCTTGACGGCGTTGTAGGAGCCCATGCCGGCCGGGTGGACGAGGCCGGCGAGCGAGGCGACGTTGACGATGTGGCCGCTGCCCTGTGCCTTCATCATGGGGGTGAACGTGCGCACGCCGCGCACGACGCCGAAGAGGTTGATGTCGGTGATCCACTGCCATTCGTCGATCGGGCACAGCTCGATGCGGCCGCCGCCGGCCACCCCGGCGTTGTTGACCAGGATGTCGAGCCAGCCCCACTTCTCGCGCACGACCTCGAGGGCGGTCTGCCAGTCGTCGTCGGAGGTGATGTCGAGCTGGAGGTCGACGCCCGGTGAACGGTCGGTGGCGATGACCTCGTCGCCGGCGGCGCGGAACGCCTCGGTCAGGGCCTTGCCCAGGCCTGACGCCGCACCGGTGACGAGCACCCGGCGGGTCATGCGCGGGCCGCCGCGTGCCGTCCGAGCTCGATCTTGGCCACGACGTTGCGGTGCACCTCGTCCGGACCGTCTGCCAGGCGGAGCGACCTGGCGCCCACCCACGCGCCGGCGAGCGGGAAGTCGTCGGTCATGCCTGCGCCGCCGTGGAGCTGGATGGCCATGTCGATCACGCCGAGCGCCATGGTCGGGACCTCGACCTTGATCTCGCTGACGGCCGAGAGCGCCTCGATCGACATCGCGCCGGCGCGCTGGGACTCGTCGAGGAGCCAGGCCGCGTGCAGCACGAGCAGGCGCGAGCGGTTGATCGCGATCCGGGCATCGGCGATGCGCTCGCGGTTGCCGCCGAGGTTGGCCAGCGGCTTGCCGAACGCAGTGCGGCTGGAGGCGCGTCGGCATGCGAGCTCGAGAGCCCGCTCGGCGAGGCCGATGGCGCGCATGCAGTGGTGCACCCGGCCGGGGCCAAGCCGGCCCTGCGCGATCTCGAACGCGCGACCAAGGCCGAGCAGGATGTTGGACGCCGGCACGCGGACGTCGTCGAAGGTCACCTCGCCGTGGCCGAGGGGCTCGTCGTAGTAGCCCATGGTGTTGAGCATCCGCTCGACCCTGACGCCGGGGGCGTCCCTCGGGACCAGCACCATCGTGTGCCTCGAGTGGCGGTCGGCCTCGGGGTCGGTCAGCCCCATGAAGACGAGGATCTTGCAGTCGGGGTTGCCGACCCCGGTGGAGAACCACTTGCGGCCGTTGACGACGACCTCGTCGCCCTCGATCTGTGCGGTCGCCGCCATGTTGGTCGCGTCGGAGGACGCCACCTCCGGCTCCGTCATGCAGAACGCGCTGCGGATCTCCCCGCGCAGCAGGGGCTCGAGCCACTGCTCCTTCTGCTCCTCCGTGCCGTAGCGGAGGAGGACCTCCATGTTGCCGGTGTCGGGGGCGTTGCAGTTGAAGACCAGGGGAGCCAGCATCGAGCCACCCATCGCCTCGGCAAGCGGCGCGTAGTCGACGTTGGAGAGCCCCGCGCCGCCGTCGGTCCCGAAGTCGGCGGCGTACCGCCCGGCGTGCTCGGCCGGGAGGAAGAGGTTCCACAGGCCTTGCTCCCGAGCCTTGCCCTGGAGCTCGGCGATGACCGGGTCAGGGGTCCAGCTGTCGCCGCCTGCCTCGCGCGCGGCCAGGATCCGGCGGTGGGCCTCCGGCTCGACGGGCGTGACCTCGTCGGCGACGAAGGTGCGCACCCTCTCCAGCAGGTCCGCGGCACGGGGGGAGAGGGTGAAGTCCATGGATTGACCCTATACGCACTGTTGAGCGATGCTCAATAGCGTGTCCGACCCGAGCATCACCCCCGCAGATGGCGTCGTACGACGTCGCCTGAGCGCCGTCGAACGCCGCCGGCAGCTGATCTCGATCGGGCTGGCCCAGGTGGTCGAGACCCCGATCCAGGACCTGTCGATGGACGAGGTCGCTGCAGAGGCCGGCATCTCGCGCAGCCTGCTCTTCCACTACTTCCCGACCAAGACGGAGTTCTACGTCGCCTGCATCGGTGCAGCGGGACGCCGCATCCTGCGCACCACCGCACCCGATCCTGAGCTGCCCGGCGAGGCGCAGGTGCGTCAGATGCTGCAGGCGCTGGTCGAGCAGATCGCGCGCCGCCGCAGCTTCTGGCTGGCGCTCGTGCACGGTCACGGCGTGACCGATCCTCGCGTGAGCGAGGTGGTCAGCTCCGTGCTCGCGGTCAGCACGGATCGTGTCGTCGAGGCGTTGGGTCTCGAGGCCTCGCAGCGGCCGGTCGTGCACGCCTGGTGGGCCTACGTGGAGGACCGGGCGCTGACCTGGTCGCTCCCGCGGGACCCGCGCGTGTCCGTGGCCGAGCTGGTCGAGGAGTGCGAGGCAGCCCTCACCGCCTTGCTCGAGGTCAGCCGACGACGCGAGCGGTGACCTTGATGGGGAGCTTGTCGTCGAGGGGCTTGCCGCCGCACGCGAGGTAGGTGCGTCGACTGCACCGGAAGCGCGTCGAGGCGTTGACGAGGGTGATGGAGACGGCCGCGACCTTCTTGCGGTTGAACGTGACCGCGCGACGGCCGTCTCCGGCGCGGTCGAGACGGACCCGCTTGTGCTGGACGTTGCCGTTGACGCGGTGGATGGTGACCACCGCGGCCGGGGACGTGCGCCGTGGTGGCCCGGAGACGCGCAGCGCCAGGTGCCACCTGCGGCCGGCGAGCCCGCGGCCGGGGGCCATGCGGTAGGAGCCGGAGGTGAGGTGGAACAGCCTCGTCCGGAAGCTGATGCTGCGCTTGCGCTTGCTGAGGGTCAGCGAACGCTTGACCTTGGGCTGCGGGTAGGCCAGCCCCTCGCGGTATGCGCGGCTGGGGACCAGGTTGTCCGCGGCGAAGTCGGCGTAGACGCGCGTCAGGCCACCCTTGCGTCGGAGAAGCTTGCGCAGCGCCTGGAGGCTGTACTTGCCACCGTCACCGCGCAGCGACCCGGCCTGGTTCCAGGCCTTGTTGACGAACGAGGTGCCGAACCGGTTGGTGAGGTGCTCCCAGAAGATCCAGTTGCCGTACTGGTAGAAGCTGCCCATGCTGAACATGTCGAGGGGGATGAACGGCGTGTAGAGCTGGCTGTAGGGGAGGTACTGGCGGTTGTCGTTGACGTCGGTCGCGACCCGCTCCTCCATCCAGGTGGCGGTCGACTCCATCATCCAGGGGTCCTCCGCGAAGTCGTAGGCGTACTGGATGGCGTGGAAGAACTCGTGGGCCGCGGTCACCGCGAGGTTGGTCTCGGGAGTGTTCTGCGGGAACTGGCTGGCACTGAAGTCGTTGTCGAGCACGCAGAACCCCGACGCGGTCCGGTTCCGGACCCTGGACTCGGTGGCGCAGTAGCCGTAGAACTGTCCGCCCAGGTCCTTGAGGTAGACGTCGAAGTGGGCACTGCCCCCGCGGAGACCGTCGCTCAGCGGCGCCCGGAACCCGAGGCCGTCGACCTCGCTGCTCCACACCGAGTCCATGACCCCCAGCGTGTGGTCGACCCATCCCGGGTTGGGCGGGGCGTCCTTGGTCGTCGCCACGTGGTGGACGCACAGGCGAGCGTTGCAGGTCGCCGTCGAGGGGACCGTGTAGCCGAAGCCCTGGGGATCGCTGGTGCCGTCGGTCGGACGCGCCAGCATCGCCGTGGCCTCGCGACGGGCGTCACCGCGCAGGCTGGTGCGTCGGAGCCACAGGTCGCGCAGGGCGACGGTGGGCGAGGGGTCCCGCGGGGTCGCCTCGCCCGACAGGACCCGGCGTGCGGTCGTCAGGGCCTGCACGGGCGTCTGTGGTGGGGACGGCACAGCGGCCGCGTCGACCGGCGCGTGCTCGGCGGGGGGAGCTGACGGCACCACGGCGGAGTCGTCGGCGTACGACGGCGCAGCGAGCACGCCGGCAGCAGCCACGAGCAAGGTGGCGGCGCACGCGATGGACCTGCGGATCATGGTGCTCCCGGGACTGGTGGGGATCAACCGGAGGGCGACCGGCTCGGAGAGCCTAACTCAGCAGCGGTCGGTTGCGACGCTCGACGAGGACGTCGCCGGGTCTAGAGATCGGCGATGTGCTCGATGATGGCGGTGGTCGAGATGGCAGGGGTGCGCGGCAGGTAGACCACCTCGCACACGTCGTTGAACTCGTCGAACTTGCCGGCCCAGTCGTCGCCCATGACGAGCACGTCGGCGCCGTGCTCGACGAGGTAGTCCCGCTTCTGCTCCAGGCTCTCCTCGACGAAGACGTCGTCGACGACCTTGAGGGCGGCGACGATCGCCAGCCGCTCCCGCTGGCTGAAGACCGGGACCCGGCCCTTCTTGCGCTCGTTCAGGGCGTCGGCCGAGACCCCCACCACCAGACGGTCACCGAGCTCTGCGGCTCGCTCGAGCACGCGCAGGTGCCCGACGTGGAAGACGTCGAAGGTGCCGAAGGTGACCACGGTGCGGGGCATGCGCGGCATTGTGGCACGGCAGGGGAAGATGACTGCCATGGCTTCGATCTCCATGATCACCCCCGACCCCGCGGCCGACGAGGCGCGACGCCGCGGACTGCGGGTGATGCGCTCGGTCGCCGTCGGGCTGCTGGCCTTCGCCGCCTGCGTCTACCTCGCGACCCTGGGGGAAGAAGGCTTCCTGGGCTATGTCAACGCCGGGGCCGAGGCCTCGATGGTGGGCGCGATCGCCGACTGGTTCGCGGTGACGGCGCTCTTCAAGCATCCGTTGGGGCTGCCGATCCCGCACACGGCGCTGGTCCCCAAGCGCAAGGACGAGCTGGGGAAGAGCCTGGAGGAGTTCTTCAGCGAGAACTTCCTGCAGGAGTCCATCATCCGCGACCGGGTCGGGGCGGCGACCATCTCCGCGCGGGTGGGCGACTGGTTGCAGGACCCCGCCAACTGCCGCCGGGTCGTCGAGGAGTTGGCCGACGTGGCGAGCATCGGGCTCGGCAAGGTGCGTGACGACCACATCGCGGACCTGGTGACCCAGGCGTTCGTGCCCCGGTTCCGCGAGGAGCCGATCTCCCCGTTGCTCGGGTCCACCCTGATGGAGGTGCTGCGCGACGACCTGCACCACCCGATGGTCGACCTGGCGCTCGAGGAGCTGCACCGATGGCTGGTGGACAACCCCGAGACGTTCGTGCGGGTGCTGGGCGAGCGCGCCCCGTGGTGGACACCGCCGAGGCTCAACGACGCGGTCACCCAGCGCGTGCACGCGGAGGTCGTGCGCTGGGTCGCCGACATCCGCGACGACCCCGACAACCGGGCGCGCGAGGCCCTCGACTCGATGCTCGGCCAGCTGGCGCGGGACCTCCTCACCGACCACGAGACCCAGGAGCGCGCCGAGGCGCTGAAGAACCGCCTGCTCGACCACCCCCAGGTGGTGACGACCGCGATCTCGCTGTGGAAGGCCATGCGGTCCGCGCTGCTGGAGTCGGTGCGCGACCGCGAGGGCGCCGTACGCCGGCGGATGCTGCGCGAGGTGAGCAGCTTCGGTCAGCAGCTGCGCACGGAGGAGTCGTTGCGCGCTCGCCTCGACAGCGCCGTCGCCGACGTGACCGTCTTCATGGTCGAGCGCTACGGCGCCGAGCTAACCACGGTCATCACCCACACCATCGAGGCATGGGACGGCAAGGAGGCGGCACGGAAGATCGAGCTGCACGTGGGACGCGACCTGCAGTTCATCCGCATCAACGGCACCATCGTGGGCGGCCTCGTGGGCGTCCTCATCCACCTCGTGTCGGAGCTTGCCCGCTGACCCGAGTCGGCGCCAACCTCAGCCGAGTCGGCGCCAAATCGCGCCGAGTCGGCGCAAACCTCACGTCGAGTCGCGCCAAATCGCGCCGAGTCGGCGCAAACCTCACGTCGAGTCGGCGCCAGATGTCGCCGAGCCGTCACCAGGGCACGTCGATCTCGCCCTCGCCCTTCGTGACCCGCGTGGCCTGTCCGCCGAGCTCGACGACGTCGCCCTCACGCAGCTGTCGTCCCCGGCGCAGCTCGGTCTCACCGTTCACCCTCACCTCGCCCGCCGCGATGACGGGCTTCGCCTCGGCGCCGCTCTCGACGAGGTTCGCGAGCTTGAGGAACTGGCCCAGGCGGATCGAGTCGTCGCGGATCGGTACGTCGGTGGGCTCACTCATGACTCGTCCTCGGAGATTGGCGCCGACTCGGGGGGAAATGGCGCCGACTCGGCGGTGGGTTGGCGCCGACTCGGGGGGAAATGGCGCCGACTCGGCGGTGGGTTGGCGCCGACTCGGGGAGAATTGGCGCCGACTCGGCGGTCAGCGCACCTCGAGCAGGTCGACCACGAAGATCAGGGTCTCGCCCGGCTTGATGGCACCACCGGCACCGCGGTCGCCGTAGCCCAGTTGCGGCGGGATGACGAGACGTCGCCGGCCGCCGACCTTCATGCCCTGCACTCCGGTGTCCCAGCCCTGGATGACCTGGCCGATGCCGAGGCGGAACTGGAGCGGGGCGCCCCGGTTGTAGGAGGCGTCGAACTCCTCGCCGGTGGAGTGGGCCACGCCCACGTAGTGCACCGAGACGGTCGAGCCGGACGTCGCCTCGTCGCCGTCACCCTCGATCAGGTCGGTGACCTCGAGGTCCGCCGGCGCGTCGCCGAGGTGGGGGTCTACGTCGGGCTTCTGGCTCACAGGTGCTCCTTCGATGGGGATCGCGGTGGATCGTCGGGGGGTCTCAGGTCTGGTGGACGTAGCTGTCGAGCTGGTCGCGCTCGAACTCGAGCTCGCCGATACGGCTCTTGACGACGTCGCCGATGCTGATGATGCCGGTGAGACGGCCATCGTCCACCACGGGCACGTGGCGGATGCGGTGCTCGGTCATCGTCTGCATCAGGTCGGGCACGGAGTCGTTGCCCGAGCAGGTGTGCACGTCGGTCGACATGATGGAGGAGACCGCGGAGTCGAGGACCGCGGCGTCGAGGTGGAGCTGGCGTACGACGTCGCGCTCGCTGACGATGCCGGCCAGGGTGTCGTCGGCGTCGCAGACGACCAGCGCACCGACGTTGTGCTCGGCCAGCAGCCCGATCAGTTCCCGCACGGTCGCGTCCGGGCTGATGGTCACGACTTCCTGGCTGGGCTTGCCCTTGACCACGTCATGGATCTTCATCGCTGTCGCATCTCCTTCAGCACCTCACTCCACCTCGTCACCGCTGTGCGGGACGAGCCCGGGGCCCCACGGTAGCGCCCTTCAGTCCGCCACGGGAGGTGGTGCCTGGCGGTCTCGCAGGTTGCTCACCGAGCCCGGTCCGCGGCGCGGGGTGTCGGGGTCGTCGTCGTCGGTCAGGGCACCCAGGAACCCCAGCGCCGGCTCGTGCAGGTGGCCGTTGGTGGCCAGCGCGTTGCCGCCCCACGGGCCGTCGGTGCCGTCGAGCGCGGTGAACCGGCCCCCTGCCTCGCGCACGATCACGTCGAGGGCCGCCATGTCGTAGAGCTCGAGATCGGGCTCGGCGGCGATGTCGACGGCCCCCTCGGCGAGCAGCATGTAGGACCAGAAGTCCCCGTAGGCACGCGTGCGCCAGCAACGGCGCGACAGGGCGAGGAAGTCGTCGAGCCGGTCGCGCTCGTCCCAGCCGCTGAGAGAGGAGTAGCTGAGGGACGCGTCCTCGAGCCGACGTACGTCGGACACGTGGCACTGGGTGGCCTTGAGCAGCGAGCGACCCGTCCACGCGCCACTGCCGGACGAGGCCCACCAGCGCCGCTGCAGCTGGGGCGCGGAGACCACTCCCAGCACCACCTCGTCGTCCACTGCGAGGGCGATGAGGGTGGCCCACACCGGAACCCCCCGCACGTAGTTCTTGGTGCCGTCGATCGGGTCGATGATCCACCGCCGCTGGCTGTGGCCGCTCGACCCCTGCTCCTCGCCGACCACGGCGTCGCGGGAGCGGACGCGCGAGAGGGTTCGGCGGATGCCGTCCTCGACCGCCTGGTCGGCGTCGGTGACCGGCGTCAGGTCCGGCTTGCTCATCACGTGGAGGTCGAGTGCCTTGAAGCGGGCAAGCGTCAGCGAGTCGGCGTCGTCGGCGAGCACGTGCGCGAGGCGCAGGTCGTCGACATAGCTGTCCGTCATGTCGCACAGGCTAGGGGCTCCGGCCTGCACTACCGTGGACGCATGGAGTTCAACGGGCTTCCACTGCACCCGCTCGTCGTCCACGCAGTCGTCGTGCTCGGCCCGCTGGCAGGGGTCACCGGACTCGTCTACGCGTTCGTCCCTCGGTGGCGCTGGCTGCTGCGTTGGCCTCTCGTCGCCCTGGCCGTCCTGGTCGCCGCCGCCTCGTTGGTCGCCGTCCAGGCGGGGGAGTCGCTCCTCGACTCACGGCCCGAGCTGGCGCCGCTCGTCGAGGACCACCAGGACTGGGGTGAGCTGCTGCGGTCGTGGTCGCTGGCGTTCGTGCCGGTCAGCCTTCTCGCCGCCTGGGCACTGCGGGGTCGTTCGCCGCTGGTCTCGGGCCGCGGTGGCGGCGAGTCGAGGATGCCCCTCGGCTGGGTCGCGAGCCTGCTCTTGCTGGTCGGGTCCGTCGGCCTCGTCGTTCTCGTCTTCCTGGCCGGTGACTCCGGGTCGCGTGCAGTCTGGGGCTAGTCGCCCTTAACTGCCCGCTGGGTCACGGGGCGAGATCGCTGTAGGCCTTCTCGAGGACCGCGAGGCCGGCCTTGGGCCTGGTGGTGTAGGTCGTGTGGTTCCACTCGGGCCAGACGAGCTCGAGGTCGAGCCTCTCGCCGCCGGTCTGGACAGCGAAGGTGATGCCCGGGATCTTGACCATCTCTGCAGGTATGCCCTCACCGAGCGCGGTGCGCGAGGAGGGGTCGGCGAGACCGAGCATCGACCATGCCCAGCGCACACGGATGGTGCGACGCTCCTCGTCGACCTGCCAAGTGGCGAGCGAGTCGAACTCCTCGGCGGACGGGTCCCAGCTGCCCTCGACCAGCTGGCCGACATCGCTGAACTCGGCCTCCTGCGGGATCGGACGCGTCTGCGCGCGGTTGACGAGCAGCTGAAAGGGGTGCCAAGGCTCCGCCGCGTCGGGTCGGTAGGGCACCTCGCGGGTGTCGAGCCGGATGGGGTCGAGCTCACGACGGACCCAGCTCTGCGCGGTGCCCGCGCCCGGCTCGACCACCAACCGGTAGTCAGCCGCCTCAGGTCCGGGTACGACGTCGGCGTCGACCTCGACTGAAGGGGGGACGCTCTCGCGGCCGGTGATCTCGAGGTGGACCCAGGAGGCGTCGGCCCAGATGTGGACGTACTCCAGCGGTCCGGTCTCGGGGAGCGCCTCCACGGCGGCATCGACCAGGGGATCGGCGTCGGTCGCGATCAAGCCGAACCACTGCTCGTTGGTCAGTGGGTCGTGCCAGAGCTGACGTCGCTCGTCGACCTGGTGCTCCTGGGTGTTCCACGTCCGCTTGAACCACTCGTCCTGCCACGCGAACACGTAGCCAGCGCCGATCCCCTTCTCGGCCAGCATCCGCATCAGGTCGGCGTTGATGGCCATGGCCTCAGCCTCGCCGTGGTTGCCCTGGTCACGCCCGAGCGGACCGGTGTGCGCGCTGCCCAGTGAGGTGGGCACGCCGACCTCGGTGATCAGGAGTGGCATGTACGGCGCGAAGTGGTCGCGCAGCGACACCAGGTAGCCGGCGAAGGGATCTGGACGCCCGTTCCACTCCTCGTCCTGGATCCCTGCCTCGTAGCGCTGGAAGTCGGGGTAGTAGGGGTAGGCGTGGAAGCTGGCGAAGGTGCCTCCCGGCCAGGCCTCGGTGGGCAGGACGTGCGTCGCGTCGACGGACACCAGGTCCTCGTAGGGCAGTGGCTCGTCGGGGTGCTCCAGCGGGTCAACCGTCGGCCAGTTGGCCAGGGCGATCGGCATCGAGGTGCCGCGCGCAACCTCGGCGGCGGCCAGGGAGTCGAGGTGACGAGCAAGCCAACGCTCCGTGGGTGACGCCTCGGTGGTCGCCGCGAAGTAGGTGCCGTCGACGGAGGGCGCGTCCGCGTGCCGCTTGTCGGTGCGGACGACGCCTGCCGGGTCCCACTCGACGCCGACGACCCAGCCGACCAGCCACTCGGACACGTCGACGTCGTAGGTGCCCCCCGCGCGGCCGGGGGCCGCCTCTCGTGTCAGGTCGCCGTGGACCGCGTCGGAGACGTCGCGCAGCTCCTGGGCGAAGGCGTCGTCGACCGCCGGGTCGTAGAGGGTCGCGCCGGCCTCGACATAGCTCTCGTCCGGCAGGTAGACGCCTTGCATCAGGTAGATCGGCGCCGCCGGGTGGTCCCGGTTGTAGGCGGCGAGCTCGGCGTAGAAGCCGGGCGGCGGCAGGGTGTAGATCCGCACCGAGCGAACACCCAGGTCGCCCATCTGCTGCAACCACTGGGCGTACTGCTCAGGCGGGATCGACCCGATCTCGCCCGGCTGCCGCAGGGGGACGGTCGAACCGAGGTTGACGCCGGGGATGAAGTCCTTCTCGCCACTGCTCGTGTGCAGCCGGAAGCCGTCGGCGTCCGCGTGGGCCAGCACGCTCAGCTCGCCGACCGCGACAGGGGCCGGCGCCCAGCTCGTGCCCGGGACACGCTCGGGAGAGTCGTCCGTGCAGCCACTCAGGACCGCAAGCATCAGCAGGCACGAGCTGATCGCCGCGGTGGCACGGGGTCTCCTGCCCATGGCGGCACTCATGCGTCCGCGCTCCCGCCGGCGACGAGGTCGAGGAGGTACGACGTCAGCTCGTCGACGGTGTCGACGATCGCGTCCGGACCAGCGGCCTCCAGGGCAGCGCGCTCCCCGGCTCCCCAGGTCACCGCGATCGACCCCATGCCCGCCGCCTTCGCAGCAAGGACGTCGACGGTTGCGTCACCGACGTAGATGGCCGTGACGGGGTCGACCCCGATCCTGCGGGCGGCAGTGAGGAGTGGTTCGGGGTCCGGCTTGTGTGCCGTGGTGTCCTCCAGCGCACCCGCGACTTCGATGAGGCCCTCGATCCCCACGGCGGTGATGGCCAGCTGCGCGGTGTCGCGCCGCTTGCTCGTGACCACGTGCATCCGAGCACCCGCCGCACTGAGCGTGGTCAACATTTCCGGAACCCCGTCGTACCGTTCGATGAGGCGAGAGGTGTTGGCGAGGTTCCACTCCCGATAGGTGCGGTCCAGGTCGTGCCCGCGCTCCGGGTCCTCCTCGAGGAGAGCAGCCAGGAGCGGCCGACCGATCCACGCACGCGCCCGGGTGTCGTCGATCTCCTCACCCCGGACCTGGCGGAACGCGTGCTGGTAGCTCGCCACGATGAGGGGGATCGTGTTGGCGAGGGTGCCGTCCAGGTCGAACAGGATCGTCTTCACGTCCCCATCCTCGGCCATGGGGCCCACCATCCTCTTCGACGGTCGGCGGCGGGCGCGCGTGTCGACCTTGGCTAGTAGTCGCTGATCGACCTTGCGGCGAGCAGCCGACGGAAGGACGTCACCCGGTCGACGTCGGCCTCGCCCCGGGCGATCGCCTCATCGAGACCGCACTCGGGCTCGTCGATGCCGTGGGTGCACCCGCGTGGACAGTCCTCGGTCATCTCGTCGAGGTCGGGGAAGGCCTCGATGAGCTGCTCGGGCTGGACGTGCGCGAGCCCGAAGGAGCGGATGCCGGGGGTGTCGATGATCCAGCCGTCGCCGTCGGGCAGCTCGAGGAGATAGGCGCTGGTGGACGTGTGGCGCCCGCGGCCCGTGACCGCGTTGACGATGCCGACCTCGCGGTGCGCCTGGGGAACCAGGGCGTTGACGAGCGTGGACTTCCCCACCCCGCTGTGGCCGACCATGACGCTGGTGCGCCCGCGAAGCCGCTCGCGCAGCTCGGAGAGGTCACCTGCGCCCTCACCCTTGAGCTGGGTGACCACCCACGGCACGCCGAGCGAGCGATAGGTCGACAACAGGGTCTCCGGGTCGGCCAGGTCGGCCTTGGTGAGGCACAGCAGGGGCGCCATGCCCGCGTCGTACGCCGCCACCAGCGCTCGGTCGATCAGGCGTGGGCGGGGCTCGGGGTCGGCGAGGGCGGTGACGACGACCAGCTGGTCGGCGTTGGAGACGATGACCCGCTCGACCGGGTCGTCGTCGTCGGCAGTACGACGCAGGGTGGTGGTGCGCTCGACCACCTCGACGATGCGGGCCAGTGATCCGTCGTCGCCGCTGGTGTCTCCGACGATGCGGACGTGGTCGCCGACCACCACGCCCTTGCGCCCCAGTGGACGCGACTTCATCGCCATGACGGTCCGGCCGTCGACCAGCAACGTGAACCGGCCGCGGTCGACCGTCACGACCCTGCCTGCGACGGCGTCGTCGTAGCTGGGGCGGTCCTTGGTGCGAGGGCGGGTGCGCCGACGGGGTCTCTCGTAGTGCTCGTGGTCGTGCTCGGAGTAGCGACCGCTCACGGCTGTTGCGTCCCGGCCGGTCCGCCCACGAGCCCTTCGACCAGCCCGGTCCAAGTCGCTGCAAAGCCAGGGAACGTCTTCGAGGTGGTGGCGATGTCCTCGACGAGGACCCCTTCGACCACCGCGCCCAGGATCACCCCGGCATGGGCCATCCGGTGGTCGGCGTAGGTGTGGAAGACGCCTCCGTGCAGGTCGCCCGGGCGAATCGTCAGGCCGTCGTCGTGTTCCTCCACGACCGAACCGAGCCCCCCCAGCTCTCGCGCGAGAGCCGCGAGCCGGTCGGTCTCGTGACCCCGGATGTGGGCGACGCCGCGCAGGTGGGAGGGCGAGTCGGCCAAGGCGCACAGCGCGGCGATCGCCGGCGTCAGCTCGCCGATGTCGTGCAGGTCGAGGTCGATGCCGTGCAGCTCGGCCGTGCCCGTGACGGTCAGTCCTCGGTCGTCGAGCACGACGTCGGCCCCCATGAGGGCGAGGACCTCGCGCAGTGCATCGCCGGGTTGGGTGGTGTGCCGAGGCCAGTCGCTCACCGTGACACGGCCGCCGGTGGCGGCGGCGAGGGCGAGGAAGGGCGCCGCGTTGGACAGGTCGGGCTCGATGACGTGGTCGACCGCGCGCAGCACCCCGGGAGCCACCGCCCACCGGTTGGCGTCGCTGTCGTCGACGTCGACGCCGTGCTCGCGGAGCATCGCCACGGTCATGTCGATGTGGGGGAGCGACGGCACCGGCTTGCCGACGTGCCTCACGTCGACGCCGTGCTCGAAACGGGCGCCGGCGAGGAGCAGCGCCGAGACAAACTGGGAGGACGCGCTTGCGTCGATCGTGACGGTGCCGCCGGGGACCGAGCCGGATCCGCGCACGGTGAAGGGGAGCGCTCCGCGGCCGCCGTCGTCGAAACGGATGCCGAGGGCGGCCAGCGCGGCGAGCATCGGGCCGACTGGTCGGTTGCGCATGTGGGGGTCGCCGTCGAAGGCCACCGTGCCCTCGGACAGCCCGGCGACCGGGGGAACGAAGCGCATCACGGTGCCCGCGAGCCCGCAGTCGACCTTGGCGTCGGAGGTCCAGGGACTCGGCGTGACGCGCCAGTCACCCTCGACCACGTCGACGTGCGTGCCCAAGGCGGTGAGCGCACCCGCCATCAGGTCGGTGTCGCGCGATCGGAGCGGGCGCCGAACGACGCTGGGCCCGTCGGAGAGTGCGGCGAGGAGGAGAGCCCGGTTGGTGAGGGACTTGCTGCCAGGAAGGCTGACCGCCCGGTCGACGGGCGAGGTGGGGCGGGGTGCTGCGTAGTGCTCCATCAGGTCAGCTGCGCGCGAGCCAGCTTGGCCTCGCGGCGGGCGTCCTTGGCGAGCTGGCGGGCCTCACGACGGACGTCACCTGCAGCGCGGCGGGCACGCCAGGCCATCCCCGGCTTGCCGTCGGTGTCGACCGCGGCGAGGAGCAGGCCGCCCAGGACGGAGACGTTCTTGAAGAAGTGGAGCTTCTGCTGGCTACGGGTGGCGGGGTCGCTCTCCTCCCAGAACCGGTGGCCCGCAGCCGTGGTCGGGACGAGGGACGCCGCCAGCACGGCAGCGCTCAGGCGCGGGGCGCGACCCGTCGCGAGCGCCGCGGCACCGGCCAGCTGGGCCGCGGCGTTGAGCCGGACCAGGGTGACCGCGTCGGTGGGGATCGGAGCGCCCGGCATGGCGCGCTGGGCCATGGGGACCACCTTGTCGGTGACCGGCTTGGCGCGGGCGGCGGACGCCTGGGCGTTCTTGAGCGCATTGACTGCGCCGACCACGAAGAGGGAGGAGAGCATCGGACGAGCGAGCAGGCGCGTGATGGTCATGTCACTTGTCTACACGATGGCGCCGACCGCCTGAAGGTCTCGCCCGGATCACGGAGCAGCGGTGGGGGCCGGGAGGACCCACTGACCAGCGTTGTTGTCGTCGCGCTCCTCGTTCGGGACGGCAGCCACCTCTGCGGTGATCGTGCCGCCCTGCGGGGCCGTCACGTACAGAGTCACGTCGTAGGGGCTGGTGTCGAAGCTGCACGTGACGGTGACGACACGGCGGTCACGAACCGGTGGGGTGCAGCCCGAGGACTCGAGAGCTTCCATCCTC
This sequence comes from Nocardioides seonyuensis, assembly GCF_004683965.1. Classification (NCBI taxonomy): domain Bacteria; kingdom Bacillati; phylum Actinomycetota; class Actinomycetes; order Propionibacteriales; family Nocardioidaceae; genus Nocardioides; species Nocardioides seonyuensis. Next base: position 2,880,972 of record NZ_CP038436.1, read on the forward strand.
GCGACGTCCTCTCCTGTGAAGGTGAGCACACCCGTCATGTCGGCGGGGAGCCCCTGGACCCTGGCCACGAGCTCGTACTGGTTGGGCCCGGCCAGCAGCGGATCGCTGAGGGTGAGCGCGAGGTCGACAGGCGTCGGAGTACCCGTCGGTGTCACCGTGGGCTCGTCGGTGGGAGACGCGGTCGGGTCGTCGGTGGGGGGCACCGAGGGTTCGTCGGTCGGGGAATCAGTGGGCTCGCTCGTCGGGGACCCGGTGGGGCTGGTGCTCGGTTCCAGCGTCGGCGTCGGCGTGACCGGCGGCGTGACAGGCGGCGTGACGACGGGCGTCGGGGGGACGGGGGGAGTCACCGTCGGCGTCGGCGGGACCGGGGGCGAAGCGGTCGGCGTCGCGGTCGGGATGCTCGTCGGGGTGCCGGTCGGCGTCGCGGTGGGAGTCGCCGTCGGGGAGGAGGTCGGAGTCGCCGTGGGTGTCGGCGTCGGAACAGCCTCGGTCGTCTCCACAGGTGTCGGCACGGGAACCGGAGGCTCCGTCGTCACCGGCGCGGGGATGGTGTCGGTGGCGGGGAGGGCCACGACCACGGGGGCCGTGGCCGCCTGGACGCGAGGATCGGCCGCCCGCTCCTTCGTGGTCTCCGGCTCGACACCGGCGACAGCCGCCGAGCTGGAAGGCACGAGGCTGGGTGCGGCGGTGGGGTCCGAAGGCAGGGGAGCGGTCCCTCCGCCTGCGATGACCGCGACCGCGCCCACCACCGCGACGCTGCTGGCCACCCCGGCCACGGCGGAGGTGGCGGCGTTCTGGACGACGAGATCCCGCAGCCTTCCCAGCACGAGCGCGACGCCGACCGGCGCGGACGTCGAGACCGATGCCACGTAGGCGGTCGCGACGCCACCGAGGAGCAGCGGCGCGAGGATGGCGGAGAGGTTGGAGTTGACCTCGGTCAGCTCCAGGTAGACCGCGGTGCAGGGGCGGCACTCCTGCAGGTGTGCCTCCACCTTGGCTGCATCCCGCCGCGCGATCGCGTTGCGGACGTAGGCACCGAGCTGCTGGTGCGTCCACCGGCAGGTGTCGTCCTCGAGCTCCGCGGCGTGCTGGCTCAAGAAGGCCTGCCGCAGCCCCTCGCGGGCCCGGTAGGCCAGCGCCGAGACGGAGTTGGCGCTCATCCCGAGCAGAGGCGCGATGTCGGCCGGCTTGCTGCCCTCGACCTCGGTGTGCCACAGGACGAGCTGCCAGCGCTCGGGGAGGGAGGCGAAGGCCTTGGCCGCAGCGGCGTTCTCGAAGCCCTCGACCGCGGTGTCGCGGAAGGGCACACCGGGGTCGAAGGCCTCCATGTCGTCGGTGGTGTGGAGCCTGGACCCGGCTCGCAGGCGGTCGACGCGGAGTCGCCGTACGGCGGTCAGCAGGTAGGCACGGAAGGCCACGTCGGGTCCGCCGCCACGTTGGAGGACGGTGAGCACCTTGACGAACGCCTCGGACACGAGATCCTCGGCATCACCGGCGGAGACCAGCTGGCGAGCCAGCCGACGCGCTGCTTCCGCGTGCCGTTCGAACAGCGTGCCGTAGGCCTCGACGTCGCCGCCCCGCACGGCGGAGATCAGCTCAGCGTCGCTGAGGGTCTCCGGGCTCGTGCTGAGAGCGGTCATCGCCTGTCCGTCGATTCGCATCGGGGTGGAGGCAGAACCGTGCCTCCGAGACTAGGAACTGTAACTCCCAGGGCGTTCCTTCTGCTCTTCTTCGAGAAATCTTTGCTTTCATTCCACGTCATGGGATCGCCGCCGGGTCGTTCCACCTGAGTCACGACACGAGGGAGGAGCAGCCGGTGGGCATCTTTGCCTCGCGAGCGCGTCGCGCCACGGCTGCATGTGTCCGGGCCAGGACGTCGATCGTCGAGGAGCAGGTCGCCGACGAGCAGACGGGGCTGCCACGTCGCCTCGAGGTCGTGGGGGAGGCCCTCCTCGCGGGCTCTGACCCGGTCCTCGCGTGCAGCGTCGTGGGGCGCGACCTGGCCCGTGACGGGCTGTCGGCCGAGGAGGCCATCGAGGCGCTCCGGGCCACCTGGTGGGCGGTCCGCGGGTGCGATCCGGACTTCGGCGCCGTGGCGGCTCTCATGGTGGCGTGGAGCGACACCACGCTCGGCTACCTCCACCAGCTCTCGTGCGTCGACCCGATGACGGGACTGGCCAGCCAGGCCCACCTCCGCAGCCGCCTGACCGACCTCTACCGCGCCCGGGTCCGTCCCAACGACACCCACGCCCTGGTGGTGGCCGAGCTGCCCGATGACGATGCCGACCCGTCCGAGGAGGTCGGGGACCACTTCACCCGGGCGATGCGCGTCACCCGCATGGGTGAGTGCGCACGCACGGTCTTCGTGCGAGACGAGATGGTCGCGCGTCTCGGGGCCGTCCGCGTCGGGATGCTCGTGGAGCGCGACGAGAGGCTGGGCCGCCGTGTGAAGGTGCTTCGCACCCTGCTCGCCAGCATCGACCCGCAGGTCAGCTCCCGGGTATGGATCGAGGGCCTGCCCGGCAGCAACGACACGGCTGCCGTGCTGCTCGACGAGCTCGCTCGCCGCTGAGCGTCGGCCCGCTGTCCAGCACGCCCTAGGGTGGGGCCATGTGCGGTCGTTACGCCTCCTCACGCAAGCCCGAGGACCTCGTCGAGGAGTTCGAGGTCGTCGAGAACCGCGTGCCGGCACCCTTGGCCGCCGACTACAACGTGGCGCCCACCAAGGAGGTCTACGCGGTTCTCGAGCGACCGGCGCGGCCGGCGTCCGAGGAGACTGAGGCCCGTGAGGCGGAGCGCCAGCTCCGGGTGCTGACGTGGGGCCTGGTGCCGTCGTGGGCCAAGGAGGCGTCCATCGGCAACCGCATGATCAACGCGCGCGTCGAGACCGTCGGCGAGAAGCCTGCCTACAAGCGCGCCTTCGCAGCGCGCCGCTGCCTGCTCCCGGCCGACGGCTACTACGAGTGGTACCCCACCGAGCGGACCAACGCGAAGGGCAAACCGGTCAAGCAGCCGTTCTTCATCCGCCCGCGGGACGGCACTGTCCTGGCGATGGCGGGCCTCTACGAGATCTGGCGCGATCCCGCCAGGGCCGACGACGACCCGGACCGCTTCCGTTGGACCTGTACGGTCCTCACCACCGAGGCAGAGGACTCGCTCGGCCACATCCACGACCGGATGCCGATGATGGTCGAGCGCGAGCGCTGGGACGAGTGGCTCGATCCCTCCGTCCCGGGCCAGTCCTCCTTGCTCGTCCCCGCGTCCCCCGGGACGCTGGAGGCATACCCGGTGACGACGTTGGTGAGCAACGTCCGCAACAACGGTCGCGAGCTGCTCGAGCCGCTACCGCTGGAGGACCAGGAGGAGCTGCCGTGAAGCAGGCGGTCGTGCGCTCCGTCGAGACGCCCCAGGGTGAGGGGCGGATGCACACGCGCCGGGCACGGCGGCCGATCGTCACCCTGCTGCTGAGCCACGGCGCAGGCGGTGGGGTCGAGGCCCGCGACCTGTGGGCGCTGGCCGATGCGCTGCCGGCGCAGGGGGTCTCGGTGGCGCTCTTCGAGCAGCCGTGGCGCGTGGCCGGCCGCAAGGTCGCCACCGCGCCGGCGACCCTGGACGCCGCCTTGACGTGCGCCGCCGACGCGATGCGCGTCCGCACGCCTCTCGTGGTCGGTGGGCGTTCGGCCGGAGCCAGGTCTGCCGCCCGTACGGCGCGCCGCCTCGGCGCCACCGGCTGCCTCGCCCTGTCCTTCCCCCTGCACCCGCCCGGGCGGCCCGACCAGTCCCGGCTGCCGGAGCTGAAGGCGGTCGGGCTGCCGACCCTGGTGATCCAGGGCGAGTCCGATCCGATGGGTCGTCCCGAGGAGTTCCCCGGGGACCTCGACCACGTGGACCTGTGCGTGGTGCCGGGCGCCGACCACGGGCTGAAGGTGCCCGCGCGAGGGCCCGTCACCCAGCAGGACGCTCTCGGCATCGTCGTGGAATCCACGCTGGAGTGGCTGGTTCGCGAGGTCGTCGGGAATCCCTCCGCGCGCTGAGGTGTTCCCCCCGTGTGCCTGCCTTGCTCGAACACCCGACGCGGAGCCCGGACGCTCTCGGCTCGACGACGCCGCAGGGCGCTCGACCGGCGGTAGTGTGGGTGGCGATGAATGACTCAGTGGACCCCGACGCGCTGCTGCGCGAAGAGACCGACGAGGAGCGCTCGGCACGCTTCGAGCGTGACGCGCTGCCGTTCCTCGACCAGCTGTACGGCGCTGCGATGCGTATGACCCGCAATCCCGCGGACGCCGAGGACCTGGTGCAGGAGACCTTCGCGAAGGCCTACTCGGCCTTCCACCAGTTCCGGCCGGGCACCAACCTCAAGGCCTGGCTGTACCGGATCCTGACCAACACCTACATCAACAACTACCGCAAGAAGCAGCGCCAGCCCCAGCAGTCGATGTCCGAGGACGTCGAGGACTGGCAGCTGGCTCGCGCGGAGTCCCACACCTCGACCGGGCTGCGTTCCGCCGAGACGGAGGCCCTGGAGCGCCTGCCCGACTCGGAGGTCAAGGACGCCCTCCAGCGGCTGCCCGAGGAGTTCCGTCTCGCGGTCTACCTGGCCGACGTCGAGGGATTCCCCTACAAGGAGATCGCCGAGATCATGGACACTCCCATCGGCACCGTGATGTCCCGCCTTCACCGTGGCCGGCGCCAGCTGCGCGACATGCTGTCCGACTACGTCCACGGCAACCACCTCCTGCCGGTGGGGACCGACGGAGGTAAGTCATGAGTCCGGAGAGCCCCGACATGCAACCGGGCGGCGAGATGCAGCACAGCAGCGAGGAGTGCGCCGACTACCTCGAGCGCATCGTCTACTTCCTCGACAACGAGCTCGACGAGGCCGACTGCGTCGTCGTCCAGACGCACCTTCGCGAGTGCGGTCCCTGCCTGGAGCGCTTCGACCTCCAGCGCACCGTCAAGGAGGTCGTGGCGAGGTCCTGCCACGAGACGGCGCCCGAAGCCCTGCGCGACAGGGTCCGGCTACGTATCCGCGAGGTGCAGGTCCAGATCCGCGAAACCTGAAGACGTCCACGAGATTGGCGCGGGCCGTCTCGGTTTGCGACAATGGGCGGCACGCCCTGAACGGGCAACCACCAGGGCAACACGATCGAGGAGTTCATCATGGGCAAGACCGGACGCAAGCGCCGCGCTCGCAAGAAGAAGGGCGCGAACCACGGCAAGCGCCCCAACGCCTGAGCGCACACGACACCACGTCGTAGACACGGACCCCCGGCCTCGGCCGGGGGTCCGTGTGCATTCTGTCCGCGTGCTGCCTCAGCCGACGCGTGACATGAAGCGGTCAGCGTCGACCACGACCCGCGTCACCTCGCCGGCGGCGACCACCTTGCCGTCGGCGGTGTGCCGCGCCGAGACGGTGAACCGGTGCAGGCGACCGTCGACGTACGACGACGAGGCGCTGACCTCGACCTCGGCTCCGACCGGGCTGGCAGCCAGGTGCTCCAGGCTCACCCGGGTGCCCACGCTGGTGCTCCCGTCTGCGAGGGCCGACTCGATCGCCGCGCACGTCGCGGCCTCGCACCAGGCGAGCAGCCGGGGGGTGCCCAGCACGGGCAGGGCCCCGCTGCCGACCGCGATCGCGGTGTCGGTGTCGGTGACGGTGAAGGTGAGCGCGGCGGCCAGATCGGGCATGGTGGCAAGGCAACCATCACCGGTCGCGGACGTCTACCAGGTGTGACCATCGACCTGACGAGCAGCCGCTCGAGGAACGTGAGGAGCAGCGTGACCCGCAGCCGCGCCCACGACGGCGCCGTCGACATCGCCGAGCTCTATGCCGCCCACCGGCTCTCGCTCGTGCGGCTGGCCATCCTGCTGGTGGACGACCTCGCCTCGGCCGAGGACGTCGTCCAGGACGCGTTCACCGCCCTCACGCGGCGCCGCGGGGCGATGGACGACCCGTCCAAGGCCCTTGGCTATCTCCGGGTGTCCGTGGTCAACGCCTCGCGGTCGGCGCTGCGGCGCCGGCGCACCGCTCGTGCCTACGTGCCGCCCCAGGAGGTCGGGCCGGCCACTCCCGAGGACCGCTTCGTGGTGGCGGAGGAGCACCGCGAGGTCGTGGCCGCCCTGCGCGAGCTGGCCCCGCGCCAGCGCGAGGTCGTGGTGCTGCGCTACTGGTCCGGCCTCTCCGAGGCGGAGATCGCCACCACCCTCGACATCAGCCGCGGCACCGTGAAGTCCACGGCCAGCCGCGCGCTCGCAGCCCTCGAGCGAGCCCTGGACCGACAGGAGGACGTGCGATGAGCACCCCCACCGACCTCGAGAGGCGTGTCTCGGAGGCGCTCTCCGCGCTGGCCGACCAGGTGCAGCCCGAGCACCTCTCACCGAGGGCCGCGCCCGCGGCGCCCGCGTGGCGTCGTACGCCGCTGCTCGTCATGGCGGCCGCCGCGAGCGTCGTGCTGGCCTTGGTGCTCACGCTGGTCATCGACCAGGGCGACGATCGCGTCGCTCCCGCGCCCCAGCCGGACAGGTCCGACGTGGTGGTCCCGCCGGACGTCGGAAGGGCCTGGGACCGGGTGGCGGACTCCGGGCCGGCCCGGCTCGACCTCGACGGCGACGGCGCCGACGAGAAGGTCAGTTTCCTCGGGGAGCCCAGCAGGGAGTACGACGGCCGGGTCAGGTTGCAGACGACGCTCAGCGGCGACGGCGCCGAGGCCTACGGGGTGGTGGACCTCGGCACGACGGTCGGCGTCGACACGTTGGAGCCCATCGACGCCGACGGCGACGGTGACGAGGAGATGGTCCTCTACTACACGGACCCGACCGACCCGATGACGACGCTGCCGATGGTGCTCGACCTGCGCGACGGTGTGCTGGTCGAGGCCGTGCCCACGGACCGAGAGCTGTTCAGGCGGGGGAGTCTCGAGGTCGAGGGCGGCACTGAGCACTACGACATGGTCCGGGTCGTCGACTACTGGATCGAGGGTGGCGCCATGTTCTCGGGAGTGTCCCGGGGCTCCTTCGCGTCGGTGGGGATGAGCCTCTTCCGGCCGGAGGAGCACATCGTCGACGTGGTGAGGTGGCGGTTGCGCGAGGACGGCGCGCTCGTCCCGGAGCCCGCCGACCCCTCCTGCGTCGTGGTGACCGCGGACGGCCGCCGGCGTGCATGCTCACCTGGGGAGGTCGACCCGCTTCCTGACGTGGCCCCGGTCGCCGACGAGCGCATCGCCGTCGGTTCGTCGTTCTCCGCGGGACCCGACTACCTCCGCTACCGGGCTGTGTTGGAGCCTTCCAGCACCGCGGGGGCCGACGCGGAGCTCGTGGTGACGGTGCGCAGCGGCGACCAGCTGCGCCTGCCCCTGCGGACCGGGTCGGAGCCGCGGGTCTTCACCACTGCGCCCTTCATCGCCACCGACGGTGGCTTCGATGGGGCGACCTTCCTGGTGGCGTCGGAGGACGGTGACGAGCCGGGGGCCATGTGGGTCGTGGCCGAGCTGGGTGGTCGGCTCGTGCAGCTCGATCCGGTGGGGCCGCTGCAGCCGGGCACCGGCTACCTCGACGACGGCCGGGCCCAGCGCACCTGGCTGACCCCTCGCGGTGGGCTGTTCACGGCGGTCGCCGACACAGCTGACGAGGCGGGCCCGTGGGAGCTGCGGTCGTGGGTGATGGTCGGCGACGCCCAGGTGACGGCGGTGCCGCGCGGGACCGTCTGCTTCACCGACCCTTCGGACCCCGGCACGGCCCGCGCCTGCTGAGGGCCGCGGTCAGATCCCGAAGGTGTTGCGCGGGTAGGCCGCCTCCACGTCGGTGATGACGTTGACGAGGTAGGGCACCCCCGACGCGTAGGCGCGGTCGAGCGCCGGGCCGATCTGCGTGGGGTCGGTGACGGTCTCGCCCGCACCGCCGAGCGCCGTGACCACCTGGTCGTACGGCGTCCGCTGGGCGAGGTCGGCGGCCACGTCGTAGCCGTAGAGCATCTGCATGGGGCCCTTCTCCAGGCCCCAGGCGGAGTTGTTGCCCATGACCATGACGACGGGGAGGTCGTGTCGGACGAGGGTGTCGACGTCCATCAGCGAGAACCCCGCGGCGCCGTCGCCCAGCAGCAGGGTCACCTGCGCCGACGGGCGAGCGATCCTGGCGGCGATGGCAGAGCCCAGGCCGGCGCCCAGGCAGCCGTAGGGTCCGGGGTCGAGCCAGCCGCCGGGCCGCTTCGGCTCCACGAACTTGCCGGCGAAGGACACGAAGTCGCCACCGTCGCCGATGACCACCGAGTCGTCGGCGAGACGAGGCACGAGCTCGCCGTAGATTCGGGCGGGGTGGATCGGGTCGGCCTCGGCGGTGAGCAGCTCGGCGTCGCGGGCGGTGGCGGCCTTGACCAGGTCGGCGAGCTGGTCGGACCAGGCGGACCAGTCGGGCTTGGCGCCGCTCTCGATCGCCGCCTGGATGCCGTCGAGGACGGTGGTGAGGTCGCCGGCGACCGACGCGGCGAGGTCGGCGTGGCCGGACACCTGACCGGGGGAGTCGGCGACGTGCACGACCTTGGCGAACGCGCCGTCAGGGTTCTTGTCGGGGCCGCCGAAGACGCCGTAGCCGAGGCGGAAGTCGAGCGGCGTGCCCACGACCACCACGAGGTCGGCACCGGAGAGTGCGGCGCCGCGGGCCTTGGTCACGAGGTGACGGTGACCGCCGGGCAGGATGCCGCGGCCCATGCCGTTGGTGAGGGTGGGGACACCGAGGTCCTCGACGAAGCGCAGCGCCGCCTCCTCGGCGCCGTCGGCCCACACGTCGGTGCTGAGGATCAGCACGGGACGCGACGCCTCGGCGAGCAGGCCCGCGACCCTGCGGACGGCCTCGGGGTCGGGCTCGAGGCGGGTCGTCCCGCCTGCGCCGACCGTGCCGCTGGCGGAGTTGAAGAACTCGTCCATGGGGATGTCGACGAAGACGGGCCCCCGGTGGCTGGAACGTGCGAGGGTGAATGCCTCGTCCATCCCCTCAGCCACGTCGGCGGCAGTCATCAGGGTGCGTGCGGACTTCGCGATGGGAGCGATGATCGGCGGCTGGTCGAGCTCCTGCAGCGCGCCGGTGCCCCAGCGGTTCTGCGGGGCACGACCACCGACGACGACCATGGGGGAGCCGGCGAACTGCGCCTGGGCGATCGCCGAGATGCCGTTGGTGACGCCGGGTCCGGCCGTCAGCACCGCCAGGCCCGGCACGCGGGTCAGCTTGCCGGTGGCCTCGGCGGCGAACGCCGCGGTCTGCTCGTGGCGCACGTCGAGCAGTCGCATCGCGGGGCCCTGACCGTCCTGCTGAGTCTTGACCGCGCCGTCGTACATCGGGAACACGTGGGCCCCGGAGAGGGTGAACATGGTCTCGACGCCGTGCGCGCGGGCGACCTGGACAGCCAGCTCTCCGCTGTGTCCGGTGATCTCGCCGGTGCTGCTCGTGGACGTCTCGGTGGGCTCTGAGGTCATGCAGCGCAGGCTAGTCGACCTCGGCCGGCTGGCGCGGCGCCTGCAGGTATTCGCTGTTGGTTGCGCGGAGGGCGTCGATCACCGTCAGCAGGAGGTCGGGACGCACCTGGGGAGGATCAGCCGCCAGGGAGAGCTGGACGAAGAGTGCGCGGAGGAAGTTCTGGGGGTCGAGGGTCCTGGCGTAGGGGTTCTCGGTGGCACTGCCCAGCGCACGCGCGGACGCGGCGATGCGCGCGATCCAGGGCTCGAGGATGCTCAGGCTGACGACGTTGCGGCGCAGCACGGCCATCGTGGCCACGGCCATCCGGTCGGGCTCCCCGGAGAGCAGCGGAGCGGATGAGGGCATCAGCAGGCGATCGGCCACGACGTCGAGGAGGACGGTGAGCTCGTTGGCGGCGAAGTGGGGAGACCCGGCGAGGACCCCGATCGCGTCCGCTCCGTGGGCGATCGCATGGGCCCACCCCTTCCCCTGCACGTAGCCGCGGGTGTCACGCTCCCGCAGGTACCACGTCGCGATGTGATCGCCCCACTCCAGGACCTTGGATCCCGGCAGCAGGTGCCGCTCGTTGTTGTGCTGGAGGCACTCGGAGAGGACCAGTGCGCTGAAGCTGCGTCGGAAGACCGAGTCGGTCCCCGACTCGCCCAGCCCGCTCTGGAGCCCCGCCACCATCCCATCACCCAGCCCGGCGAGGAGGTCGTCGTAGACCCCGCGGTCGATCCAGGTCGCCAGCACCGGGTAGGCGGTGCCGTCGCGCACCTCCGCGGCCGTGGAGCCGAGCATCGAGGTCAGCTCGGCGGTCAGCTCGTCCAGGGGGCGGTCGGCCGGCACCTGGAGGCCGGTGCGCTGCACCTGCTGCCAGTAGTCCGAGACCATGTCGCCATCCTGCCAGCAGTCACAACCTGCCCATAGGCTGGGGAGGTGCCGTCGCTGCCCGAGCTCGTGCGTGCCCACACCGACCTCGACGAGGACGACGTGGAGTGGCTGCGCCTGCTCATGGCCGACTGGCAGATCCTCGCCGACCTCTCCTTCGCCGACCTGGTCCTGTGGCTCCCGGACCGCGACGGCAGGGGTTTCTGGGCAGGTGGGCAGATGCGACCCACGACCGGTCCCACCGCGCTCGTGGACGACGTCCTCGGCACGTTCGTCCCGGTCGGGCGCCGACGCATGATCGACGAGGCGTTCGAGCTCGGTCGTGTGGTGCGCGAGGGCGATCCGGAGTGGCGTGACGACGTCCCCGTCCGGGTCGAGGTCATCCCGGTCCGCCGCGACGGTCGGGTGATCGCGGTCGTCGTGCGCAACACCAACCTCCTCGGGGTGCGCACGCCCAGCCGGCTCGAGCTGAGCTACCTCCAGACGGCCGGAGACCTCACGCAGATGATCGCCACGGGAGCGTTCCCGCAGCCCGGACAGCGCGGCGACCACGCGGACTCGCCGCGGGTCGGGGACGGGTTCGTGCGCCTCGACCCGGGCGGGCGCGTCGTCTACGCGAGCCCCAACGCGCTCTCCGCCTACCGACGTCTCGGGCTCCAGGGCGACCTGAGCGGTCTGGTGCTGACCGACCTCACGCGTGACCTCGTGCCCGCTCGTCGACGGCTGGACGAGGAGACCCTCAGCGCCGTGCTCGGTGGCCGCGACGTCCGAGACGCCGAGGTGGCCTCCGACGCCGTGACGCTGATCGTGCGCAGCATCCCGCTCCGGCCGCGTGGTGATCGCATCGGCGCGCTCCTGCTCGTCCGCGACGTCTCCGACCTGCGGCGTCGCGACCAGGAGCTGGTCACCAAGGACGTCACCATCCGCGAGATCCACCACCGCGTGAAGAACAACCTCCAGACGGTGGCTGCTCTGCTCCGGCTCCAGGCCAGGCGGATCGAGGAGCCCGGGGCCCGCGCGGCGCTCGAGGAGGCCGTCCGCAGGGTCGGCACCATCGCCGTGGTCCACGAGACCTTGAGCCACGCCGTGGAGGAGACGGTCGACTTCGACGAGGTCGCCGACCGGCTCGGATCGATGGTCACCGAGGTCTCGGGAGTCGAGGCCGCGGTGCGTGTCGTACGCCAAGGCAGCTTCGGCTCGTTGCCCTCGGCCATGGCGACGGCGCTGGCGATGGTCCTGACCGAGGTGCTGCAGAACGCCGTCGAGCACGGCTTCGCCGGCCGTCCCGCAGACCAGCCGGGACAGATCATGGTCACCGCGCGCCGGATCGTGGGGCGCCTCCACCTGATCGTCGAGGACGACGGTCACGGGCTCCCGGAGGGCTTCGCGCTCGACGGGTCCGTCAACCTCGGGCTGTCGATCGTGCGGACCCTCGTGGAGTCGGAGCTCGACGGCGTCCTCGAGATCGGTCCGGGCGTCGGCCGAGGCACTCGCGTGCAGGTCGACGTGCCGCTCGGCTGAGGGAGGCTGCGCCGAGTGGCGCTCGCGCCCCGGTCAGGCGGTGCGGATGCGGGCGCGCGCGTTGCGACGCTTGAGCGCCCGGCGCTCGTCCTCGCTCAGTCCACCCCAGACGCCGTGGTCCTGACCGGCCTCGAGCGCCCAGGCCAGGCACTGCTCGCGGACGTCGCACCGCCGGCACACCTGCTTGGCCTCCTCGATCTGGAGGATGGCCGGGCCGGTGTTGCCGATCGGGAAGAACAGCTCCGGGTCCTCGTCGAGGCAGGCAGAGCGGCTGCGCCAATCCATGAGTCGGGGTTTTCCTCTTTCTTCAGGCCGGGCCGGGGGTGGTGGGCCCTTGTGCAGTGCAGGGGCGCGCCGGTGTCAGGGCAGGATCATGCGAGACGCACGGGGCGCAGCGACCAGCGTCGCAAGAGATGAGGGCCGGCACAACCCCCACGCGTGGTCACTTCCGTCACAACTACTCTAGGCGATGTGCCACACACAGCCGCCGATCGGGGTGGAGCAGCCGGACGCTCGGCCCCTCCGCCACTGCTGACAGCCGCCTCGGTGGTGTTCGTGGAGGCCGTGCTCCTGCTGGGCCTCGCGGTGATGGAGAGCGCGTCGCTGCACGGCGAGCGACTCACGATGGGGCTGACGACCGCGCTGTTCTTCCTCGGGGGCGCCCTCGGACTCGGTGCGTGTGCCCGGGGACTCGCGAGGCGGCAGCGGTGGGGCATCAGTCCGGTGATCGTCGCGCAGCTCATCGCCCTGGGCTTGGCCTGGAACCTCTGGGAGGGCCAGACCAAGCCGTTCGCGGCGATCCTGGCGGTGCTGGCGGTCGTGGTCGTGGCGGGGCTCGCCCACCCGGCCAGCATGGCTGCCCTGGAGGTCGAGGAGACCTGGCCGGACGACCCTCCGGGCGAGCCGAAGACCTAGTCGGACTCGAGAGACTCTCGAAGCTGCCCCAGCGTGCGGGTCAGCAGGCGCGACACGTGCATCTGGGAGACCCCGATCTCCTCGGCGATCTGGGACTGGGTCATGTTCTTGAAGAAGCGCAGCAACAAGATGCGCTTCTCACGCTCTCCGAGGCCTTCGAGCATCGGGCGGATCGACTCGCGGATCTCGATGTGCTCGATGTGGGAGTCCTCGGCACCGAGCATCGCCAGCATGCTCGGGGCGCCGTCCTCGGAGTCGTTGGAGGCATCGAGGGACAACGTCGCATAGGCGTGGCTGGACTCGATGCCCTCCATGACCTCCTCCACGCTGCAGCCGAGCGCGTCGGCGAGCTCACGCGGTGTCGGCGAGCGACCCAGCTGGTGGGTCAGCTCCTGGGTGGAGGTGGAGATCTGCATGCGTAGCTCCTGGAGCCGCCTCGGCACGCGGATCGCCCAGCCCTTGTCACGGAAGTAGCGCTTGACCTCGCCGATGACGGTCGGTGTCGCGTAGGTCGAGAACTCCAGGCCGCGCTCAGGCTCGAAGCGGTCGACCGCCTTGATCAGGCCGATGGTGCCGACCTGGACGAGGTCCTCGAACGGCTCGCCCCGGTTGCGGAACCGTCGCGCGCAGTGCTCGACCAGGGGTAGGTGCAGGTGGACCAGGTCGTGGCGGGCCTGGCCACGCTCGGCCTCGGAGGAACCGGGGTCGTGCAGGGTGGAGAAGAGCTCGGCGCTCTGCGCGCGCACGCGCTCCAGGTTGCTCGGCGTCTCGTCGCCCACGTCCTCCACCGCGGAGTCCCCCGTGTCGTGTAGCCCCATGTCAGCGGTCTGGACCCGACATCTGTGGGGCGAGCTGCGATCTCACCGTGAACCTGATCGCGAACCTTCCGTCCCCCGACCGCGCGGAGGCGTCCTGGGCGAGGGTGTCGAGGACCTGCCAGGCGAACCCGTTGGGGTCGAGCGTGGGCTCGTCGGTCGTCTCGGCCTCGATCTCCACGGTGAGCAGTCCCGCACCCGGCCCGAAGGTGAACCTGCAGAAGACGTCCGATCCCGGGTCGGCCGTCGGGATCACCAGGGCGGTGGCCTCGCTCATGGCGATGCGGAGGTCCTCGATGTCGTCGATGGTGAAGTCGAGCCGCGCGGCGAGCCCTGCGGCGGTGGTGCGGACGACTGCGGCGTAGACGCTCTCGGCGGGGAGCCTGAGCTCGACATCAGGCCGCGGCTCAGTCGTGCCGGCCTGCTGGGGCTGGTCTTGTCGTGTCCAGGCCATCTGGGTCTGAGTCCCGTCTCGATGCTGATGGGCGTTCTGTCCGAAACCCTAGCCCGGAGACGCCGACGCCGCCCGCGGCAGGGCCGGGGGCGGCGTCAGAAGGCGTCGGGCAGGGCGCTCAGGCCTTCTTGGTCTCCCAGAAGATCTCGGCGATCTCGTCGATCTTGGCGAGGAGCTCGTCGGCCTTGGCGGCATCGAGCTCGCCCTTGGTGCCGGAGGCGCCGGCCAGCTTGGTCGCCTCGTTCACGAGCGTGTGGAGCTGGGGGTACTTCTCGAAGTGCGGCGGCTTGAAGTAGTCGGTCCACAGCACCCACAGGTGGTGCTTGACGAGCTCGGAGCGCTGCTCCTTGATCATGATGGCGCGGGTGCGGAAGTCTGCGTCGTCGCTGTCGAGAGCCTTGGTGATGATGGCCTTGACGGACTCGGCCTCGATGCGGGCCTGAGCGGGGTCGTAGACGCCGCACGGCAGGTCGCAGTGGGCAGAGACCTCGACGGTCGGCGCGAACCAGGCGGAAAGGTTGCTGGGGCGAAGCATCGGGTTCCTCTCGATCGGGAGCTGCGTCTGGCTGCGACACTACTCCGCGTGCCGCCAGGTCTGCAGCGGGGTCTTGCCCGCATGAGAGGTCGTGTGGGAATGGCGATCGTGCGTGGTCGGTCGATGGAGCCCGCGCTGCGGGAGGGCGACCGCCTGCTGGTGTCGTACGGCAGGCGGGTGCGACCCGGCTCGCTCGTGGTGGCGCGGTTCGCCGACGGCACTCTCGCCGTGAAGCGGGCCGCGGACCTCCGGGCGACGGCCTCGGGTGCGCCTGGCTGGTGGCTGCTCAGCGACAACGCCGACGAGGGAGTGGACTCACGGCATCGCGGACCGGTCGCCGTGGAGGACTGTCTGGCCGTTGTGGTCGCACGCCTGTGGCCCTCACCACGGCTGGGACGACGTCTGTCCGGAAGGTGAGCTGTGAAAGACTTCCCCCATGCATGCCGAGCGCCATCCCCATTCCGGCGACCCGGTGTTCGACCTCCACGTGGGCGGCAAGATGGAGACCGTCTCCACCGTCGAGCTGACGGGCCCTGACGAGCTCTCGCTGGCCTACACGCCGGGGGTCGCGAGGGTGTGTGAGGCGATCGCCGCCGACCCGTCGATGACGCAGCACTACACCTGGGTGCCCAACACCGTGGCGGTCGTCACCGACGGCACGGCCGTGCTCGGCCTCGGGGACATCGGTCCGGCTGCAGCCATGCCCGTGATGGAGGGCAAGGCCGTGCTGTTCAAGCAGTTCGGTGGCGTCGACGCGGTGCCGATCTGTCTTGACACCACCGATGTCGAGGAGATCATCGAGACCGTCGTCCGCCTGGCGCCCAGCTTCGGCGGGATCAACCTCGAGGACATCTCGGCACCCCGGTGCTTCGAGATCGAGGAACGGCTCAAGGAGCGCCTCGACATCCCTGTCTTCCACGACGACCAGCACGGCACCGCCGTGGTGGCGCTCGCCGCGCTCCAGAACGCGTTGCGGCTCACCGGTCGCTCGCCGGGCTCCACGCGCGTGGTCATCTCCGGGGCCGGCGCCGCCGGAGTCGCGATCGCGAAGATCCTGCTCGGCGCCGGCATCACCGACATCGTGGTCACCGACCGTCGCGGCGTGGTCAGCTCCGAGCGCTCCGACCTCACGCCCGTCAAGCGTGCTCTCGCCCAGCTCACCGCCGACCGCACGGGCCGCAGCGGCACCCTGGCGGAGGCCCTCGACGGCGCAGACGTCTACCTCGGCGTCTCGGGCGGCACCGTGCCCGAGGAGCTCGTCGCCACCATGGCTGCGGAGGCGATCATCTTCGCGATGGCCAACCCCACGCCCGAGGTGCACCCCGACGTCGCCCACAAGTACGCCCGCGTGGTCGCGACCGGACGCTCCGACTATCCCAACCAGATCAACAACGTGCTGGCCTTCCCGGGCATCTTCCGTGGCGCCTTCGACGTGCACGCGACGGCCATCACCGAGGGCATGAAGCTCGCTGCCGCCAACGCTCTCGCGGAGCTCGTGGTGGACAACCTGCGCGAGGACCTGGTGATCCCCTCGCCCTTCGACCCACGGGTCCCCGGCGCGGTGCGCTCGGCGGTGGCCGAGGCAGCGCGTCTCGACGGGGTCGCCCGCCGCTGAGGGCCGTCCGAGCCCCACTAGGCTGCTGGACATGTTCGCTGTCTACGCAGAGTCCTTCTCGGCTGACAACCCGCTGGACGGCCTGGTGGTGGGCGAGCGCCCCGATCCCGTGGCTCCCGAGGGGTGGGCCACGGTGACGGTGAGGGCCGCCAGCCTCAACCACCACGACCTGTGGTCGCTTCGCGGGGTCGGGCTCAAGGAGCAGGCGCTCCCCATGATCCTCGGCTGTGACGCCGCAGGCATCGACGAGGACGGCAACGAGGTCGTCGTCCACGCCGTCGTCAGCGACGCCGACTGGACCGGCGACGAGACCCTCGACCCGAGGCGGTCGCTCCTCTCCGAGCGTCACCAGGGCACCTTCGCCGACCAGGTCGTCGTACCCCGCCGCAACCTCGTGCCCAAGCCGGCCTCGATGTCCTTCGAGGAGGCGGCCTGTCTGCCGACGGCCTGGCTGACGGCCTACCGCATGCTCTTCGTCCAGGGCGACCTGAGGCCGGGCGAGACGGTGCTCGTCCAGGGGGCTGGCGGCGGGGTGGCCACCGCCCTGATCACGCTGGCGCGGGCTGCGGGACTGCGGGTGCTGGCCACCAGCCGCGACGAGGCCAAGCGTGCTCGAGCCCTCGAGCTCGGCGCCCACGAGGTGTTCGAGTCCGGCGCCCGTCTCCCGGTCAAGGTCGACGCCGTCATGGAGACGGTCGGGCGGGCCACGTGGAGCCACTCCGTCCGCTCGTTGCGCCCCGGCGGGCGCATCGTCATCAGCGGTACGACGTCGGGGCCGGCGCTCGACGACGCCGAGCTGACCCGCATCTTCTTCCTCCAGCTCTCGGTGATCGGCTCCACCATGGGCACCCGCGACGAGCTCGAGGCGCTGGTGAGGTTCATGGACGCCACCGGCACCCGGCCGCTGATCGATCGCACCATCCCGATGGACCAGGCTCGCGACGGCTTCGCAGCCATGGCCGAGGGCGACGTGTTCGGGAAGATCGTCTTCAGCCGATGAGCGGGCAGCACCCTCGGACCCACGTCGTCACCGGCGCCGGGTCGGGCATCGGCGAGGTGCTCGCGACGCGTCTGGCCGAGCGAGGTGACAGCCTCGTCCTCCTGGCGCGGTCGGCGGCTCGCGCCGAAGAGCTCGGCAGTCGCTTCGCCGACGCGCAGGTGCTGGTGGCCGACCTCGCCGACCCCGGCATGCTCAACGGACTGGGGCGCGAGATCGACGGCCCGGTCGACTCCCTGGTCCATGTCGCCGGGGTGGTCGAGCTCGCGGAGGTCGCGCGACTCCGCCTCCAGGAGATGGAGCACCAGCTCGCCGTCAACCTCGTCGCTCCGGCGCTGCTGACCCGCGAGCTGCTGCCCCACCTGCGTGCCGCCCGCGGCACGGTCGTGTTCGTGAACTCCACGTCGGGCCTGTCGGCCAGCGCGAAGTGGGGCGCCTACGCGGCCTCGAAGTTCGGTCTGCGGGCGATGGCCGACGTGCTGCGCGAGGAGGAGAAGGGGGCCGGTGTGCGGGTCACCTCGGTCTTCCCCAGCCGAACCGCCACGCCCATGCAGGAGCAGGTCCACGAGCAGGAGGGCGTCGACTACGACCCCACGCGGTGGATCCAGCCCGCCACCGTCGCCGACATGGTCCTGCACGTGCTCGACCTGCCCGAGGACGCCACGGTGCCAGAGGTCGTCGTACGCCCGCGCTGACTATCTTGGGTGAGGTGGCGGCCGCGCGTGCCGTCCTGCAGACAGGGATCCCGCGATGGCGGTTGCGCATCGGAACGTGCTCGACCGACTCGACCGGTTGCCGTGGTGGGCGTCGGTGGGAGTCGGCGTGGTCGCCGTCATCGTCGGGGTGGCGCTGGCGACACGCCCCCTCACGTCGTTGAGCGTGCTCGGGCCGTACCTGGGCGTCACGCTCCTGCTCGTGGGCGCAGCCGAGCTGGTGGGGGATCGGCAAGCACGCCGGTGGTGGGACGTCGTGCGGGCTGCTACCTGGATCGTGGTCGGTGTCCTCGTCCTGACCTGGCTGCGGAACAGCTTCGACCTGATGGCGCTCGTGCTCGGTGCCGTGCTGGTGGTCGACGGGGTCGCGCGGACCTGGGAGTCGGGACGCTCGGCCGGCGCGGACCGAGTCTCGGGCCTGTCCCTGGGGGCCGCCGAGGTGCTCCTGGGCGTCCTCGCCGTGAGCTGGCCGGACCTGGCACTGCTCGCGCTCGCCGTCGTGTTCGCGGTGAGACTCGTCGTGCTCGGCCTCGGCCGGCTCAGGGAGCCGATCCTCCTCGTCCTCGGCCGTGCGCCCGACGGCTCACGCCCTTCGAGGTGGCGCACCGCCCCGTGGGCCAGGGTGTTCGGTTCCGTGCTGGCGCTGCTCCTGGCGGTCGCGGCGGTCGGCCTCGGGGCCGTTGCGCGGAGCGGGACACCTGTGGTCGACGACTTCTATGCCACCCCTGAGGAGCTGCCCGCAGAGCCCGGTGTCCTGCTGCGCAGCGAACCCTTCACCCGGGACGTGCCCGCGGGTGCGGTCGGGTGGCGCATCCTCCACACGACGACCGACGCTCACGGGTCACCCGCGACGTCGAGCGCGATCGTGCTGGCGCCGCGGACTGCAGGCCGGGGCGAGCTGCCGGTGGTGGGTTGGGCGCACGGCACCACGGGGTTCGCCGCCCCGTGCGCGCCCAGCCTGCTGCAGCACCCCCTTCGTCGCGGGCGCGATGCCGGGACTCGACGACGTCGTCGAGGAGGGCTGGGCGGTGGTCGCCACCGACTACACCGGCTTGGGCACACCCGGCCCACACCCCTACCTGATCGGGGCCGGCGAGGGACACTCCGTCCTCGACTCGCTGCGCGCGGCTCGTCAGCTGGAGGGGCTGCGCCTCGCACCCGAGACGGTCGTCTGGGGACACTCCCAAGGCGGGCACGCGGCCCTGTGGGCCGGCCAGCTCGCAAGCACCTACGCGCCTGAGCTGGAGGTGGTCGGCATCGCCGCCGTGTCTCCGGCGGCCGATGTGCCGGCGCTTGCAGCCAACCTGCCGGATGCCACGCTGGGTGAGCTGTTCTCCTCCTACGTGCTCGCCGCCTACGCCAGCCACTACCCCGACATCACGCTCGAGGAGCAAGTCATCCCGCCGGCAAGAACACTCGTGCGCGAGATAGCCGACCGTTGCCTTGCCGAGCCCAGCATCCTGGCCTCGTTGGCATCGGTCCTCTCCGTCGCTCGCGACAGGTCCGTTTACGCCGTTCCGCCCGCTGAAGGACCGTTGGGCGCTCGGCTCCGCGAGAACGTCCCCACCGGTCCGTTCACCGCGCCCGTGCTCGTCGCCCAGGGTGAGGCGGACTCGCTGGTGCTGCCCCACGTGCAACAGGACTACGTCGACGGGCTCTGCGGTGCCGGCGAGAGCGTGGACTATCGGGTCTACTCGGGGCGGAACCACCTCGACATCGTCGAGTCCGGCTCCGCCCTCGTGCCCGACCTGCTGGCCTGGACGGGCACACGCTTCGGCGACGAGGCTGTCGAGGTCGCCAACAGAACGGCTCGGAGCTGCTCGCCGTAGAGCGAGGAGCCCGCGCGCATCTCGCGCGCGTGGTGATGCGACGCGTGTCCGGCGCTCAGCTCGTGGGCAGGGTGATGGTGCCGGTCGGGGTGACGAGGGCGGTGAGTCCGGCGGGGCCGGTCCAGAGGTAGGTGCCGGGTGCGGTGCGCTGGTAGCTCCAGCCGCCTGCTGTCTTGGCTCGGTGGTGTCTTCGACACAGCGGCGCGAGATTGTCAGGTCTCGTCTGGCCCGGTGGTCCACTCTCGTCCGGATCCGCATAGGGCTCGATGTGGTCGAGGTCGGCGTGCCGCGCCGGGTGGGAGCACCACGGGAACACGCAGGTCGAGTCTCGGAGAACGGCTTGCTCGGCCATCCGCGGTGGCGGGTCGTGCCGGTCGACGGACCAGGTGTCCTCGGCGGCGACGTGGAGCACGGGCTGGATGGTGAGGCGGGAGCGGCCGGCCCAGTCCTTGATCTGGGCCAGGGTGACCGGGCCGAGCCCTTCGACGGTGCCGACCGCACCGGACGTGCCGGCGACGACGTCGGCGAGGGAGGCGTGGAGGTAAAGCCGGACCTTCGCATCACGTCGCTCGATGAGTCGACGGCGGACTGCGGCTCGTTCGTCGTCGCTGGTGTCGTCGAGGAGGCTGGTGAGGTCGAGCCGGGCTTGGGCGTCGGCGATGACACCGAGGGCCTTGGCCTTGCGGACCTCGAAGGTGTCGTCGTCACCCAGGGCACCGAGTGCTTCTGCTTCGGCGCAGACGATGTCGTGGAACCGGGTCAGGTCGAGGGTGTCGCCGATCGCGTGGATCTCTGAGGTGGCGCCGCCCTGACTCGGGTCGCGGTGCTTGAGCTTCACGTCCCACTCGCTGCGCTGGCGCTTCTCCTTCTCGGCCAGGTCCTCGCCGTCGACGCGGGCGGAAGCCTCGGCGATCAACCGGTCCAGGGCAGCATGCCCGAGGGAACCGACCCTGCCGGCGGTCTGCCGGTCCACCCACAGGGCGGCGTCCAGGGACAGGTCTCGGGTGCGGACCGCGACCCGGCGGGCCTTCCACGCAGGCACGAAGCCGGCCTGGGTCTGGTGCCACAGCACCGGGAGCCGGTGGTGGAGGTCCAGCGCGTCCGCGAGCAGGCCTGAAGCAGCAGTGGGTGCGATGCCGCAGGCGACGGCGAGCGGCTCGGCGGTGAACGCCGCCACCGCTGGCGTGCCCGCCCCGCCGAGCGTCTCCGGGGCTTCCAGGACCGAAGGCAGCACCGGACCAGCGGCGGTTTCGGCCGCATCAGTCACCGGGTGGGAGATCGCCCATTCGTAGGCGATGCGCAGCTGGTGAACCGCGGCCTCGCGCAGCACGGCCTCGCACTCCGCGGCCTGCTCCAGCAGACCCGACACGCTCGCGTCCGCGAGGTCGGCGACCTCGAGATCGGAGTCCGGCTGGGTGCTGGTCATGGGCATACTCAACCAGTCACCACCGACAGTCGAAGGCCCAAGAACTCCCATTCCACAGGGGTTTCGAGACAGGACTCCGTCCTTCCTCAAGCTCCGGGAGCCGCGGGGGACAGCTGGTGGCGGAACCACAGGGCGACCAATCCCACGGCAGCGGCGCTCACGGGCATCACAAGGACACTGTCGGACGGGGTCGTGTCGAACACTCGAGGAACGACCGACCACAGCAGGAGGGCGACCGTGAGGGCGGCCCCGAAGAAGGTCAGAACTGGTGCCGCTCGTCCTGACATGCCACGGCCCACGAGGAACGTGAGCACGAGACCGACGGCCGCCCCGCCGGTCAGCCCCGCCGCGGCGCCGTACACCGCCCCTAGGACCGCAAGGCCGAGCAGGCCCATGAGGGTTCCGCCGGCGTCACCGTTGAGAGTGCCGGCCACGTTGAAGTTCGCTAGGACCATCGCGACGACGTAGGCGGCACCGATCAGAGCGCCGGCGATCAGCCCCAGGAACGACAATCCGAGCCACGCGGGCTCCGGCCGCCACCGCCATGTGTCCTGCTGATCCCCCATGCTGGCAGACCCTAGCCTCATGCCATGGGCAATCAGTTCGATGATGAAGTGCTGGCGGGTGACGGCTTTCGTCTCAGCACCCTGGACCTCGGTGACGTGGAAGACGTCACCTCCGCATGTCGCGACGAGGTCACGCAGCGTTGGCTACCGCTCCCGAACCCCTACACCTGCGACGCGGCGCGGTCATTCATCGAGGAGGTTGCGCCAGGGATGCACACGAGCGGTGCTGGCCTCGTACGACGGATCGAGGTCGCTGGGAGGTTGTGCGGCGTCATCGACCTGAAGAAGACCGACTGGAAGACGCGGGAGACGGAGATCGGCTACTGGGTCGCCCCCTGGGCGCGCGGACGGGGTCTTGCAGGCAAGGCGTCGAGAGTGCTGGGCGACTGGGCTCTGTCCGACCAGGGCATGGCGCGAGTCGTGATCCGTTGTGCGACCGGCAACACGGCATCACAGGCGGCCGCAAGCTCGGCCGGGTTCGTTCGCGAAGGGATCGCTCGCTCTGCCGGGATCGTCCATTCCGGGCGAGTCGACCTGGCCATCTTCGGCAAGGTGTACGCGGACCTGGACGGGACGTGACCGCCAGCGCTCGGCTCAGTCCTCCGGGTCGTCGAGCCGGGCCAGCCAGGTGGCGAGGCGCTCGACGGGAGTCTCGAACTCGGGGTGCGAGTCGACGAACGCCTGGAGCTGGTCGGCGACCCACGCCAGGGTGACCTCCTCGTCACCCCGGCGCTTCTCGAGCTCCTCGATCCCGCGATCAGTGAAGTACATCGGCGAACCTCAGTAGTCGGTGCCGCGGGTGTCGAGGGCGCCGAAGGCCTGGTCGAGCAGGGCCTTCTGCTCCTCGACGTGGCGCTTGATCGTGCCGACCGACGGAGAGGCCGACGCGGGACGGGTGACCGGCTCGACGGTGATGTCGAGCTGGGGCCACACGTTGAGCTGGTAGTGCGGCCAGGGCCCCATGTTGCGCGGCTCGTCCTGCACCCAGCGCACGGCCTTCAGGTTGGGATACCTGTCGAGCTCGGCGCGGATCTCGTCGATCGGGCTGGGGTAGAGCCGCTCGACGCGGCCGATCGCGAACTTCTCGCCGTCCTCGCGCTTGCCGCGCTCGACCATGAGGTCCCAGGTCACGCGCCCGGAGCACATGAGCAGCGTCTCGACCTTGCTCGGGTCGGCTGCGTCGTCGCCGATGAACGGCCGGAACGTGGTGTCACCGGTGAAGTCCTCCGGCTTGGAGGCTGCCTCCTTGCGCTTGAGCATCGACTTCGGGGTGAAGACGATCAGCGGGCGGTGCTCCTCCCCGAGGGAGTGGCGCCGCAGCGCGTGGAAGTACGACGCAGGCGTCGAGGGCTGCGCCACGACCATCGCGTCCTCGGCGCACATGGTGAGGAAGCGCTCGATGCGGGCGGAGGAGTGGTCCGGACCCTGGCCCTCGTAGCCGTGGGGGAGGA
Source organism: Nocardioides seonyuensis (assembly GCF_004683965.1). Lineage (NCBI taxonomy): Bacteria > Bacillati > Actinomycetota > Actinomycetes > Propionibacteriales > Nocardioidaceae > Nocardioides > Nocardioides seonyuensis. The sequence continues at coordinate 2,904,144 of NZ_CP038436.1, forward strand.
GGAGCACCACGCCGGACTGCTGGCGCCACTTGGTCTGCCCGGCCGAGATGAACTCGTCGATGATCGTCTGGGCCCCGTTGACGAAGTCGCCGAACTGGGCCTCCCAGAGCACGAGCGCCTCGGGGCGAGCCACGGAGTAGCCGTACTCGAAGCCGAGTGCGGCGTACTCGGAGAGCAGTGAGTCGTAGACGTAGAACTTCGCCTGGTCCTCGGTGAGGTTGGTGAGCGGGGTCCACTCATCGGCGTTGGTGCGGTCGATGATGGTCGCGAACCGCTGCACGAAGGTGCCGCGGCGGGAGTCCTGACCGGCGAGGCGGACCGGACGTCCCTCCATCAGCAGGGAGCCGAAGGCCAGGATCTCGCCGGTGCCCCAGTCGATCGGGCCCTCGGTGATGGCCGCGGAGCGGCGCTGGAGCTGAGGCATCACCTTCGGGTGGACGGTGAAGCCCTCCGGCGGGGTAACGTAGGCGTCGGAGATGCGCTTGAGCACCTCGGGGGTGACCGCCGTGCTGAACTCGCCGGCCGGCTTGTCGGGGTAGTCGGGGACCGTGGTCCACTCGATGGGAGCCTCGCTGCTGGCCTCGCGCACCTCGGTGAAGACGCGCTCGAGCTGCTGCTGGTAGTCGCGGAGGACCTGCTCGGCCTCCTCGATGGTGATGTCGCCACGACCGATCAGGGACTCGGTGTAGAGCTTGCGCACCGAGCGCTTCTGCTCGATCAGGTCGTACATCAGCGGCTGGGTGTACGACGGGTCGTCGCCCTCGTTGTGGCCCCGACGCCGGTAGCAGACCAGGTCGATCACGACGTCCTTGTTGAAGGTCTGGCGGTAGTCGAAGGCAAGGCGTGCCACCCGGATGCACGCCTCGGGGTCGTCACCGTTGACGTGGAAGATCGGTGCCTGCACCATCCGCGCCACGTCGGTGGCGTACAGCGAGGAGCGCGACGCGCCGGGCGAGGTCGTGAAGCCGACCTGGTTGTTGATGACCAGGTGGATCGTCCCGCCGGTGCGGTAGCCGCGCAGCTGGGAGAGGTTCAGCGTCTCGGCGACGACTCCCTGACCTGCGAATGCCGCGTCGCCGTGGATGAGAAGCGGCAGCAGGGGGTAGTCGGCGCCCCGGTTGAGGATGTCCTGCTTGGCGCGGGCGATCCCCTCGAGCACGGGGTTGACGGCCTCGAGGTGGGAGGGGTTGGCCGCGACCGAGACCTTGATGCGGTCGCCCGAGCCGGCGATGAACTCACCCTCGGCGCCGAGGTGGTACTTGACGTCACCGGATCCCTGGACGGTGCGGGGGTCGATGTTGCCCTCGAACTCGCGGAAGATCTGGCTGTACTTCTTGCCGACGATGTTGGCGAGGACGTTCAGGCGGCCGCGGTGGGCCATGCCGATCGTGACCTCGTCGAGGCCGGTCTCGGCCGCCGCCTCACAGATCTCGTCGATGAGCGGGACGGTCGTCTCCCCACCCTCGAGCGAGAAGCGCTTCTGACCGACGAACTTGGTCTGCAGGAAGGTCTCGAACGCCTCCGCCTGGTTGAGCTTGAGCAGGATGCGCAGCTGCTCCTCGCGGGGCGGCTTCACGTGCGGCTGCTCCACGCGCTCCTGGATCCAGCGGCGCTGCTCGGGATCCATGATGTGCATGTACTCGATGCCGGTGGTGCGGCAGTAGGAGTCGCGCAGGATGCCAAGGATGTTGCGCAGCTTCATGAAGGGCCGGCCCTCACCGCCGAACCGGCCGGTGGCGAACTCGCGGTCGAGGTCCCACAGCGTGAGGCCGTGCTTCTCGATCTCGAGGTCGGGGTGGCTGCGCTGGCGGTACTCCAGCGGGTCGGTGTCGGCCATCAGGTGCCCGCGCACGCGGTAGGCGTGGATCAGCTCCAGGATGCGTGCCTGCTTGACGATGTCGTCGTCGTGGGAGGCCACGATGTCGCGGCCCCAGCGGATCGGCTCGTAGGGGATGCGCAGCGAGCGGAAGATCTCGTCGTAGAACCCCTCCTCACCGAGGAGCAGCTGGTGGACCCGGCGGAGGAACTCACCCGACTGGGCGCCCTGGATCACCCGGTGGTCGTAGGTCGAGGTCAGCGTCATGATCCGGCTGACCGCGTTGCGGGTGAGGGTCTCCTCGGAGGCGCCCTGGAACTCGGGCGGGTAGTCCATGGAGCCCACGCCGATGATGGCGGCCTGGCCGGCCATGAGCCGCGGCACGGAGTTGTTGGTGCCGAGCCCGCCGACGTTGGTCAGGCTGATGGTCGTGCCCGAGTAGTCGTCCATGGTCAGCTTGTTGTCGCGGGCCTTGCGGATCATCTCCTCGTAGGCAGTCCAGAAGCCCGCGAAGTCCATCGTCTCGCAACCCTTGATCGAGGGGGCGACGAGCTGGCGGGTGCCGTCGGGCTTCTGCTGGTCGATGGCCAGGCCGAGGTTGATGTGGGCCGGCGTCACCATGGTCGGCTTGCCGTCGACCTCGGTGAAGGAGTTGTTCATCTCCGGCATCGACTTGATGGCCTTGACGAGCGCGTAGCCGATCAGGTGCGTGAAGCTCACCTTGCCGCCGCGCGCCCGCTTGAGGTGGTTGTTGATGACGGTCCGGTTGTCCCACAGCAGCTTGACCGGCATGTTGCGCACGGAGGTCGCGGTGGGGACGGTGAGGGAGACGTCCATGTTCTTGGCCGTCGCAGCGGCGATGCCACGCAGCGTGGTGAAGGTGGGTTCGTCACTGGCCGCGGCGGGCGCCTTCGGCTTCGACTCCTTGGCCACGGGGGAGGTGGTGCCCTTCGCGGGCTCCTGCGCGGCCGCGGCCGGACGCGGAGTGGCCTTGGGGGCCGGCTTGGACTCCGTCTTGGACTCCGGCTCCGGGTCGGCCTTCGGCTCGGCCTTGGACTCCGTCTTGGACTCCGGCTTCGACTCGGCCTTCGGCTGTGGCTTGGACTCCGCGGGCGTGGTCTGGCCGCCGTTGCTCGAGGGCGAGCTGCCACCGAAGTAGGCGGCCCACTCGGGCCCCACGCTGCCGGGATCCTTGTCGTAGGCCTCCCGCATCTCCTCGACGAGCCATTCGTTGGCCCCCATGTCGGAGGAGGGGGCAACGGAGGACTGGTTGCCGGACTGACCGGCGGGGGGCTGCGGCACTCTTGCTTCGCCTCTTCCAGAGAGATTCGCGTGCGGGCGGGTAGTCGGTCACAAGGCTAGTCGCACTCGCGCGCAAATGCAGATGGTGGGCCGGTGTTTGAGGCATGGTGTCGCCAGCACCACACCAGCAACCCCTGCGCCGCCCGAAAGTCTCGCCCCGTTGGAGCCGCCATGTCCGCCCCCGAACCGGGCCGTCACCTCCTCCTGCTGTCGCTCGCGATCCTCCTGGCCCTCACCGGTCTCGTCGGGTGCCGCGACTCCTCCGAGGCGCCCGCGGCCACACGTCCGGCGAGCACCGAGACGGTGTCCCTGACGGCCAACCCGGTGACCACCAGCAGCAAGGTGGCCCGTGTCTACGGCCGGCTGCCGAAGGCACGCCGTGGTGCCGTACGACGCAAGGTGGCCGCCGCCGTCGACGCGTGGTGGGACTCCGCCTACCTGGCGGGGGACTACCCACGGACGTCGTTCCCCCGTGCGTTCCCCCGCTTCACCGCGGGTGCGGAGGCCAAGGCGCGCCGCGACAAGCGCCTGATGACCAACCTCGACATCGGCGGCCGGATCGACTCCGTCACCGCCAAGCGCCGGCACCTGGTCCTCGACGTGCTGGCCACGAGGGGGACGGCCCGCTCGGTGACGGCGCGCTTCGTCCTGCGCTTCCGCACCACAGGCGCCAAGGAGCGGCTGGTGACGGTGCGAGGACGACTGTTCCTCACGCGTCGCAGCGGCACGTGGAAGGTCTTCGGCTACGACGTCGCGAAGGGGAGCCGGGCATGAGCAGGGTCCGCGTCCTGGCACGGACAGCACTTCTCGGCGTGGTGCTCGCGGTGACTGCGGTCGTCGTACCCGACGCGTCAGTGGCCCCGACCGGGGTCAGCCTGGTCAGGATGAAGCACGCCGCGGGCGTCTCGGTCGGCAACGACGTCATCTGGATCCTCGCCGTCGGCTCCGACGCCAGGCCGGGACAGGACATGCTGCGTGCCCGCGGCGACGCTCTTCAGCTGGTCGGCATCAACACCGCGACGGGTGCGGCCACAGCGATCGGAGTGCCCCGCGACTCGTGGGTCGCGATCCCCGGCCACGGTCGGGAGAAGATCAACTCGGCGCTCTACTTCGACGGCCCGCGCGGCATGGCCGGCGCCATGCGCAACCTCACCGGGATATCCGCCGACTACGTCATGGTGACGCGGTTCCCCTTCTTCGAGGACATGGTCGACGACATCGGCGGGATCACGGTCACCAACCCCCGCAGGTTCGCCGACCCCTACCTCAAGAAGGAAGGGTTCAGGCAGGGACGCATCCACCTGGGCGGCTACGACGCCATGGCCTTCTCGCGGATCCGCAAGGGGCTCAGCGGCGGCGACTTCGACCGCTCGGCCAACCAGCAGCGCACCCTGCGAGGCATCCATGCCCGGGTCCGTTCCATGGCCCGCCGGCCGGGATTCATCGAGCGCGGCGTGATGACGGTGCTCGAGCACATGAGCACCAACGCCAACCCCGCCGAGCTCTACGAGATCGCCCAGGCGGGCGCGCAGGTCGAGCCCCACAAGATCACCACGTGCGTGATCCGGGGCCGGGTCGGCTTCGTGGGCGCGGCCAGCGTGGTCTTCCCCGACGTGCGGCAGGCCCGGACACTCGGCCGCGAGGCGCGGGACGACGCCACCCTCAAGGGCTGCCACTAGGTGGTCGTCACGGTGGGATGTGCGCCTCCGGCAGGATTCGAACCTGCGGCACCCGGTACCGGAAACCGGTGCTCTATCCCCTGAGCTACGGAGGCATGGAGTCGTGACGGCCCAGGGCCACACGACTCGGGCGCAGACTATCCGGTGATATCGACGCGAGGGAAACCGGTGGCCGCCGATAGGGTGAGGCGGTGACTCCCGACCAGCTCTCCTCGACCATCGTCGGCGTGCTCGAGGCCCTCGTGGCCGACGGCGCGATGACCCTGCCCGACGGCATCCCGGCCTCCGTCACGGTCGAGCGACCCCGGCAGGAGGGGCACGGCGACTACGCCACCAACGTCGCCCTGCAGCTGGCCAAGCGCGTGCAGGTCTCGGGCCAGGGCACCAACCCGCGCGCACTCGCCGAGCTGCTCAGCACGAGGCTGGCCGACACCCCGGGCGTCGCCCGGGTCGAGGTCGCGGGTCCGGGGTTCCTCAACATCACGGTCGAGGCCGGCGCCCAGGGCGAGGTGGCGGCCGACGTCGTCGCGGCAGGGGCGTCGTACGGCCACCTGGACGCGCTCGCCGGGCAGCGCATCAACATCGAGTTCATCTCCGCCAATCCCACCGGCCCGCTGCACCTGGGACACACGCGCTGGGCGGTGCTCGGCGACGCCATCGGCCGGGTGCTGGCGGCGGCGGGCGCCGAGGTGACGCGCGAGTTCTACATCAACGACCGCGGCAACCAGATGGACCTCTTCGGCGCCTCGCTCGAGGCGTCAGCCCTGGGCCGGCCGATCCCCGAGGACGGCTACCAGGGCGGCTACATCGCAGACCTCGCCGCTGCGATCGTGTCAGCCGACCCGGGCATCGTCGACCTCCCCGAGGGGGAGCGCCTGCGTGCCTTCCGGGAGGCGGGCTACGCGCTGCAGCTGAAGGAGCAGCAGGACCAGCTCGACGGCTTCAACACCCACTTCGACGTGTGGTTCTCCGAGCGCGCCCTGCACGCCGAGGGGTTCGAGGGGTCTGTCGCCGACACCCTCAAGGGGCTCACCGACAACGGTCACCTCTTCGAGGCCGACGGTGCCCTGTGGATGCGCACCACCGACTTCGGTGACGACAAGGACCGGGTGCTGATCCGCTCCAACGGCGAGCTCACCTACTTCGCCTCCGACACCGCCTACTACCTCAACAAGCGGGCCCGTGGCTTCGACCACTGCATCTACCTTCTCGGCGCCGACCACCACGGCTACGTCGGGCGCCTCCGGGCGATGGCGGCCTGCGTCGGTGACGACCCCGCGCAGACGCTCGACGTCATGATCGGGCAGCTGGTCAAGATCATGCGCGACGGCGAGGAGCTGCGCCTCTCCAAGCGTGCCGGCACGATGGTCACGCTCAACGAGCTCATGGACGAGATCGGTGTCGACGCGCTGCGCTACTCGCTGGCGCGCTACCCGGCCGACAGCCCGCTGACGCTCGACGTCGCCGAGATCACCAAGGCCTCGAGCGACAACCCCGTCTACTACGTGCAGTACGCCCACGCGCGGACCTGCCGCATGATGGAGAACGCCGCCGCGCTCGGGATGAGCCTGCCGGGGGAGCGGTTCGAGCCGGCGCTGCTGGCCCACGAGCTCGAGGGCCGTCTCCTGCGTGCCCTGGCGGAGTACCCCCGCGTCGTCGTCAGCGCCGCCGAGCTGCGCGAGCCGCACCGCATCGCGCGCTACCTCGAGGACACCGCCGCGGTCTTCAACAAGTGGTACGACACCAAGGAGTGCCGGATGCTGCCGCAGGGCGACGAGCCCGTCGCGGCCGTCAATGAGGCCCGGCTGGTCCTCGTGGCGGCCACCCGCACCGTGTTCGCCAACGGCCTAGACCTCCTCGGCGTCACCGCACCCGAGAGGATGTGAGGAGTGCCCACCTCACACCCGTCCGGCTGGGCCCACGCCGACGGCGCCCTCCGGGGTCCCGGGTGGCTGCGCCCGCCCGACGACGTCAACGCGCTCGTCCCGCAGCTGTGGTCCTCCACGGCCCACAAGACCGACGGAGTCCTCCACGTCGGCGGCATGGCCGTCGCAGACCTCGTCGCCAACCACAACACACCTGCCCTGGTCCTCGACGAGGACGACTTCCGCACGCGGGCGCGTGCCTTCCGCGACGCGTTCGCCGGGTGGGACGTCTACTACGCGGGCAAGGCGTTCCTCTGCGTGGAGGTCGCGCGCTGGATCGCCGAGGAGGGGCTCTGCCTGGACGTCTGCTCCGACGGAGAGCTCACCGTCGCGATGCACGCCGGGGTCGAGCCCTCGCGCATCGGCTACCACGGCAACAACAAGGCGATGGTCGACCTGCGCCGGGCGGTCGCGCTGGGAGTGGGACGGATCATCGTGGACTCCTTCCACGAGATCGAGCGCCTCGAGTCGTTGACCGCCGAGCCGGGGATGCGCGCCCGGGTGATGGTCCGCGTGACACCGGGCGTCGAGGCACACACGCACGAGTACATCGCCACCGCGCACGAGGACCAGAAATTCGGGTTCTCCATCACCTCCGGTGACGCGCTCGAGGCCGTGCGACGGCTCACCGCCGCGCCGGGCATCGAGCTCCTCGGCCTGCACTCCCACATCGGCAGCCAGATCTTCGACACCAGTGGCTTCGAGGTCGCGGCCCGCAGGGTCCTGGCGCTGCACAAGGCGGTCAGCGACGAGCTCGGTGTCGTGATGCCCGAGATGGACCTCGGCGGAGGCTTCGGGATCGCCTACACGACGCAGGACGACCCCAGCGACCCCGCGCAGCTCGCCACCGAGATGGGCAAGATCGTCGAGCAGGAGTGCCGCTCCCTCGGTATCGACGAGCCACGGCTGTCGATCGAGCCCGGTCGGGCGATCGTGGGCCCGAGCATGTGCACCGTCTACACCGTGGGCACGGTCAAGGAGGTCATCCTCGACGGTGGCCTGCGGCGCACCTACGTCAGCGTCGACGGAGGGATGAGCGACAACGTCCGGACCGCCCTCTACGACGCGGACTACTCCTGCACCCTGGCCTCCCGGGCCTCCGACGCCCCCCCGGTGGTGGCGCGCATCGTCGGCAAGCATTGCGAGGCCGGCGACATCGTCGTCAAGGACGAGTTCCTGCCCGCCGACGTCAAGCCCGGTGACCTCGTGGCCGTGCCCGGCACCGGCGCCTACTGCCGCTCGATGGCCTCCAACTACAACCACTCGCTGCGACCGCCGGTGATCGCGGTTCGGGACGGGGAGCCGCGAGTGCTCGTGCGCAGGGAGACTGTTGCCGACCTGCTGACGACAGACATGGGAGTGGTCCAGTGAAGGAGGGCGAGAAGGCCCGGCTCAAGGTGGCCGTGCTCGGCTGCGGCTCGGTCGGCTCGCAGGTCGTGCGACTGCTGACGGAGCAGGCCGACGACCTCGAGGCGCGGGTCGGTGCCCGCCTGGAGCTGGCCGGGGTCGCCGTACGACGCCTCGACGCGGCGCGCGAGGTCCAGGTGCCGGCAGGGCTCCTCACGACCGACGCCACCGGGCTCGTGGCCCGCGAGGACGTCGATCTCGTCATCGAGACGATCGGCGGGATCGAGCCGGCGCGCTCCCTGATCCTCTCCGCATTCGAGAACGGCAAGTCGGTCGTCAGCGCCAACAAGGCGCTCATCGCCGAGGACGGCGCCACGCTGTTCGAGGCGGCGGCGAAGGCCGAGCGCGACTTCTACTACGAGGCCGCCGTGGCCGCCGCCATCCCGATCCTCAGGCCGCTGCGCGAGTCGCTCGCCGGCGATCGCGTCACCCGGGTGCTCGGCATCGTCAACGGGACGACCAACTTCATCCTCGACAAGATGGACACCTCTGGGGCCGGGTTCTCCGACGCCCTCGAGGAGGCCCAGGAGCTCGGTTTCGCCGAGGCCGACCCGACGGCTGACGTCGAGGGGTTCGACGCGGCGGCGAAGGCAGCCATCCTGGCCAGCCTCGCCTTCCACTCGAGGGTGACCGCGGCCGATGTCCACCGCGAGGGGATCACCGACGTCACCGCCGCCGACGTCGCGTCGGCCCGCGAGATGGACGCGGTCGTCAAGCTGCTCGCCATCGCCGAGCTGCGCCCGGGACCGGACGGCGGCGAGCAGGTCGCCGTGCGCGTGCATCCCGCGATGATCCCCAGGTCCCACCCGCTGGCAAGCGTGCGAGGGGCCTACAACGCCGTGTTCGTGGAGTCCGAGGCCGCAGGCCAGCTGATGTTCTACGGCCCCGGTGCGGGCGGCTCGCCCACGGCGAGCGCGGTCCTCGGTGACCTGGTGACGGTGGCGCGCAACCGGCTCGCCGACACACGCGGGGCGGGCGAGTCCGCCTACGCCGAGCGCCCGGTCATGTCGATGGGGGAGACCCGCACCCGCTACCACGTGTCCCTCGACGTCGACGACGTCGCCGGTGTCCTCGCCTCGGTGGCGACCGCCTTCGCCGACCACGGGGTCAGCATCCAGACGGTGCGCCAGGAGGGCCGCGACGACGACGCCCAGCTGGTCGTGGTCTCGCACGCTGCCACCGACGCGGCCCTGAGCGCGACGGTGGAGCGCCTGCGCACCATGGAGACCGTCCGCGAGGTCACCTCCGTGATGCGCGTCGAAGGGGGAGACGAGTGACGAACGGCGAGGCCGCCAACGGCCAGTGGCGCGGGATCATCGAGGAGTACCGCGACCTCATCGACCTGCTGCCCGAGGGGATGGAGGCCGTCACCCTGCGCGAGGGCGGCACCCCCCTCGTGCGAGCTGACTGGCTTTCCTCGCTCACCGGCGGCCAGGTGTGGCTCAAGGTCGAGGGCAACAACCCGACAGGGTCGTTCAAGGACCGCGGCATGACGACGGCCATCTCCGTCGCGAAGGCCGAGGGTGCCGAGGCCGTCGTGTGCGCCTCCACCGGCAACACCTCCGCGTCGATGGCCGCCTACGCCGCCAAGGCGGGGCTCAAGCCGTTGGTGCTGATCCCCGAGGGCAAGATCTCCGCCGGCAAGATGGCCCAGGCCGTGCTCCACGGCGCCCAGATCATCATGGTCCGCGGCAACTTCGACCACTGCCTCGACATGGCGCGAGGCCTCGCACGTGACTATCCCGTCGCGCTGGTCAACTCCGTCAACCCGGTGCGCCTCCAGGGCCAGAAGACCGCGGCGTTCGAGATCGCGGACTTCCTGGGCGACGCGCCCGACCACCACCTGCTGCCCGTCGGCAACGCCGGCAACATCTCCGCCTACTGGCTCGGCTACACCCAGTACGAACAGCTCGGGCGCACCACGAAGCGACCTGTGATGCACGGCTTCCAGGCCGAGGGCGCCGCCCCGCTGGTGACCGGCGAGCCGTTCCCGGACCCCGAGACCAAGGCGACGGCGATCCGCATCGGCAACCCCGCGTCCTGGCACCTCGCAGAGCAGGCGGCCAAGGAGTCCGAGGGCGAGTTCACCGCGCTCTCAGACGAGCAGATCCTGGCCGCTCAGGTCGAGCTCGCCCGCCGCGAAGGGGTGTTCGTGGAGCCCGCGTCGGCTGCTGGCGTGGCGGGGCTGCTCGCCCACCTCGAGGCGGGCGCCGACTTCTCCGGCCAGGTGGTCGCCATCACCGTCACCGGCCACGGCCTGAAGGACACCTCGACGGCCCTGGAGTCGTTCACCGACGTGGTCGACACGGTCGTCGACGCCGACGTGGACGCCGCGGCCAGAGCCGCCGGCCTGTAGCCCGTGGCGACCTTCGTCGAAGGCCCCGTGAGGGTCTCCGTCCCCGCAACCGCTGCCAACCTCGGCCCCGGGTTCGACTCGTTGGGGCTCGCGCTCTCCCTGCACGACGAGCTGCTCGCCGAGGTCACGCCCGACGGCCTGGAGATCGACGTGAGCGGCGAGGGCGCCGGCAGCGTCCCCCTCGACGAGTCGCACCTGGTGGTGCGGGCCATGCGCGCGGCCTTCGACCTGATGCAGGCCGAGCCGTCCGGGTTGCGGCTGGAGTGCCGCAACGCCATCCCGCACAGCCGGGGGCTCGGGTCGTCCTCGGCCGCGATCGTGGCGGGGGTGACCCTCGCACGCGCCCTGGTGGCGGGCGGCCAGCTGCTGCTCTCCGACGAGGCTCTCTTCGATCTTGCGGCCGACCTCGAGGGACACCCCGACAACGTGGCGCCCGCCTTCTACGGCGGCTTCGTCATCTCCGGCCGGGAGGACGGGCGGTGGTACGCCGTGGCCTCGGGGGTCGACCCGCGCGTCACGCCGGTCGTCTTCGTCCCGCCGACCCCGGTGTCGACCGAGCATGCCCGCAGCCTGCTGCCCGACGTCGTGCCCCACTGCGACGCAGCCTCCCAGGCCGGTCGTACGGCGCTGCTCGTCGCCGCGCTCGCGGGTCAGCCCGAGCACCTCCTCACCGCGACCCGCGACTGGCTGCACCAGGAGCAACGCCGGTCCGCGATGCCCGACACCCTGGCGCTGGTGGACTCCTTGCGCGCCGACGGCATCCCGGCGGTGGTGTCGGGGGCAGGACCGGCTGTGCTCGCCTTCGCGGCGGCGGACACCTCCCGGCTCACCCGTCGATGTCCTCGAGGCTGGGTCGCACACGCCCTGGCGGTCGAGGCCGCCGGCGCTCGCCTGCTAGCCTGACGGCGCGTCGCTCGACGTGTCGCCCGTCCCGGCTCTCGCCGCGCGCACGGGCACCTCAACTCCGAGGTCCGCAGTGGCCCTTCACGGCCCTGACGTGACCGCGCAACGTGTGAAGGACTCACGTGACCGAGACCCCCGAGAACACTCCCGCACCCTCCGCCGCAGCGGACGCGCCGCCGGCCAAGAAGCGTGGAGGTGGGCTGAACGCCATGCTGCTGGCCGACCTGAAGTCCATGGCCGCCGGGCTCGGAATCGCGGGCGCGGGTTCGATGAAGAAGGCACAGCTCGTCGAGGCCATCAAGAACCAGGGCACGCCGGTGAGCAAGCCGGCCCGGACCGATCAGCGCGCGACGAAGGACGAGCCGACCACGCCGCCCGCCCAGGAGCGTGCTGCCGAGTCGACCGGCTCAACGGACTCGCAGGAGGCCGGCAAGCAGGACTCGGGCAAGCAGGACTCTGGCAAGCAGGACTCTGCCAAGCAGGACTCTGCCAAGCAGGACTCGGGCAAGCAGGACTCGGGCAAGCAGGACTCGGGCAAGCAGGACTCGGGCAAGCAGGAGCGTGCGAAGCAGGACCGGTCGAAGGGACAGCAGGCCCAGCAGAAGCAGGAGCGCCAGGGCAAGCAGGACCAGTCCCGGCAGGACCAGGGCAAGCAGGACCAGTCCCGGCAGGACCAGGGCAAGCAGGACCAGTCCCGGCAGGACCAGGGCAAGCAGGACCAGTCCCGGCAGGAGCAGGGCAAGCAGGACCAGTCCCGGCAGGACCAGTCCCGGCAGGACCAGGACCAGTCCGGGGACGACGACGGTGAGGGCGGGAGCCGCCGCAACCGCCGCCGTCGCGGGCGCGAGCGCCAGGCGCCCCGCGTCGGGCGCAACGAGCCCGACACCACGATCCTCGAGGACGACGTCCTGGTTCCCGCAGCCGGAATCCTCGACGTGCTGGACAACTACGCGTTCGTCCGCACCTCCGGCTACCTGCCTGGCAGCGAGGACGTCTACCTCTCGTTGTCGATGGTCCGCAAGTTCGGCCTGCGCAGGGGTGACGCGGTGGTCGGCCAGGTGCGCCAGCCACGCGAGGGGGAGCGCCGCGAGAAGTTCAACCCGATGGTGCGCGTCGACAGCGTGAACGGCGCCGACCCCGAGTCCGCGCGCGAGCGCCCGGAGTTCACGAGCGCGACGCCGGTCCACCCTCACCAGCGCTTGCGGCTGGCGACCGACTCCACGGACGTGACCGGCCGGGTCATCGACATCGCCGCACCTGTCGGCAAGGGTCAGCGCGGCCTGATCGTGACGCCGCCGCGAGCCGGCACGACCTCGATCCTGCGCTCGCTCGCCGCGTCCGTCACCGCCAACAACCCCGAGTGCCACCTCATGGTCGTGCTCGTCGGTGCGCGGCCCGAGGAGGTCACCGACTTCCGGCGGGCAGTCAAGGGCGAGGTCGTCGCCTCCACCTTCGACCTCCCGCCCGCCGACCACGTCCTGGTCTCGGAGCTGGCCATCGAACGGGCCAAGCGACTCGTCGAGCTCGGTCACGACGTCGTCGTGCTGCTCGACTCGCTGACCAGCCTGGGCCGCGCCTACAACCTGGCGGCACCTGCCAACGGCCGGCTGCTCGCCGGCGGAGTCGACGCCTCCGCCGTGCACCCTCCCAAGCAGCTCTTCGGGGCCGCTCGCAAGCTGGAGGATGCAGGCTCCCTGACGATCCTCGCCTCCGTGCTCGTGGAGACGGGGTCGGCCACCGACGAGCTGTTCTTCGAGGAGCTGCGCGGCACGGCCAACCTCGAGCTGCGCCTGAGCAGCGAGCGCGCTGCCCAGGGCCTGGTGCCAGCCGTCGACCCCGCCAGGTCCGGCACCCGCCACGAGGAGAAGCTGCTGGCGCCTGCCGAGGGTGCCGTGGTCGGAGACCTCCGCCGCAAGCTCGCCGACGCCACCACCCAGCAGGCCGTGGAGAAGCTCGTCGCCAGCTCGCGCTGACACTGCGCGACGAGGAATGTGCGGATTGGCGCCGCTGTTGGACCCGGTGGCACACTTGTGCGTCGGTTCCGGTTCACGTCGTTCGCATCCGCGCGAGGACGACCCGGAGCAATCGAGAGGACACCCATGAAGAAGGACATCCACCCCGACTACGTCGAGACCCAGGTGACCTGCACCTGCGGTGCGTCGTTCACCACCCGCAGCACCGCGACCTCCGGCTCGATCCGCGCCGACGTCTGCTCGCAGTGCCACCCGTTCTACACCGGCAAGCAGAAGATCCTCGACACCGGCGGCCGCGTCGCCCGCTTCGAGGCCCGCTACGCCAAGAAGGCGCCGGCGAAGGCTGCCGACCAGGACGCTGCAGAGAGCAAGTAGCCCTGCACCAGCGCCGACCCCCCGCACTGCGGGCGGTCGGCGCTCCTCATTTTCAGCGCATCAGTCGCCGGACACCCGGCAGAAGGAGCACACCGTGTTCGAGGCCGTCGCCGGGCTCGCGAACGAGCACGCCGAGCTCGAGATGCGCCTGGGGGCCCCCGAGACCCACGCCGACCAGCGACTGGCCAAGCAGCTCAACCAGCGCTACGCCGAGCTCTCGGCCGTGCTCGCCACGTGGCGTGAGTGGCTCGCCCTGGGGGGCGACATCGACGCCGCCCGCGAGCTCGCCGCCGACGACCCGGCGTTCGCCGCCGAGGCCGACGAGCTCACCGCGCGGCGTGCGACGGTCGAGGAGAGGCTGCGCCACCTCCTCGTGCCCCGCGACCCGACGGACGCCAAGGACGCCATCGTCGAGGTCAAGTCGGGGGAGGGTGGTGAGGAGTCAGCGCTGTTCGCCGGTGACCTCCTCCGCATGTACTCCCGGTTCGCCGAGACCCGCGGGTGGCGTACCGAGATCCTCGACGCCACCGAGTCCGACCTCGGCGGCTACAAGTCCGTGACGATGGCGGTCAAGGCCAAGGGCACCCCCGCGCCGGGAGAGGCGCCCTACGCCCTGCTGAAGTTCGAGGGCGGCGTGCACCGCGTCCAGCGAGTGCCGGTGACCGAGTCCCAGGGTCGCGTGCACACCTCTGCGGCCGGAGTGCTCGTGATGCCGGAGGCCGAGCAGGTCGACGTCGTGGTCGACGACAACGACCTGCGCATCGACGTCTTCCGCTCCAGCGGCCCGGGTGGTCAGAGCGTCAACACCACCGACTCCGCAGTCCGGATCACGCATGTGCCGACAGGCATCGTCGTCAGCTGCCAGAACGAGAAGTCGCAGCTGCAGAACAAGGAGTCCGCTATGCGGATCCTGCGTGCCCGGCTGTTGGCGGCGGCCCAGGAGGAGGCCGACGCCGAGGCCAGTGAGGCACGCAAGAGCCAGATCCGCACGGTGGACCGGTCCGAGCGGATCCGCACCTACAACTTCCCCGAGAACCGCATCTCCGACCACCGCACGGGCTACAAGGCCCACAACCTCGACACCGTCCTCGACGGCGAGCTGGGGCCTGTCATCGACAGCGCCGTGACCGCCGACCTCGAGGCGCGCCTCGCGTCGTTGGAGGAGTGAGCACCGTGCGCCGCCAGGAGGTCCTCCGGGGCGCGGTGACCGCCCTCTCAGGGGCGGGTGTCGCGAGTCCCGAGCACGACGCTGCCGAGCTGCTGGCGTTCGTCCACGGAACCACCCGCGCGAGGCTCTTCGAGCTCGACGACGTCTCCGACCAGGCACGCGGGCGGTACGACGCCCTGGTGGCCCGTCGTGCGGCGCGTGAGCCGCTCCAGCACCTGACCGGGACCGCCGCGTTCCGCCACGTCGAGCTGTCGGTCGGCCCAGGTGTCTTCGTGCCCCGCCCCGAGACCGAGCTGCTCGCAGGGTGGGCGATCGAGGCCGCACGACTGTCCCAGCACGAGAACCGGAGCTGCCGCGTCGTCGATCTGTGCACCGGGTCCGGTGCCATCGCGAAGGCGGTCGCCCACGAGGTCCCCGAGGCTGACGTCCACGCCGTCGAGCTGGACCCGTCCGCGTTCGCCTGGGCCGAGCGCAACCTGGAGGGCACTGGCGTCGACCTGCGTCAGGGCGACATGGCCACCGCTTTCGAGGAGCTCGCCGGCACCGTGGACGTCGTCGTGTGCAACCCGCCCTACATCCCGCTCGAGGCATGGGAGTCGGTCGCCCTCGAGGCTCGTGACCACGACCCCCACCTCGCGCTCTTCTCCGGTCAGGACGGCCTCGACGCGATGCGCCTCCTCGAGCAGCGCGCGAGCCTGCTGCTGAGGCCGGGAGGCGTCGTGGGGGCCGAGCACGCCGACGCCCAGGGTGAGTCGGCGCCCGGAGTCTTCCGTGCCCGACCACACTGGCGCGAGGTGGTCGACCATCTCGATCTCGCGGGTCGTCCGAGGTACCTCACCGCGCGACTGGCAACATGACCCCCGTGCAAAGGCTGCCCACCTCGACCGATGACGAACGCGACGCTGCCGTGGAGGCGGCCGCCGGCGCTGTGCGCCGCGGTGAGCTGGTCGTCATACCGACCGACACCGTCTACGGCATCGCCGCCGACGCCTTCTCGCACGAGGCGGTCGGAGCCCTGCTCGCGGCGAAGGGTCGGGGTCGTGAGATGCCGCCTCCTGTCCTGGTCTCGAGCGCGACGACCCTCCAGGCGCTGGCCGTCGCCCTGCCTGACTGGGTCCAGCCACTGGTTCAGGAGTTCTGGCCGGGTCCGCTCACCCTGATCTGCCTCCAGCAGCCCTCACTGACCTGGGACCTCGGGGACACCCAGGGAACCGTCGCCGTGCGCATGCCGGACGACCAGCTCGCCCTGGCCGTCCTCGAGCGCACCGGCCCGCTCGCGGTGAGCTCGGCCAACCTCACCGGCCGGCCCGCCGCCACGGACGCCGATGCGGCGGTGGAGATGCTCGGGGACGTCGTCAGCGTCGTGGTCGACGCGGGCACCTCCGGTGGGGGAGAGGCCTCGACCATCGTGGACACCACGGGCGCGCAGGGCCGGATCGTACGCCGGGGAGCCCTGTCCCTCGAGGCTCTCAACGCGGTGCTGCAGCCCCACGGCGTCACGCTGACGGACGAAGGCTAGGGGCGACGAGCGCCCGATGCGGGAGTACCTCCTCGTCTTCCTCGTGGCCCTCGTGGTCACCTACCTCCTCACGGTCATCGCCCGCGAGATCGCGTTGCGCACCGGTGCGGTCGCGAAGGTGCGTGACCGTGACGTGCACGCCACGCCGATCCCCTACGGCGGCGGGCTGGCGATGCTGGGTGGTCTCGTGGCCGGCTACCTCGTGGCCCGCGAGCTGCCGTTCCTCTCGCGAAGTCAGGACTTCGTCTTCCAGGACTCCGGCACGGTGGTCCTCTGTGGCGGGCTCGTCTGCGCCCTGGGCCTGCTCGATGACATCTTCGACCTCGACGCCCTGACGAAGTTCGGTGGCCAGCTGTTGGTCGCTGGACTTCTCGTGCAGCAGGGCGTGCGCCTCTACTACCTCCCGGGACCCGACGGCACGCAGTTCGCCCTGGACAACGCGCAGGCGGCCCTGCTGACCCTGCTGGTCGTCATCGGCACCATCAACGCGGTCAACTTCGTGGACGGACTGGACGGGCTGGCTTCCGGCGTGGTGGGAATCGGTGCCCTGGCACTCTTCCTGTTCACCTACATCCTCTCGGACCAGAACGACCTGACCCTGGCCACCACCGGTGCCCTGCTCAGCGCTGCCCTCGCGGGCGCATGCGCCGGCTTCCTGCCCCACAACTTCCACCCGGCCCGACTCTTCATGGGCGACTCGGGGTCGATGCTCATCGGCCTGGTCCTCTCCGCCAGCGCGTTGACCCTGACCGGCCAGTTCGACGGCAACGCGATCCAGAGCGGCGGCAACAGCTTCTTCGTGACGGTGCTCCCGGTGATGCTGCCGGTCTCCTTGCTGATGGTGCCGCTGCTCGACCTCGTGCTCGCCGTCGTACGACGCACCCGTGCTGGCCGCTCGCCGTTCAGCCCGGACAAGCAGCACCTCCACCACCGCCTCCTCGAGATCGGCCACTCCCAACGACGGGCGGTCTTCATCATGTGGATGTGGGCGGGCCTGCTCGCCACCGGAGCGGTGCTCGTGAGCCTCTACAGCGGGCAGCAGGTGTGGATGGGCCTGGCTGCGATGTTCGTCGTGGTGGTCGCTCTCACCTTCGTGCTGCCGATCCTGCACCGGCCGCCGAAGACCGGTCTGGGCGACCCACGACTCGACTGAGGAGCACGGGGGACGAGCCGGGTTGGTGGCGTCCCGCGACTTTGTGATAGTTTTCACGAGCGCCTCGGGGCTCGTTCTCCGGGGTCCCGGCCACACGCTGGTCGATCGCCAGAACGCCCTCCACAGAACGGCCGCCACCATGACGACCGAGTCGAAGCAGGACACCCCGCCGCGCTCGCGCGGCCGCGGTGCTTCCCCGCTCCTCGGTGCAGCGGTCGCCTCGGCGGTCCTGGTCGTGATCCTGGGGGTGATCGCCCAGGTGGCAGCCGGGTCGGCCGGCCTCAAGGGAGCGCTCGCCGGCGGCGGCCTCGCCCTGGTCGTCTTCCTCGTCGGCACGCTCGTCGTCGCCACGGTGGCCCGCCTGGTCCCCGCGATGTCGTTGCTGATCGCCCTGCTGACCTACGTGCTCCAGGTCGTCCTGATGGGCGTCGTCGTGCTGGCGCTGGTCCGTTCGGACCTCGGTGGGCAACAGCTGTTCCGCGAGTGGTTCGCGGGCGCGGTCATCTCCGTGACGATGCTGTGGCTCGGCGTCCAGGTGTGGCTGTTCACCAGGCTGCGGATCCCGGTCTACGAGCTCCCCGACCACCGCGCACCCGGGGGTGAGGCATGACCTCCTCGACTGCTAGTGTGCGCAACGCGATGCCCGACCACAGCAGCCCCTCGGTCGAGCCCACCGGCGATCCGTGGCACGCGTTCGGATTCATCGTGTCCGGCGTGCTGGTCTACGGACTGGCAGGGTGGGCTGCTGACCGCTGGTTCGGGACATCGTGGCTGGTGGTCGTCGGGATCCTGTTCGGCGCCGGCATGGGCATCTACATGACGTGGGCGAGATTCAACAAGCCCTACTCCCAGGTCTTCGACAAGTTGAGCGAAGACGAGAAGAACGACACAGGAGAACTCAGGTGAACGACGTCGCGACTGCCGCGATCCGCGCGGAGGGCTTCACGCCTCCGGGCCCGGGCGACTTCAACCTGCCCCCCATCGGCCCGGACAGGACGTTCGAGTTCCTGGGGCAGACGATGTATCTCGGCGTCACCAAGCCGATGATCCAGCTGGTCCTGTCGGCCGTCCTGATCTTCGCGTTCTTCCACTACGCCGCCAAGAAGCAGGCGATGGTGCCCGGCAAGCTCCAGTACGTCGGTGAGCAGGGCTACAACTTCGTGCGCAACTCGCTGGGTCGCGACATCCTCGGCAGCCACGACTTCATGCGCTTCGTCCCCTACCTCTTCGCGCTGTTCTTCTTCATCCTGCTCAACAACCTCTTCGCCTCGATCCCGTTCCTCCAGTTCCCGACGTTCTCCCGTTCGGGCATGGTCTACGGTCTCGCGCTGCTGAGCTGGATCATCTACAACGCGGTCGGCATCAAGAAGCACGGCTTCGGCGGCTACCTCAAGCTCCAGTCCGTCCCGGCCGGTGTCGGCGGGCCGATCCTGGCGCTGCTGATCCCGCTGGAGTTCCTCTCCAACATCATCGTCCGGCCGGTCACGCTGGCCCTTCGTCTGTTCGCCAACATGCTGGCGGGCCACCTCCTGCTCATCCTGTTCGCCCTGGGCGGCGAGTACCTCCTCCTCCACGGCGCCACGTTGGTCAAGCCCGTCGGCATCCTGGCGTGGCTGCTCTTCATCGCCATCTCGTTCCTGGAGATCCTGATCCAGTTCCTGCAGGCCTACGTGTTCGTGCTGCTCAACGCGATGTACATCCAGAGCGCTCTCGCAGACGAGCACTGATCCACCCGCGGCCCCGGCCGCACCCCAGTTGTCCCACCAGCTACTCCGTAGCACCAACCGAAAGGAAGATTGCCGTGGAAGGCACTCTCAACGGCTCGCTCAACATGATCGGCTACGGCCTGGCGGCCATCGGCCCCGGTATCGGTATCGGCCTGATCTTCGCGGCCTACATCTCCGGTGTCGCTCGCCAGCCCGAGGCGCAGGGTCGCCTGCAGTCGATCGCCATCCTGGGCTTCGCCCTCGCGGAGGCGCTCGCCATCATCGGCATCGCGCTCGCGTTCGTCCTCAACTGACCCTGGCTCACGCCGACTGACGAAAGACTGCCATGCAGACACAGATCATCCTCGCGGCGGGCGAGGGGGAGCTCAATCCGCTGGTTCCCCACCCCATCGAGATCGTCCTGTCGCTCGTCGTCTTCGGGATCCTCTTCTTCGCAGTGAAGAAGTACGTCGTCCCGAGCTTCGAGAAGACGTATGCCGAGCGCACCCAGGCGATCGAAGGCGGTCTTGCCGCGGCCGAGACCAAGCAGGCCGAGGCCGACGCCAAGCTCGCCGAGCTCGAGAAGCAGCTCGGTGACGCACGGCACGAGGCCGCGCGGATCCGCGAGGAGGCCCGCGAGCAGGGCGCCCAGATCGTCGCGGAGATGCGTGAGCAGGCCCAGGCCGAGTCCTCGCGCATCGTCGAGCACGGCAAGGCGCAGATCGAGGCCGAGCGCCAGCAGGCGGTCACCTCCCTGCGTGCCGAGGTCGGGGCGCTCGCCACCGGCCTGGCCGGTCGCATCGTCGGGGAGAGCCTGGACGACGAGGCTCGCCAGAGCCGCGTAGTCGACCGCTTCCTCGCCGAGCTGGAGTCCGACGGCTCGACGACCAGCGGGAGCGGGGTCAACTGATGGCCCGCACCATGCGTGGA
Organism: Nocardioides seonyuensis; assembly: GCF_004683965.1. Classification (NCBI taxonomy): domain Bacteria; kingdom Bacillati; phylum Actinomycetota; class Actinomycetes; order Propionibacteriales; family Nocardioidaceae; genus Nocardioides; species Nocardioides seonyuensis. Next base: position 2,924,356 of record NZ_CP038436.1, read on the forward strand.
GCCTCCGCGGACGCCCTGGCTGACCTGACCAGCATCCTGGTCGGCAAGCTCGGGGGCGGCGCAGACGCGAGCCGCATCGGTGACGACCTGTTCACGGTGTCGTCGCTGCTGCGGTCCGAGGCGGCGCTCCGCCGGGTGGTGACCGACGTGTCCGTGGACGCGCCGGCGAAGAAGAACCTCGTGACCGGGCTCCTCGCGGGCAAGGTCGACGAGGTCTCCCTCGACCTCGTCGGTGAGGCGGTGAGCCGTCGCTGGACGGTCTCTCGCGATCTCGCCGACGCGTTGGAGACCCTCAGCGAGGTCGCCGTCGTACGCTCGGCAGGCACCGAGTCGGGACGCCTGGCCGACGAGCTGTTCGCGTTCGGTCAGGCGGTCAACGACAATCCCGGGCTGCGCGACGCGCTCTCCGACCCCTCCCGGTCGGTCGAGGACAAGTCCGCCCTGGTGCGGGGACTCCTCGAGGGCAAGGCGCTGCCGGCGACGATCACCTTGGCCACGCAGTCCCTGGCCGGCACCTACCGCACGGTCGCCGCTGCGCTCGCGACCTACCAGCAGGTGGCGGCCGAGGTGCACGGCGAGCGCGTGGCCACCGTGCGCGTCGCACACCCCCTGGCCGAGGCCGACCGCCAGCGCCTGGCCGACGCCCTGTCGCGCCAGTACGGCCGGCCGATCCAGCTCAACGTGGTGATCGACCCTGAGGTCATCGGCGGCCTCCGGGTGGAGATCGGTGACGACGTCATCGATGGCACAGTGGAGACCCGACTCGCCGACGCCCGCCGCAAGCTGGCCGGGTGACCAGCTCACGCTTTTCGAGCAGCCCATACTTTCGAGCAGTACAGATGAACTTGAGGAAGAGGAAATGACGGAGCTTTCGATTCGTCCGGACGAGATCCGGGACGCGCTGCAGCGTTTCGTGTCCGACTACAAGCCCGAGTCGGCCAGCAAGGAAGAGGTCGGCACGGTCGCGGAGGCTGCTGACGGCATCGCCCGCGTGAGCGGCCTGCCCTCGGTCATGGCCAACGAGCTGCTCGAGTTCGAGGACGGGACGCTCGGTATCGCGCTCAACCTCGACACCCGTGAGGTCGGCGTCGTGGTGCTCGGTGACTTCGACAAGATCGAGGAGGGCCAGACCGTCCGTCGTACGGGCGAGATCCTCTCGGTCCCCGTCGGTGACGGCTACCTCGGTCGCGTGGTCGACCCGCTGGGCACCGCGATCGACGGCCTGGGCGAGATCACGCCCCTCGAGGGTCGCCGCGCGCTGGAGCTCCAGGCCCCCGGCGTGATGGTGCGCAAGTCGGTGCACGAGCCTCTGGCCACGGGCATCAAGGCGATCGACGCCCTGACCCCGATCGGCCGCGGCCAGCGCCAGCTGATCATCGGTGACCGCTCGACCGGCAAGACCACGATCGCGATCGACACGATCATCAACCAGAAGGCCAACTGGGAGTCCGGCGACCCCGACAAGCAGGTTCGCTGCATCTATGTCGCCATCGGTCAGAAGGGCTCGACCATCGCCGCCGTGCGCGGGGCGCTGGAAGAGGCCGGCGCCCTGGAGTACACCACGATCGTGGCCTCTCCCGCGTCCGACTCGGCCGGCTTCAAGTACCTCGCCCCCTACACCGGCTCGGCCATCGGCCAGCACTGGATGTACGACGGCAAGCACGTCCTCATCGTCTTCGACGACCTGACCAAGCAGGCCGAGGCCTACCGCGCCGTGTCGCTGCTGCTGCGTCGTCCGCCGGGCCGTGAGGCCTACCCCGGCGACGTGTTCTACCTGCACAGCCGGTTGCTCGAGCGTTGCGCGAAGCTCTCCGACGAGATGGGCAAGGGCTCGATGACGGGTCTGCCGATCATCGAGACCAAGGCGAACGACGTCTCGGCGTTCATCCCGACCAACGTCATCTCGATCACCGACGGTCAGATCTTCCTGCAGTCCGACCTGTTCGCGGCCAACCAGCGCCCCGCCATCGACGTGGGTGTCTCGGTCTCGCGAGTCGGCGGCTCGGCGATGACCAAGGCGATGAAGGCGGTCACCGGCTCGCTGAAGGTCGACCTGGCGCAGTTCCGCGCCATGGAGGCGTTCGCGATGTTCGCCTCCGACCTGGACGCGGCCTCGCGTCAGCAGCTCGACCGGGGTCAGCGCCTGATGGCGCTGCTCAAGCAGCCCCAGTACTCCCCCTACCCGGTGGAGGAGATGACCGTCTCCCTCTGGACCGGGACCTCCGGTCGTCTCGACCGCGTCCCGACCGACGACGTGCTGCGGTTCGAGAACGAGTTCCTCGACTACCTCCGTCGCAGCCACGAGGGCATCCTCGCCGGCATCCGCGAGTCGCTGAAGTTCGAGGACTCCACCGAGGCCGAGCTCGCCAAGGCCTACGACTCCTTCCTCGACCAGTTCGAGACCTCTGACGGCCAGAGCATCAAGGCCGGCAAGGAGGAGCACGTCGCTCTCGAGGACGAGGACGTCGAGCAGGAGCAGATCGTCAAGCAGAAGCGGGGCTGACACATGGCTCTCTCGGTACGCGAGTACCGCGCGCGGATCAAGTCGACGGAGTCGATGAAGAAGATCACGCGTGCCATGGAGCTCATCGCCGCGTCCCGCATCATCAAGGCACAGCAGCGGGCCCAGGCGGCCGCGCCCTACGCGCGTGAGCTCACGCGGGCGGTCTCGGCCGTCGCCACCTTCTCCAACGTCGACCACGCGTTGACGGTGGAGCCGGAGAACCCCACGAAGGCGGCGATCCTCATCGTCACCTCCGACCGGGGACTCGCCGGCGCCTACTCCTCGAGCGTGCTCAAGGAGGCCGAGCGTCTCATCGAGAAGCTCAAGGGCGAGGGCAAGGACGTCGACCTCTACATCTCCGGTCGCAAGGGCGAGGCCTACTTCAAGTTCCGCCAGCGCCCGATCGTGCAGGCGTGGACCGGCTTCTCCGACCAGCCGACCTACGACGTCGCCCAGGACATCGGCGCCACGCTGATCTCCGCCTTCCTCAACGAGACCGGGGAGGCGCCCGAGCAGGACACCGCCCCTGGTGTCGACGAGGTCCACGTGATCTACACGCGGTTCCGCTCGATGCTCAGCCAGGAGCCCACCGCGGTGCGGCTGCTGCCCCTCGAGGTCGTGGAGGGCGAGGAGAAGCCGGCGGCCGAGGACGTGCTGCCGCTCTACGAGTTCGAGCCGTCGCCCAGCGACGTCCTGGACTCACTGCTGCCGCGCTACGTGCAGAGCCGGATCTTCTTCGCCCTGCTGCAGGCGGCCGCCTCCGAGCTGGCCGCTCGCCAGAAGGCGATGAAGGCTGCCACCGACAACGCCGACGAGCTCATCAAGAAGTACAAGCGCATCGCCAACCAGGCTCGCCAGGCTGGCATTACCCAGGAAATCAGCGAGATCGTCGGTGGCGTCAACGCCCTCGCCGACGCACAAGCCGGGAGTGAATGAGATATGACTGCCACAATCAACGAGTCCGCAGAGACCACGGCGGGCGGCTCCACGGGCCGCATCGCGCGGGTCATCGGCCCGGTCGTGGACATCGAGTTCCCGACCGACGGGATGCCTGCCATCTACAACGCACTGACGTGCGAGTTCGAGCTGAGCGGCGAGACCAAGACGATCATCCTCGAGGTCGCCCAGCACATCGGCGACGGCATGGTCCGCGCCATCTCGATGAAGCCCACCGACGGCCTGGTCCGCGGCGGTCAGGTCATCGACACCGGCGAGTCGATCACGGTGCCGGTGGGCGACGCCACGCTCGGCAAGGTGTTCAACACCACCGGTGACGTCCTCAACCTCGAGGAGGGCGAGACCTTCGAGCCCGCCGAGCGCTGGGGCATCCACCGCAAGGCGCCGGCCTTCGACCAGCTGGAGTCCAAGACCCAGATGTTCGAGACCGGCATCAAGGTCATCGACCTGCTCACCCCCTACGTGCAGGGCGGCAAGATCGGCCTGTTCGGCGGCGCGGGCGTCGGCAAGACCGTGCTCATCCAGGAGATGATCGCGCGAGTCGCCAAGGACCACGGCGGTGTGTCGGTGTTCGCCGGCGTCGGTGAGCGCACCCGTGAGGGCAATGACCTCATCGTCGAGATGGAGGAGGCCGGAGTCCTCGGACAGACGGCCCTCGTCTTCGGCCAGATGGACGAGCCGCCGGGCACGCGTCTGCGCGTGGCCCTCTCGGCGCTCACGATGGCGGAGTACTTCCGCGACGTGAAGAAGCAGGACGTGCTGCTCTTCATCGACAACATCTTCCGCTTCACCCAGGCCGGCTCCGAGGTCTCCACGCTGCTCGGTCGCATGCCGTCCGCGGTGGGCTACCAGCCCAACCTCGCCGACGAGATGGGTCAGCTGCAGGAGCGCATCACCTCGACCCGCGGTCACTCGATCACCTCGCTGCAGGCGATCTACGTCCCCGCCGACGACTACACCGACCCGGCGCCGGCCACGACGTTCGCGCACCTGGACGCCACGACCGAGCTCTCGCGTGAGATCGCCTCGCTCGGCATCTACCCTGCGGTGGACCCGCTGACGTCGACCTCGCGGATCCTCGACCCGCAGTACATCGGCCAGGCCCACTACGACTGCGCGATCCGCGTGAAGCAGATCCTGCAGCGCAACAAGGAGCTCCAGGACATCATCGCGATCCTCGGTGTCGACGAGCTCTCCGAAGAGGACAAGATCATCGTCTCGCGGGCTCGGCGCATCCAGCGGTTCCTCTCGCAGAACACCTACGTCGCCAAGCAGTTCACCGGCATCGAGGGCTCGACCGTTCCGGTTGCCGACACCATCGAGGCGTTCAACAAGATCGCCGACGGTGAGTACGACCACGTGGCCGAGCAGGCGTTCTTCATGTGTGGTGGCCTGGACGACGTCGAGGCCAAGTGGGCTGAGATCCAGAAGAGCCTGTGATGGCTGGCTCAACTCTCCACGTCGAGCTCGTCGCAGCCGACCGACTCGTGTGGTCGGGCGAGGCGAAGATGGTGATCGCCCGCACGACCGAGGGTGACGTCGGGATCCTGCCGGGCCACGCCCCGGTCCTCTCCGTGATCATCGAGGGGGTCGTCGACGTGCAGACCGCCGAGGGCGAGACCTGGGTCGCAGCCGTCGACGCGGGCTTCCTGTCCGTGGCCAACAACCGGGTCTCGATCCTGTCCGAGTACGCCGAGATGTCGCACGAGATCGACCTCGAGAAGGCACGCCAGGACCTCGAGCGGGCCAAGTCCGCCGGCGAGAACGACGACGAGGCTGCCGAGGCTGTCCGCCGCGCCGAGGCCCGCATCCGGGCCGTGGAGCGGGCCTCCTGAGGGCCGATCAAGCCTGACGCTAGGGTGAGCGCACGGATCAGTCGATCCGTGCGCTCACCTTTGTGGTTCGCGGCCCCGCTCGTGTGGGTCTCGGCCGCCGTCGAAGCTTGTGGGAGGGTGTGAATGCCGCTCTGGGCATGGGTGCTCGACGCCGTCGGACTGCTGCTGCTCCTCGTCCTGCTCTACGGCCTGGCCCTCATCGTCCGCAGGCGCATCCTGGCCCGGCACGGCGGTACCTTCGAGCTCAGCTCGCGCGAGCGGAGCGACCGTCCGGGCCGTGGGTGGGCCCTGGGAGTCGGGCGCTACAGCGGCGACGACCTGGAGTGGTTCCGAATCTTCTCGCTGTCGCCGAAGCCCAAGCACGTGTGGCACCGCGACCACCTGGCCTACACGGGTCGACGACCGCCTGAGGGTGGCGAGCAGCTCTCGCTCTACGCCGGTCACGTGGTGGTCTCCTGCATGCACCGTGGGGTCCCCGTCGAGCTGGCGATGAGTCAGTCCTCGCTCACGGGCTTCCAGTCGTGGCTGGAGGCGGGTCCTCCGGGGACCGACTGGAACCGGCGCTGAGCTCGGCCTCGATGGCGGACTGGGTCGCCGCGTCGTAGGCCACCAGCCGGATGTCCTCCAGGGAGGTGGCGGCCGACATCACCGACTCCACGGCGACGGCGATCGCATCGGCGCGCGGCCATCGGTAGACCCCTGCGCTGATCAGGGGAAACGCGATGCTGCGAGCGCCCAGGTTCTCTGCGACCTCCAGGGAGCGGCGGTAGCAGGAGACGAGCAACCCGCGGTCGGTCTCGCCCGCCCCGTAGTTCGGCCCGACCGTGTGGACCACCCAGCGTGCCGGCATCTTCCCGGCGGTCGTCCACCCCGCGTCACCGGTGGCCAGGCCGTGGGGGAACCTCCGGACGCAGTCGGCGAGCACGGCCGGTCCGCCGGCCCTGTGGATCGCCCCGTCCACCCCGCCGCCTCCGCGCATGGCCCGGTTGGCGGCGTTGACCACCACGTCGACGTCGAGGGTGGTGATGTCGGCGTGCACGGCGGTGATCACGCGATCATCCGCCTCATCACCAGGCGCGGCATCTTGCTGGCGACGGCATCGGTCTGCCCGACCACCTCGAAGCCCTGCCGCTCGAACATCGCGCGGGTGCCGACGAAGGCCATGGTGAGGTCCATCCGACCCGCGGGGTCGACGGGATAGGTCTCCACGGCCGGGGCGCCGTGTGCGGCGGCGTGCGCCACCGCACCCTCGATGAGCTGCGCGGTCACTCCCTGCCTGCGGTGCCCCGACCGTACGACGACGCAGATGATGCTCCAGACGGGCAGGTCGTCCACCGGTCTGATGAGCTTGGAGGCCACCAGCCGCGGGATGTCGCTGCGCGGGGCGACGTGGCACCAGCCCACGGGGAGCTCGTCGCGATAGGTGATCACCCCGAAGCCACCCGGCCGCGCCGCCAGCGCGCGCGCAGCCGACTCGCGGCTGCCGTCACCGAGCTCGTCGATGTCCTTGGCCCGCAGGCGGTGCGAGAGGCACCAGCAGTGCGTGCTGCGACGGTTGGGGTTGATGACGTCGGCGAAGTCGTCGAAGCGCTCGGCCGTGACCGGTTGCGTCGTCCAGGCCTCGGAGGTCATGCCGCGTGACTACCTCTCGCCGCCGGGCTTCCACAGCACGTCGCCATTCTCCCGGTTCGCGTGCCTGGCGAGGATGAAGAGCAGGTCGGAGAGTCGGTTGAGGTACTTGATCGCGAGCAGGTTCATGGTCTCCTCGTGCTCGGCCCAGGCGGCCCAGCCCGCCCGCTCGGCACGTCGTACGACGGTGCGCGCGACGTGCAGGTGGGCGGCACCGGGGGTGCCGCCGTTGAGGATGAACGAGCGCAGGTTGGGCAGCGTCTCGTTGTAGTGGTCGCACCATCCCTCCAGCCGGTCGACGTAGTCCTGCTCGATGCGCAGCGGGGGGAACTCGGGGTCTTGGACGACCGGGGTGCAGAAGTCGGCCCCCACGTCGAAGAGGTCGTTCTGGATCCGCGTGAGCACTGTTGCGACGTCCTCGTCGAGCCCGGCGTCGGCCAGGGCGACGCCGATGAAGGCGTTGGCCTCGTCGACCGTGGCGTAGGCCTCCAGCCGCAGGTCTGTCTTCGTGGTGGTGCTCATGTCGCCGAGCCGGGTCTGACCGGCGTCGCCGGTCCGGGTGTAGATGCGGGTGAGGTTGACCATGCCGCCGAGGGTAGCGCTGCTGAGGCCGGGCTGGACCAGTCCGGAAATCGCTGGCTGGAATGCAACCGAACCTGGTGGGATGACGTCGTAGTATGCGTGACGAGCGTCACTGAGCAGCGGGGGACGGCTGCCCACCAAGGCGGCGAGGAGATGAGATGGACATCAGGAGCGAAGGCGCGATCCTGGTGCTGAGTGGCGCGTTCGACGTGCGCAGCACAGGCGAGGTCCGCAACGCCCTCTACGAGCAGCTCGCCGGATACGACTCCGACGTGGTCGTGGACATGTCCGAGGTCTCCACCGTCGACGCCACCGCGCTGCGTGTGCTGGCGGTGGCGACGCGCTACGCCTGGCTCACCGGTCATCACCTCACGTTGCGCAACCCGAGCCCCAGCGTGCGTCGCATGCTCCACCTGTGTCGCATGGCCCACGCGGTCGAGGTCGAGCGGACCGCAGTCTCGGCGTGAGGGCTGCGTCACATGTCCAGCCGATGACGCCCCGGTGACCGTCGGCTTACGCTGTCGCCCATGACCGAACAGCGCCCCGAGACGGCTGAGCCCACCAAGGACAAGCCGACCAAGGACAAGCCGTGGGTGATGCGCACCTACGCCGGCCACTCCACGGCCGAGGCGTCCAACGCGCTCTACCGCACCAATCTCGCCAAGGGCCAGACCGGCCTCAGCGTGGCCTTCGACCTCCCGACGCAGACCGGCTACGACCCCGACAGTCCGCTGAGCCGCGGCGAGGTCGGCAAGGTCGGCGTCCCCGTGCCGCACCTGGGTGAGATGCGCAAGCTGTTCCACGACATCCCGCTCACCGGGATGAACACCTCCATGACGATCAACGCCACGGCGATGTGGCTGCTCGCGATGTACCAGGTCGTGGCCGAGGAGCAGAACCCCGACCTCGAGCCGAGCGAGGTCGCCGGGCAGCTCGCCGGCACCACCCAGAACGACATCATCAAGGAGTACCTCTCCCGGGGACCTACGTGTTCCCCCCCGAGCACTCGCTCCGGCTGATCAGCGACATGATCGCCTACACCGTCCACGAGATCCCCAAGTGGAACCCCATCAACATCTGCAGCTACCACCTGCAGGAGGCAGGGGCCACCCCCGTCCAGGAGCTCGCCTACTCGCTGTGCACCGCCATCGCGGTCCTCGACCAGGTGAAGAGCTCGGGCAAGGTCTCCGAGGACGACTTCGAGAAGGTCGTCGGGCGCATCTCGTTCTTCGTCAACGCCGGGGTGCGCTTCATCGAGGAGACCTGCAAGATGCGGGCCTTCGTCCAGCTCTGGGACGAGATCACCCGTGAGCGCTACGGCGTGACCGACCCCAAGATGCGTCGCTTCCGCTACGGGGTGCAGGTCAACTCGCTCGGCCTCACCGAGGCCCAGCCCGAGAACAACGTGCAGCGCATCGTCCTGGAGATGCTCGGTGTGACGCTCTCCAAGGACGCCCGCGCCCGCGCCGTGCAGCTGCCCGCCTGGAACGAGGCGCTCGGCCTGCCCCGCCCCTGGGACCAGCAGTGGTCGCTGCGCCTCCAGCAGGTGCTCGCCTTCGAGTCCGACCTGCTCGAGTACGACGACATCTTCGCCGGCAGCCACGTCGTCGAGGCCAAGGTCGCCGAGCTGGTCGAGGGTGCCAAGGCCGAGATCGACCGCGTGCAGGCCATGGGCGGTGCCATCGCCGCCGTCGAGTCGGGCTACATGAAGTCCAACCTCGTCTCCGCCCACGCCGCTCGCCGCGCTCGCATCGAGTCCGGCGAGGAGATCATCGTCGGCGTCAACAAGTACGACACCACCGAGCCGTCGCCGCTCACCTCGAACCTCGACGAGGCGATCATGGCCGCGGACCCGCAGGCCGAGCAGTCGGCCCTGGAGTCGGTGCGCGCCTGGAAGGCGCAGCGTGACGAGGCCGAGGTGACTGCCGCGCTCGAGGCGCTGGCCGCCGACGCCAAGACCGACAAGAACCTCATGCACGCCACCCTTGCGGCGGCACGCGCGGGCGCCACCACGGGGGAGTGGGCCGGCACGCTGCGCGAGGTCTTCGGCGAGTTCCGGGCGCCCACGGGCGTCTCGGGTGCGGTCGGCGTCGCCGAGGCGGGCGCCGAGCTGACCACGGTCCGCGAGCGGGTCAAGGCCACCGGTGACGAGCTGGGCGGCGGGCGCCTGCGCGTGCTCGTCGGCAAGCCCGGCCTCGACGGCCACTCCAACGGCGCCGAGCAGGTCGCCGTACGCGCCCGCGACGCCGGCTTCGAGGTGATCTACCAGGGCATCCGGCTGACTCCCGAGCAGATCGTCGCGGCTGCGGTCGCCGAGGACGTCCACCTCGTGGGGCTCTCGATCCTGTCTGGCTCCCACATGGAGCTGGTGCCGGACGTGCTCGAGGGCCTGCGCGCAGCAGGCCTCGGTGACGTGCCCGTGATCGTGGGGGGCATCATCCCCACCTCCGACGCCAAGGCGCTGCAGGAGCAGGGGGTGGCGGCCGTCTACACCCCCAAGGACTTCGGCCTCACCGAGATCATGGGCGGTTTCGTCGACGTCATCCGCAAGGCCCACGGCCTGGACTGAGCGCGCAGGCACTACGGCTGCGTGAGGTAAGGCAACCCTTAGCGCGTGCTAGCCTGTGTGCGTGGGCAAGGGCAAGAAGACGGACAAGCGGGCGTCGGCCGATGGCACGCGCATGCTCCCGAAGGTGGAGTGCTGCGTGTCGAAGAAGCGCTGCGAGCGCTGCCCCCTCAGGATGCTGAAGGAGGGCACGCTGCCCGCCGGCTACACCGTCCACAAGCGCAAGCTCATTCGTCGCGACGGCAAGAAGGTCACCAAGAAGCGGCTCGCCAAGGCTGCGTGACCAGCCGTCGTCCCGCCTGAGAGACTCAGGCCATGGGTCGCGTGCTGGTGGTCGGTGCCGGTGTGGTCGGGCTCAGCTGTGCCGTGCGACTGCTCGAGGCCGGGCATCGCGTCGACGTCGTCGCGCGGGACCTGCCGATGGAGACGACCTCGGCGGTCGCTGCGGCGCTCTGGTACCCCTACCTGGCCAGCCCGCACGACCGCGTGACGGCGTGGGCCCGGACGTCGTACGACGTCTTCGCCGGGCTCGCGGCCGAACCGGGCTCCGGGGTCCGCATGCTCACCGGCACCGAGGTGCTGCGCGAGCGGCAGGCCGACCCGTGGTGGGCGGCGGCGGTGCCCCAGCTGGACCGTGAGACCGCACTGCCGCCGGGGTACGACGACGGCTGGACGTTCGTGGCGCCGGTGGTCGACATGCCGGTCCACCTGCGGTGGCTCACCAGCCGCGTCGAGGAGCTCGGCGGAACGCTCACCCGGATGAACCTCTCGGCGCTCCCGGACTCGGAGGGCGTGCTCGTCGTCAACGCCACCGGGCTGGGGGCCCGGCACTTCGCCTCCGACCCGGCGGTGCGCCCGGTCCGCGGCCAGGTCGTGGTCGTGGAGCAGACCGGTCTCGAGCGCTGGCTCCTCGACGGTGCGGGCCTGACCTACGTGGTGCCGCGGACCCGGGAGATCGTCCTGGGCGGCACCGACCTCGAGGGGGAGTGGAGCCGCACGCCCGACCCCGCGACGGCCGAGGCGATCCTCCATCGTGCGTGCGCGCTGGTCCCCGAGCTCGAGGGAGCGAAGGTCCTGCGCCACAAGGTGGGGCTGCGCCCGGCGCGTCCCTCCGTGCGCGTCGAGCGTCTCGGGGACGTGATCCACTGCTACGGCCACGGCGGCGCCGGTGTGACCCTGGCCTGGGGGTGCGCCCAGGAGGTCGCCTGTCTCGCTGAGGGGGCGGCATGAGCGACCTGCAGTGCGCGGCGAGGCTGTTCGTGGCGCGCCACGGTGAGGCTGAGTACGAGTCTGGCTTCCTGTCCGACCACGGCGGATCCCTCACCCGGACAGGCCGGCACCAGGCACGCGAGCTGGCCGATGCCTTGGCGGGCCAGCGACTTGCGCGCGTCTGGACCAGCTCGATGGCTCGCGCCGTGCAGACGGCAGAGATCGTCGCCGCGCGCCTGGGCGTCGACGTCGTCGTGCGCGAAGGGCTGCGCGAGATCGGAGTGGGCGACCATGCCGGCACGATCGGCGACCCCGACCCGTTGGCCGAGACGTTCGCAGCCTGGGCCGGCGGCGACCTCGAACCGCGAGTGGCGGGAGCGGAGTGCGGCAAGGAGGTCGTGGATCGCGTCTGCGGCGTGCTGGAGGAAGTGGCCGACGCGCACCGTGGCGAGTCGGCGCTGGTGATCAGCCACGGTGGTGCCATCTGCTGCGCCGTGCCGTACCTCGCAACCAACCTGCGAAGCGACCACGCTCTCGACGCGCCACTGGCGCACTGCGCGGTGATCGAGCTCGACGGTGACGCCGACGGCTGGGTCGCCCGGTCGTGGGCGGGCCAACCCCTCTAGAGCAATCCGTCAGTCGCGTCTGCTGCGGACGAGCAGCCCGACGATGCCGGCGCCGGCCACGAGTCCGATCAGTGCTCCGACGAGGGGCGCGGACTCCGACCCCGACACGCTGTCCGTCACGACGCTGCCGATGACGGTAGCGACCATGACCACGAGGGCAAGGGCCATGCGGGAAGCCATCTCCTTGGCGAACAGGGTCGCCATCGACTCGACGCCGCCGCGACTGCCGAGCGGGCGCACGTCGATGACTGATCCCCGGTTGATCGGCCCATAGATGTGCGGGAAGGCCTCGTCGCCGACCTGTTCCTCGCGGACCTCAGCCTCCAGGTGCTCGGAAGCGATCGTCAGCAGCACGAGGGGCTCGCCGGCCTCTCGGTAGTAGCGACCGAAGACGTCCTTGACCTGCTCACGCCGGCACGCGTGGACGAAGCCCACCTCCGCGAGGTCGCGTCCCAGGGTGGAGGTCGTGTAGGAGCCGGAGCGGACGGCCGCCTGCCAGTCAGCGCGCGTGGCGATGTGGAAGATCCGCGTTGAAGGAGCTTGCGTCACCGAGCGAGGGTATCGGCCGGCCGCTGCTACACCGCCATGTCGTCGGACATCGTTCGGGATGTGTGACGAGTCAGCTGCTTGGGCGACCGATTCGTCGTACGTCCCGAGCGACAGTCAGGCGGCGCGCCGGGATTCGCTCCTCCTGATCGGTCTGCCGGAGCCCGTCACGATGGCAGGTGCCACCGACGACGAACGCCGCCGACGATCAGAAGAGGCGGTGCTCGGCGTCGTCCATGCCGCGCAGGGCGTCGTAGTCGACCACGGCACAGGCGATGCCCCGGTCAGCGGCGAGCACTCTGGCCTGCGGCTTGATCTCCTGGGCGGCGAAGATGCCGCGGACCTGCCCCTTGGTCGTGAGCAGCGGGTCGCGGTTGAGGAGCTCGAGGTAGCGGGTCAGCTGCTCCACCCCGTCGATCTCCCCGCGACGCTTGATCTCCACCGCGACCGAGAGCCCGGACGCGTCCCGGCACATCAGGTCGACGGGACCGATGGCGGTGGGGAACTCGCGGCGGACCAGGGTGAGCCCGTCGGCCAGGGTCGCGGGGTGCTCGGCGAGCAGCTCCTGGAGGTGCTTCTCGACCCCGTCCTTCTGCAACCCGGGGTCGACGCCGAGGTCGTGGCTCGAGTCGTGGTGGACCTCGTCGATGAGGATGCGCAGGGTGCCGTCGGCCTTCGTCGCGGTGACGATCCACTCGAGCTGGCCGTCCTCGCTGGTGCCCTCCCGGATCGAGCACGGCGGCGACATCCAGTTGAGCGGCTTGTAGGAGCCCCCGTCGGAGTGGATCAGCACCGAGCCGTCGCTCTTGATCATCAGCACCCGCTTGGCCATCGGGAGGTGAGCGGTCAACCGGCCCGCATAGTCCACCTGGCAGCTGGCGACGACGATCCTCACGGGCGGGACCTTACAGTGGCCCCGTGACGCACGGGGCGACGGCAGGGCCGGCAACAGGGGTGACCACGGGGCTGGGCGCGGGCCCCACTGGCGCGTACGACGTCCGGCCCGCGCGCCGACGCGACCTGCCGCTGCTTGCGGGCATCGAGGACTCCGGGCTGGCCGCGTTCGAGGCCGTGCTGGGCGACCTGACGGGCGATCCGCTTGCGTCGCCCGCGCGGGCGGGCGAGGAGCGTGCGGCGGAGGACGGCTTCATCCTGGTGGCCGAGCACGCGGTCGGCGAGGAGGTCGTCGGCTTCGCCCACGTGCGCGTCCTCGACGGTCACGCCCACCTCGACCAGCTGTCCGTCCTCCCCGGCCACGGGCGTCGTGGTGTGGGTCGTGCGCTCGTCGAAGCGGCTTGCGAGCGGCTGGCCGTGCGCGGGCACGGCTCCATCACGCTGCTGACCTACGCCGAGGTGCCGTGGAACGCTCCCTTCTACTCCCGCATCGGTTTCGTCGAGGTGCCCGACGACGAGCCGCGCGGCGGTCACCTGCGACCCGTGCTCGCCGAGGAGGACAGGCTGGGCCTGGGCCGCCACGGGCGACGGGTGCTGATGCGGCGGGTGCTGCTACGGCACCGCACGACCGAGGAGCTCACCGCGCTGCTTCCGGTCCTCGACTCCAGCCCACGTGACGAGGGCACCCTGCGCCTGCTCGTGCGCCGGCCCGCGGTGGGGGCTCGTGAGGTGCTCGACGTCGGCGTGCTGGACCTCAACGTCGGCCTCGCCGGTGACACGTGGCAGGAACGGGGGAGCAGGCGCACCGACGACGGGTCGGCGCACCCCGACATGCAGCTGAACGTGATGAGCCACCCGCTCGTCGAGTTCCTCGCCCAGGACCCCGAGCGCGAGGCACTCGCCGGCGACCAGCTCTACCTCGACCTCGACATGTCCCACGACAACCTTCCCGTGTGGAGCGAGCTGCACATCGGGGGAGCCGGCGGTGCGGTGATCCAGGTGACCGACCAGCCCCACAACGGCTGCGGCAAGTTCATCTCCCGCTTCGGCAAGGAGGCGATGGCGTTCGTCAACGGTCCCGAGGGAAAGCCGCGCCGGTTGCGCGGGCTGTGTGCGCGCGTCGTGCGGCCCGGAGTGGTCCGCCCCGGCGACCCGGTCGTCGTACGCCGCCCCGAGGCGCAGGCCTGACCCATCTCTGATGTCGGGACTGTTACCCCCTGGTAGGAACCGGTGTCACAATTCCCGCCATGAGCGCCCCCACTCCCGAAGCCGCCACCCCTGAGCAGATCACGCAGACCCTGGTCCAGCCCTACCTCGACCACGCCCTGCGCATGTACGAGTCCGGCTACGCCACCAGCACCGACATCGACAACGCGATGCGCTTCGGTTGCGGCTACCCCAAGGGTCCGCTGACCGTCCTGGCCGAGCGGGGCGAGTTCGCGCCCCAGGAGTCGACGGGCGAGACCGCCGCCGCCGAGCCGCGGCACGACGTGCGCACCGTCGGCGTGGTGGGCACCGGGACCATGGCGTCCGGCATCGTCCAGGTCTTCGCCCAGGCCGGCTTCGACGTGGTCTACGTCGGCCGCGGGGACGACAAGGTCGCCGGGGTCCGGGCCGGCATCGAGAAGGCGCTGGACAAGGCGATCTCGCGCGGCAGGCTCGACGAGGCCGGCAAGACCGAGGTTCTCGGCCGGCTCACGGGAGCCACCGAGCGCGAGGCGCTGGCCGACGTGGACCTCGTCGTGGAGGCCATCGCCGAGGACCTCGAGATCAAGCTGGCGCTGTTCCGCGACCTCGACCGCATCTGCAAGCCGGGCGCGATCCTCGCCACCACGACCTCGTCGCTGCCGATCACCGAGTGCGCCAAGGCGACGAGCCGGCCCGAGTCGGTCATCGGCATGCACTTCTTCAACCCCGCCGTGATCATGAAGCTCGTCGAGGTCGTCACCACCGACCTCACCGGTGCCGACGTCAACGAGACCGTGCTGGCGCTCTGCGCCAAGGTCGGCAAGGTGGCCGTCTCCTGCGGTGACCGCTCGGGCTTCATCGTCAACGCGCTGCTGTTCCCCTACCTCAACGACGCCGTCAAGCTCCTCGAGTCCGGCGTGGCCACGACGACCGAGATCGACGCGGCCATCAAGGAGCACGCGGGCTTCCCGATGGGCCCCTTCGAGCTGCTCGACGTGGTCGGCAACGACGTGTCGCTGGCCATCCAGAAGGAGCTGTACGCCGAGTTCGGCGACGCCGCCTTCGAGCCTGCCGAGACGCTGGTCAAGGTCGTCGCCGACGGCCACCTCGGTCGCAAGACCGGCAAGGGGTTCCACGACTACAGCTGAGACCACCAGCACCCAGTCCAGCCCTCAGCCCCCGTGCCTGTGAGCGCGGGGGCCCGTGGCATGCTTCGGCGCATGGACGCTGTGACCCCAGACACCACCCGTCCCTTCGAGCGGATCGGGGTCGTGGGCCTCGGCACCATGGGCGCGGGCATCGCCGAGATCTTCGCGCGCAACGGCTACGAGGTCGTCGGCATCGAGATCAACGACGCCGGTCTCGAGCGCGGTCGCCAGCACATCGCCCACTCCACGGGCCGCGCGGTCTCGCGCGGCAAGCTCACCGAGGAGGAGCAGGCCGAGCTCATCGGGCGGATCACGTTCACCACCGACCTCCAGGACGCCAAGGACTGCCAGTTCGTGATGGAGGCGGTCATCGAGCAGCTGCCGGTCAAGCAGGAGGTGATCGGGCGGCTCGGCGCGATCGTCGCCCCTGACGCGATCCTGGCAACGAACACGTCCTCGCTGTCGGTCACCGAGATCTCCACGGCCACGCCGAACCCGGGTCGGGTCGTCGGAGTCCACTTCTTCAACCCGGCCCCGGTCCAGGCGCTGGTCGAGGTCGTGCGGACGGTCGTGACCGAGCCGGAGGTGCTCGACAAGGTCTCCCAGCTGCTGCGCTCCCTCGGAAAGACCCCGATCGTGTGCGGCGACAAGGCCGGGTTCATCGCCAACACCCTGCTCTTCGGCTACCTCAACCACGCCGTGTCGATGTACGAGGGCAAGTACGCCTCCCGCGAGGACATCGACGCCGCGATGCGGTTCGGCTGCGGCTACCCGATGGGTCCGCTCGCCCTGCTCGACCTCATCGGGCTCGACACCGCCTACGAGATCCTCGACACGATGTACAAGCAGGGCCGTGACCGGCTGCACGCGCCGGCGCCCATCCTCAAGCAGTACGTCACTGCCGGCCTCCTGGGTCGCAAGTCCGGCCGCGGCTTCTACACCTACGAGGCGCCCGACAGCCGCGTCGTCGTACCCGACGCCCAGACGCCGTCCGAGGAGGACGCCCCCGAGCTCAGGTACGACATCGCCAAGGTCGGCGTCGTCGGCACCGGCACCATGGCCAGCGGCATCGCCGAGGTGTTCGCCAAGGCGGGCTTCGACGTGCTCTTCGTCGGCCGCGGCCAGGACAAGGTCGACGGCGTCATCTCATCGATCACCAGGAGCTTCGACAAGCAGATCCAGCGTGGCCGCGCGACCGAGGACGACAAGACCTCGACCCTCTCCCGCCTGCGCGGCACCACCTCCCTCGACGACCTCGCCGACGTCGACATGGTGGTCGAGGCGATCGCCGAGGACCTCGCCATCAAGACCACGCTCTTCGAGAACCTCGACGAGATCTGCCGCGGCGGCCGGGGCGGCAAGGGCGCGATCCTGGCCACGACGACCTCCAGCCTGCCGATCATCGAGCTGGCCCGCGTCACCAGCCGTCCCCAGGACGTCATCGGGATGCACTTCTTCAACCCGGCCACGATCATGAAGCTCGTCGAGGTGGTCTCGACCGTCGCGACCGACGAGGACGTCACCGAGACCGTCCTCGCCCTGTGCGACAAGGTCGGCAAGGTCGCGGTCAGGTGTGGCGACCGCGCGGGGTTCATCGTCAATGCGCTGCTGTTCCCCTACCTCAACGACGCGGTCAAGATGCTGGAGGCCCACTACGCCACCGCCGACGACATCGACACCGCCATGAAGCAGGGCTGCGCCCTGCCGATGGGCCCCTTCGAGCTGCTCGACGTGGTCGGCAACGACGTCTCGCTGGCGATCCAGCGCGAGCTCTACCTCGAGTTCCGCGAGCCGGGCTTCGCCCCCGCACCGCTGCTGGAGCACCTGGTCACCGCCGGCTACCTCGGTCGCAAGACCAAGCGCGGGTTCCGCGACTACACGACTGCCTGATCCCGCGTGGCGGGCTCGCCACCACGTGGGTGTCGCATCGGCTGCCTCCTGTTCGTAGCGTAGGCAGGGGCGGACACGAGGGTCTGCCCGACGAAAGGGAGCAGGCATGCCGCACTACCTCATCTACTTCAACCAGCAGTGGGTCGGCGACCACGACGAAGCGTGGTTCGAGAGCCGAGTGGAGCCGTCCACGGCCGTCGTCCGGGACATGCAGGCCGAGGGTGTCCTGGTCTACGCGGGCGGCCTCGTCGAGGAGCTCGAGGAGGCGGCCAGTGCGGATGCCACGAGTGGCGAGCTGGTTGTGACAGACGGGCCCTTCGTGGAGACCAAGGAGTGGCTCGGTGGGCTGACCATCGTGGACGTGCCCGACGACGAGACCGCTCGCAGGTGGGCGGGGAGGGTCGCCGAGGGGTGCGGCTGGCCCCAGGAGGTCCGTCGCTTCAAGGCTGGCTCCTTGCAGGCCGTCACGCTCGGGGGATGAGGATCAGAGCGGTTGCCATCTCACGCTCAGCGAGTTGAGGCTAGGTCGCGCCGGTGTCAGTGGTTCCCTCTACTGTCGAAGACATGTTCGAAGGCCCGCATGACCCGCCTCCCGGATCTATGTGTGACGATCCAAGGGTGCTGCATGCGTTGAGCGTGGGGGCTTGGCGGTCGGCGGTGTCGGTGGCGCTGGAGTCGCCGAGCGGCCTGGATGACGCAGCGCGGGTGGACGCGATCCGCGCGCTGGAGGAAGCGGCGTGCGTCATCAGCGCGGCGCAGGCGGCGTTGGCGCGTGAGCTGGACGCCTCCCAACGTGCCGCGCAGGCCGAGGCAGGGGTTCCGGCGGCCCGGCGTGGTCTGGGGGTGGCCAAGCAGGTAGGGCTGGCGCGACGGGTCTCCCACGACCGCGGCGCCCGGCACCTGGGGTTGGCCAGGATCGTGGCCAGTGAGCTGCCGTGCACGTGGGCGGCCTGGCGGGCGGGCCGGATCGGTGAGTGGAAGGCCACGGTCATCGCCCGGGAGACCGCGTGCCTGAGCCTCGAGCACCGGCTCGAGGTCGATCGGCTCATCGCCGGTGACCCAGTCCGGGTCGAGGGCATGGGCGATCGTGAGCTGGCCGGGCTGTGTGCCGCGCACGCGGCACGGCTGGACGCGTCGTCAGTGACCGCGAGGCGGCGTCGCGCCGAGTCCGAGCGGCGGGTGACCTGCCGTCCCGCGCCCGACACCATGACCCACGTGAGCGCGCTCCTGCCGGTCAAGGACGGCGTCGCCGTCCACGCCGTCCTGACCCGCGCAGCCGTGCGCGCCCGTGCCGCGGGCGACGAGCGCACCCAGGGCCAGGTGATGGCAGACACCCTCGTCGCAGCGGTGCTGGCCCACGAGCAGCGCCATCAGACGACACAAGCACCGGCGCCCGGCGAGCCCCGCGCGGCCAGCTCGACCCGGGTCAACCTCAACGTGGTCATGAGCGACGCCGCGCTGTTCGGGACCAGCGAGGACCCCGCCCATCTGGTCGGCTTCGGCCCAATTCCCGCTGAGCTGGCCCGCGAGATCATCGCCGGCGCCTGTGCCCAGGGCGAGGAGCTCTGGCTGCGCCGCCTCTACGCCCACCCGCACACCGGTGAGCTGGCGAGCATGGACACCCGAGGCAGGTTCTTCCGCGGCAATCTGGCCAGGTTCATCCGGCTGCGCGACCAGACCTGTCGTACGCCGTGGTGCGACGCCCCCATCAGACACGTCGACCACGCCCACCCCGACTCGACCGGTGGTCCAACCAGCGACGCCAACGGCCAAGGACTGTGCGAGGCCTGCAACCACGCCAAGGAGGCACCGGGTTGGCGGGCCAGACCGGGGCCGGAGGGGACCATCACGACCACCACGCCCACCGGCCACAGACACACCAGCCGCCCACCCCCTGTCGCGACGATCAGACGGACCGACCTGCCGCCCCTACGGGTGGACTACATCCTCGCCGGCTGACCCCCGGCGGGAGGTCACCCCTCTGAGGTGACCAGGACCGCGAGCTTGGCGCGGGTGTTGATGCCGAGCTTGCGGTAGATGTGGGTCAGGTGCGCGTCCACGGTGCGGGGTGAGACGAACAGCTCTTCCCCGATCTGACGGCTGGTGAGGCCGGTGGCGACTCGTTCGGCAACCTGGCGCTCGGCCGCGGTCAGCGCATCCAGCGGGGAGGGCGCACCGGAGGTCGCGCCATGGAACATCGCCGCGGCAAGAGCGGGTGCCTCCGGAGCGAGGTCGGCGCCGTCGAGCCAACCATCCGGGGGAGTGCGAGCGGGCTCCACCTTGAAGCGCGCCGCGTATCCCCAGGCAGCCGCGAGTCGCGGCGCGCGGATGGCTGCAGCCACGGCGGCCAGACTCCTGGCGTCGCGCTGGGCGCGGGCCTGGGTGACGGACGCGAGGCCGTCGATCGCATCGGCCGCGCGCAGGGGCATCGGCATCTGCGCTGCCTGCTCGAGGGCATGGAGGAACGTGGTGGCCGCCTGCTCGTGATCACCCTGCGCGAGCAGCGCACGCCCCAGCAGGAGTCGCGCCTCGACCGCGTCGCGTCCCAGGCGCGCGGAGTCGGCCAGGGCCACGACGTCGGCGGCCAGGCCTGCGGCCCGCTTGGCGTCCCCGGCAGCGAAGAGCTCGCGGGCGTCCTGTGCCAGCACGGGCAGTCGCACGGCCCACGGCAGGGACTCCGTGTTGACGTCGCGGCATCGCCAGCTCGGATCCAGCCCACGCAGCATCGTCTCCGCCAAGAGGCAGACACGGTCCTCGGCGAGCTCGGTCGCCTCGGCGACCACGGCCTTCGTCGCGGCCGTCGCCTCGGTGACCCGGCCCTGCTCGAGGGCGATCCGGGCGAGCAGGGTGCGCGCAGACAGGGCGATCCAGCGCTCGTCGTTGGGGTGGGTGCCGGGCATGGCCTCGTTCGCCACTGCCGAGGCCTCGGCGAAGCGTCCCCAGGAGACGTAGCTGTCGGCGAGGGTGCGCAGCGCCTGGCGCGTCACGGCGCCGTGGGGGTCGAGGTCGATCGCACGACGCGCCTCGCTCTCGGCGGCGCGAAGATCTCCGGCGTCCAGGTGCATCTCGGCGCGGATGGACGCGGTCTTGGCGAGCTGCTCGTCCGGCAGCTCGGCGTGGACGGCGTGCTCGTCGGCCCGGTCGAGCAGCCAGAGTCCTTCATAGGTGCCGCGGACCTCAGAGGCCGCGATGCCGGCCCGGCGTGCCACCTGGGCGCCGATCGCAGGAGGCCCGTCGCCGCTGTCGAGGGCCGCCTCGAGCACCTCCAGCGCCTCTCGGGCGCGCATGGAGGTGTAGAGCGAGGAGAAGATGCGGTTGGCAATGGAGTAGCCCTCGGCCCGCGTCTCGTCACGCTCGCAGGCGAGGAGGACGGCCGAGCGCATCGCGGGAAGGTCGGTGAGCCAGGCGGCGTCGGCAGCGCCGAAATTGTCGTGCTGCGGTGCGACCTGCTCGGCCCAGATGAGCAGGCCCCGCACGATGTGCTCGGCGTCGCTTCCCGGGGCTTCCGAGGGGTCGTCGGACTCGGCGGCCGCCAAGGTGCGGACGTGGCTGCGGATGGGGGAGAGCATGTCGAAGCGACCGTCGGGCAGCACCTCGACCAGGCTGCGGCGGACCAGGGTGCCGAGCAGGCTGGTCGTCTGCGCCACGGTGCCACCGGAGACGGCCGCGAGGACGGCCGGGCCGACCGCGACGTCGAGCAGCGACATGCGGCGCAGGAGCCGACGCTGGTCGCGGTCGAGGAGCTCGTAGGCGGAGTTGACCGCCTGGGCCAGCGTGTCGGCGGCGACGGCGTTGCCCAGCCCGACCAGGGCGCACTGGACGGCCATCTGCTCGATCAGGAGCGGCAGGCCGCCTGTCGCGACGAGCAGCCTGCGCACGTCCACGGACTGGGTGTCGAGGTCGACGGGGTGGCCCCCCGCGGCCCGGACACGGTCGAGGAACAGGTCGACGGCAGGCCCTGACAGCGGGGAGCGCGGGGTCGGCACGGGGAGCGGTCCGATCCGCACCACGCGCTCCGCGGGATCGCCGGCTCCGGCGAGCGAGGTCACGACGATCCGGGCGTCCATGGTCGAGCCGAGCACGTCGGTGATCGCCGGCCCTGCTGCTGTGGCGTCGAGGTCGAGGCCGTCGAGCACCACCAGGCAGTCGCGCCCGTCGAGAGCGCGGCTCAGCGCGCCGACCAAGGTGTCACCGGGGGCCATCTCGGCATCGAGGGCGGCCATGCAGCCCATCAGGACTCCGTCGAGGGTGCGCAGGTGTCGCGCGTCGACCCATGCGGTGTTGGCGTGGGCGCGGGTCGCATGGCGCGCCAGGAGGGACTTCCCGCACCCGGGAGGCCCGACGATGCTCACCCAACGCGACTCCTCGAGCGCGGAGGCGAGGGCACTCTGCGCTTGATCTCGTCCCAAGCACGGGGTCAGCACGCCGTGAATGTACCGCTCTACGCATTCGAAATACGTAGGACTACCGATGTCATGGACGTCGGCACGCGGCAGAGTCATGTCCACGCCGAGCGCGGCTGGACCCTACAGGGGTGGGCCCAGACGCCAGGCCACTTCGCAGAGCGGATCGTGGATCTTCGGGGGTTGATCCACGATCCGCTCTTCTGCGTCGTCCTGCCCCTCCCGGACGGGCCGTAGGCTGGGCGCATGGAACTGGTGGTGCTGCTGGCCGTGCTCGGCGGCCTGGTCGCGGTCGCCGTGGCTGCGGGACGGTCGAGCAAGAGCCGTGAGGAGGCCCGGCGTCAGGCCGAGCTCGCGCCGGTCAAGCGACTGGCCCAGGAGGACGTCACCGCTCTCGGCGTCGAGCTACAGGACCTCGACCTCGACGTGATGGGCACCGAGCTCGAGCCGGGCGCCAACGCCGACTACCAACGCGCCCTGGACGCCTACGAGGCCGCCAAGGTCGCTGCTGACCAGCTCGCTCGCCCCGACGAGGTACGGCACGTCACCGAGATCCTGGAGGACGGGCGCTACGCCATGGCGTGCGTCCGCGCCCGTGTCGCGGGGCAGCCCCTCCCGCAGCGACGGCCGCCGTGCTTCTTCGACCCGCGCCACGGCATGTCCGTCGCTGACGTTCCGTGGACGCCTCCGGGCGGCACCAGCCGGGACGTCCCGGCATGCGCCCTCGACGTCGAGCGCGTCCGTGCCGGCGCCGAGCCCGACATTCGCAAGGTGATGGTCGGCTCCCGCCGCGTTCCCTACTGGCAGGGTGGGCGCGCCTACCAGCCCTACGCGCAGGGCTACTTCGGCGGCTTCGGGCCGATGGACTGGATGTTCATGGGCATGCTCTTCGGGGGTGGCTTCGACGGCCTGGGCGAGGGCATCGGGGCGATCGGCGAGGGGATCGGAGACCTCTTCGGAGGCATCGGCGACGGCATCGGCAACATGTTCGACGGATTCGACGGATTCGACTTCTGATCGTGGCGTCCACCTCAGAGCCACTGCACACCACCGAGCTCGGCGACGCCGGCGCTCGCGTGGTCTTCTGCCACGGCCTGTTCGGGCAGGGCAAGAACTGGACCCAGATCGGCAAGGCCCTCGCGCAGGACCACCGGGTGACCCTCGTCGACATGCCGGACCACGGCCGCTCGCCGTGGTCGGCGGAGTTCGACTTCGTCGACGCTGCCGACCAGGTCGCCGGCCTCCTCTCGGCCGACGACCCGGTGGTGCTGGTGGGGCACTCCCTCGGAGGCAAGGTCGCGATGATCGTGGCGCTGCGCCACCCCGAGCTCGTGGAGCGGTTGTGCGTGGTCGACGTGTCCCCGGTCGCCTACGCCCACAGCGAGGAGTTCCGGAACTACATGGACGCCATGCTCGAGGTGGCAGGCGCCCCGGCGGGGAGCCGCAGCGAGGTCGACGAGGCGCTCCGCCCTGCGGTGCCCAACGCCACCGTGCGCGCGTTCCTGATGCAGAACCTCCACCGTGACGGCGACCGCTGGGCGTGGCGACCCAATCTCGAGCTGCTGAGGCGTGACCTCGCCGAGCTGAGCGACTGGCCGGCAGAGGAGGTCGCCGGGCTGCCGTCGTACGACGGTGCGGTGCTGTGGGTCGCGGGCGCGAGGTCGCACTACGTCACCGACGAGTACACCCCGGCCATGGAGGCGCTCTTCCCGCGCGTGCGCAGGGTGACCATCAAGGACGCGGGGCACTGGGTGCACAGCGAGCAGCCCGAGGTCTTCATCGAGGTGCTGCGGCGCTTCGCCGACTGATCCCTCAGCCGCGCTGGCGAGCGCGGTAGGCCGCCACCGCTTCGCGGTTGCCACAGGTGGTGGAGCAGAACCGTCGAGAACGGTTGCGGGAGAGGTCGAGCACGACGTCGTCGCAGTCGTCGGCGGCGCAGGTGCCCAGTCGGCTCATCTCGTCGAGACGGACGACGTCGACCATGGCCATCGCCGTCTCCACCAGGATCCGGTCGGCCAAGGGGCGGTCCTGGTCGATGGCGTGGAGGTGCCAGTCCCACGAGTCGTGGCGCATGAGCCTCGGGACGGCCCTGGCCTCGGCGAGCATGGCGTTGACCAGGGCCACGGCCTCGTCGCGCTCAGCGGTGAGGAGCTCCCGGAGACGAGGGCGGAGACGACGAACCTCGTCGAGCTCGGAGTCGGAGGCGTCGATGCGCCCGGTGTAGGCCCATTCCTCGAGGAACGCGGTCAGGTCGGCCACCGAGCCCAGCGGCTCGCCGGGCTCGTCACCGGAGTTGACGAGGCTGACCGCAGCCAGCAGCGCCGCATCGGTGTCATGGGTGAAAACCATGTTGACACGTTACACCCGCCCGCGTAGCGTCATGGGTGTGACGACGATGACCCATGACACGGCGCGCGGCGCGCGCACGGGACAGGGACTGGCCCTCGCGTTGGTCTCCGCCACCGCCTTCGGCATGTCAGGCACCCTGGCCAGGGGACTGCTCGACTCCGGGTGGACGGCCGGCGCGGCCGTGTCGGTGCGCATCGGGCTGGCGGCCGTCGTGCTGCTGGTCCCCGGTCTCCTCGCCGTGCGGGGCCGCTGGCACCTGCTGCGGGACAACGTCGCCACCGTCGTCGCCTACGGCGTGGCCGCCGTCGCTGGCGCGCAGCTCTGCTACTTCTACGCCGTCACCCACCTCCAGGTCAGCGTCGCGCTGCTGATCGAGTACACCGCCCCGGTCGCGGTCGTCGTGTGGCTGTGGCTGCGCCACGGACACCGACCGAACCGGCTCACCCTCGCCGGCGCTGCGCTCTCGATGCTGGGCCTCGCCCTCGTGCTCGACCTCGTGTCAGGTGCCGAGCTCGAGGTCGTCGGCGTGCTGTGGGCGCTCGGCGCGATGGTCGGAGCGGCCACCTACTTCGTGATCAGCGCCGACGAGGACAGCGGCCTGCCCGGGATCTCCCTGGCCGCCGGCGGCCTGGTCGTCGGTGGAGTGGTGCTGGGCGCCGCTGGCCTCCTGGGCGTGCTGCCGATGGACGCGAGCACGAACGACGCCGTCTACGACGGCAGGCACGTCCCGTGGTGGCTCCCCGTCCTCGCGTTGGGCCTGGTGACGGCAGCGGTCGCCTACGTCACAGGCATCGCGGCCAGCCGGCGCCTCGGGCCCCGGCTCGCGTCGTTCGTCGCGCTGACCGAGGTGCTGATGGCGGTCGTCTTCGCGTGGCTGATCCTCGACGAGCTGCCCCGCGGCGTGCAGCTGGCCGGCGGCCTTCTCGTGCTGGCAGGGGTCGTCCTCGTCAAGCTGGGTGAGGGCGGGGATGCCCACCTGACCGTGGAGCCCTTGCCGGACCCGCTCGAGCTGAACGTCAGCGGGCGTCCTGGCGCTTGAGGAACACCTCGCGGTGAAGCAGCAGCAGCGCCGCCGCCACCGGGACGGCCAGCAGGGCTCCGACGATGCCCATCATGGCGCCACCCACCAACGCCGCCACGACCGTCATCGAACCGGGGATGTCGACGGAGCGCTGCATGATGCGGGGGTAGATGAAGTAGGACTCGATCTGCTGGTAGGCCAGGTAGTAGGCCAGCGCCACGAGAGCGACAGTGGGTGACACGGTGAGCGCCAGCAACGTCATGATGGCCCCCGAGACGAAGGCGCCCACGACCGGGATCAGCGACAGCAGCCCGACGATGAAGGCCAGCGCGAAGGCGTAGTCGCCGAGTCCGACGACGAAGCTGAAGACCAGGGTGCTGATCCCGGCGAAGATCGCGACCAGGAACGCCCCCGCGACGTAGGCCCCGGTGGAGCGGATGATCTTGTCGCCCAGCTCGCTGACGCGCGGACGACGGGAGGCGGGCGCGAGGGAGTAGGCGGCGTGCTTGATGCTGGGCAGCGAGACGAGGAAGTAGATCATCAGGACGAGGACGATCAGCGTGTTGGCGACCGTCGAGAGCACTGCCAGCCCCACACCCAGTGCGCCACCGAACACCCGCTGGCCGAAGTCGCCGTCCTGGACGTAGTCACGGACCTTGTCGAGGACGTCGTACTTGGTGTCGAGCTCCTGGATGCGCTTGTTCTGCTCGAGGTCGTCGAGCCACCCGGGGGCGTTGCTGGTGATCAACGCGATCTGGTCGCCGATGACCGGTGCCACGGCCCCGACGAACATGGCGAGCACCCCGAGCACGACGGCCAGGACGCCGAGGACGGCGAGCCCACGCCGAACGCCCCGCTTCATGAACGCCTCGACCACCGGGTTGAGGCCGATGGCGAGGAACATCGCCATGACGAGCAGGATCAGGATCGAGGAGATGCTGAAGATCTGCTCGGTCAGGAACAGCGCCACGAGAGCGCCCAGGGCGCCGAAGAAACCGATGTTGAAGGGGGAGTGGCGAAGCAGCGGCGACCCGGAGGAGACACGCGTCGTGTCGGGCGTGACGTCGGCGTAGGGAGGATCGTCGTCGACCACCAGGGCGGTGGCATCGTCGATCTGGTGGGCGATCTCCGCGGAGGAGTCGGCGGCGTCGCGGGCCTCGGCGGCGGCCTCGTCGGCGCGATCGGCGGCCTCGTCAGCGGCCTCCGCCGCCTCCTGGGCAACCCCGGCGTGCTCCTCGACCGCCTCGGCGGGGGTCTTCTCGGAGGTCTTGGTGGCCAGGCGCGGCTGACGGAGCCGCGTCAACCAGCTCAGGACTCGTCCTCGGCGAAGCCGGCCACCACGTCACGCAGGGCGCCCAGCTGGGCTGCCACGGCGTCACGACGCTTGGTCATCCGGTCGACCTCGGCGCGGACAGCGGCCAGCTCTCGCTCGGCGTCGGCCGTGCCCGTGGAGGCGATGGCCTCTGCCTGCGTCTGGGCCGACGCCACGATCTGCTCGGCCTCGCGACGCGCACGCGTCAGGAGCCCCTCAGCCTCGCTCTGCGCCTGCGCGCGATGGGCCGTGGCCTGCGAGGTGGCCTCGCGGGCGCGCTGCTCGGCAGCCGCGGCGCGCTGCTCGGCCTCCTCGACCAGGCGCTGTGTCTCGGCAGTGGCGTGGGAGTGGTGCTCGGAAGCCTCGCGGGCGAGCCGTTCCTTCTCCACCGCGAGTGTCCGTCGGGCCTCCTGGACCTCGCGATCGGCCGCAGCGCGGGCCTGCTCGGCCTCCCGCTTGGCCGAGGTGCGCAGCTCGTTGGTCTCCTGCTGTGCCGCAAGGCGGAGCTGGTCGGCCTCGCGCCGAGCGGCCGCGAGGAGGTCCTCGGCCTCGCCCTGGGCCAGCAGTCGCTCCTGCTCGGCGTCGGTCGTGAGCCTGTTGCGCATCTCGTCGAGCTCCTTGAGCTGGACCAGGCGCATGTCATCGGCCTCGCGCGCGGCATCGGCGCGGATGGCCTTGGCGTCGCGGTTGGCCTGCTCGCGGATCTCGGCAGCATCGCGAGCCGCGCTGGCGCGCACGTCGCTCGCCTCGTCCTCGGCGAGCTTGAGCATCGAGGTGGCGCGACCCCCCAGTCCGGCGTAGGAAGGGTTCTGGTTCTCCTGGAGCTCGGCGCGCAGCCGCTCGAGCTCGGCCTCGAGCTCGAGGACGCGCTGCTCGGAGGCTGTCAGGCTGGTGCTCAGACCGGACTTCTCCGCGGCCAGCTGGGTGATCCGCTGGTCCACGGCCTGCCTGTCATAGCCGCCGCGGCGGACCACGGGCAGCGCGGCCGCGGAGTGGGAGGAGCCTACGGCTGCGCGCGGTGGCAACGGCCGTGACGCGGTCGTGGCACTCGGAGGAGTCGGGGACGTGACCGCTGCCGGCAGCACCTGGGTCTCCTGGCTCGCAGGCGTGGCAGGGACGTCCGCGACAGTTGCCTGGTCGTCAGCCGGCCCTGCATCGTCGGCGTCGGGACCGGTGGGCTCCGGCTCCTCGTCGAAGATGGACAGGCCCTGGTCGCTGCTCATGCTGCGCACCCACTTCCGCGTCTGTGTGTCTGACTCTGCACAGTCTCCCCGATGGGCCCGAATCACCACACCCCGGCTCGCAGACACTCTGCTCTCGAGTGTGCGAACCGGGGTGTGGGGTGGCGTCAGGGGGTCAGACGCCCCGGAAGCGGTTGATCGCGTCGATGTGCTGGCTGCGCATCTCCTCGTCGAGCACGCCGAGGCCCTCCTCGGGCGAGAGGCACAGCACGCCGACCTTGCCCTGGTGGGCGTTCTTGTGCACGTCGAGCGTGGCTTGGCCGACCTCGTCGAGGGTGTAGGTCCTCGACAGCGTCGGGTGGATCTTGCCCTGGGCGACGAGGCGGTTGGCCTCCCACGACTCGCGGTAGTTGGCGAAGTGGCTGGAGATGATCCGCTTGAGGTTCATCCACAGGTAGCGGTTGTCGTACTCGTGCATGTAGCCCGACGTGGAGGCGCAAGTGGTGATGGTGCCGCCCTTGCGCGTGACGAAGACCGAGGCGCCGAAGGTCTCCCGACCGGGGTGCTCGAACACGATGTCGATGTCCTCGCCGCCGGTGAGCTCGCGGATGGCCTTGCCCAGGCGCAGCCACTCCTTGGGGTCCTGCTTGGTGCCCTCGTCGTTCCAGAACTTGAAGTCCATCTCGGAACGGTTGATGACCTTGTCGGCGCCCATGCTGCGCACGATCTGGGCCTTCTCCTCGTTGGAGACCACGCAAATCGGGTTGGCCCCGCCGTTGAGGGCGTACTGCGTCGCGAACCCGCCGAGGCCGCCGGACGCGCCCCAGATCAGGACGTTGTCGCCCTGCTTCATGTTGCCGCCGTTGGTCGAGACCAGCTGGCGGTAGGCCGTGCAGTTCACCAGGCCGGGGGAGGCAGCCTCCTCCCAGGTGAGGTGCTCGGGCTTGGGCATCAGCTGGTTGGCCTTGACCATCGCGACGTCGGCGAGGCCGCCGAAGTTGGTCTCGAAGCCCCAGATGCGCTGCGAGGGGTCCATCATCGTGTCGTTGTGGCCGTCGGGTGCCTCGAGCTCGACCGAGAGGCAGTGGGCCACGACCCGGTCGCCCGGCTTCCACTTGTTGACCCCGGGGCCCACCTTCAGCACGACGCCGGAGAGGTCGGACCCGACGACGTGGTAGGGCAGGTCGTGCCGGGCGCCCAGGTCGGACTCGCGGCCGTAGCGCTCGAGGAAGCCGAACGTCGAGACCGGCTCGAAGATCGAGGTCCACACCGTGTTGTAGTTGATCGCGGAGGCCATGACGGCCACGAAGGCCTCTCCGGGACCGAGCTCGGGGAGGGCCACGTCATCGACGTGCAGCGACTTGCGCGGGTCCTTCTCCTTGGTGGTCTGCCCCTCGAACATCTCGACCTCGTCCTTGCGGACGTGAGCGGCGCGGTAGTGGTCGGGGAGCTCCAGGTTGGCGAAGTCGTCCGAGCTTGCGTTGCCGGACTGGATGGCTTCGAGGATGTTCTGCACGTGTGTCTCCTGTGAGGCAGCGGTGGCGATCGCGGGTCAAGATACCCGCGAGTAGGCGAGGGTGGTCGGGCTTGTGACGTAGTTCCCAGTCGGTGCTAGTGCGAGCCGTCGGCCGGCTCGACCAGCTCGACCAGCACGCCACCGGCGTCCTTGGGGTGGATGAAGTTGACACGGCTCTCGGACGTGCCGCGCTTGGGCGTGTCGTAGAGCAGGCGGACGCCGCGCTCGCGCAGGGTCGCGGCCACCGCCTCGACGTCCTCGACCCGGAAGGCGAGCTGCTGGATCCCGGGTCCGGAGCGGTCGAGGAACTTGGCGATCGTCGACTCGGGGGACAGGGGTGCGAGCAGCTGGATGCAGGAGCCGGAGTCGCCCACCCCCACCATGGCCTCGCGCACGCCCTGCTCCTCGTTGGTCTCCTCGTGGAGCACCTCCATGCCGTAGACCTCGCGGTAGAACCGCATGGCCTCGTCGAGGTCGGACACGGCGATGCCCACGTGGTCGATCGCGGTGAAGAGGTGCTTGACGGAGTCGAGTTCTGGGGTCGTCATGGCACACATGGTCGCAGGAGCGACATTCCCCGACAGGTGGGGTGCGGACCGTGAGACAGGTGTGACACGTGCCTCTCCCGGACACTCTCGCTGTCGCCGCGGAGTGCTAGGTACGCTCCGAGATGACACTCTTCTCACGCTTGGAGGCACCGCCATGTCCGGATCAGCCCACACCGGGTCAGTCATCGTTGCGGGGGCGCGCACGCCCATCGGCCGTCTGCTCGGTGGCCTGAAGGGACTCTCCGCCGCAGAGCTGGGCGGGATCGCCATCCAAGGTGCGCTCGAGAAGGCAGGCGTCGACGGCGACCAGGTCGACTACGTCGTCATGGGGCATGTCATCCAGGCCGGCGCCGGCCAGATCACTGCGCGCCAGGCCGCGGTCAAGGGCGGCATCCCGATGAACGTCCCCTCGCTCACGATCAACAAGGTGTGTCTCTCCGGCATCAACGCCATCGCGCTGGCCGACCAGCTCATCCGCGCCGGTGAGCACGACATCGTCGTGGCCGGCGGCATGGAGTCGATGACCCAGGCCCCGCACCTGCTGCCCAAGAGCCGCGAGGGCTTCAAGTACGGCGACACCGCGCTCGTCGACTCGATGGCCTACGACGCCCTCTACGACCAGTTCACCGACCAGGCCATGATCAACCTCACCGAGGCCTGCAACTCTGCCGGTGCCAGCCTCACGCGCGAGGAGCAGGACTCCTTCGCCGCGCAGTCCCACCAGCGCGCAGCCCTCGCCCAGAAGAACGGGCTCTTCGACGAGGAGATCGTGCCGGTGACCATCAAGTCGCGCCGCGGCGACGTCGTCGTCAGCGAGGACGAGGGCGTCCGCGCCGACACGACCGTCGAGTCCCTGGCCGGGCTGCGACCGGTCTCCAAGGACGGCAGCATCACCGCCGGCTCCGCCTCGCAGATCTCCGACGGTGCCTGCGCGGTCGTCGTGATGAGCAAGGCCAAGGCCGAGGAGCTCGGTCTCACCTGGCTCGCAGAGATCGGCGCCTCCGGGCAGGTCGCCGGTCCCGACTCCACCCTGCAGCTCCAGCCCGCCAACGCGGTCGCCAAGGCCGCCGAGAAGGAGGGCATCGCCGTCTCCGACATCGACCTCTTCGAGCTCAACGAGGCCTTTGCGGCGGTCGGCATCGAGTCGGCTCGCCAGCTCGGCGTCTCCGAGGACAAGGTCAACGTCAACGGCGGAGCGATCGCCCTGGGCCACCCGGTCGGGATGTCGGGCGCGCGCATCGTCCTCACCCTCGCGCTCGAGCTCAAGCGCCGCGGCGGTGGCACCGGTGCCGCCGCCCTGTGCGGCGGTGGCGGTCAGGGCGACGCGCTGATCATCCGGGTCCCGCAGGCGTGAGTCGGCGCACCGCCCCCGCGATCCCCGAGCTCGTCGCACGAGCGCGTGCCGGGGAGGCGGGGGCGGTCGCTCGTCTCATCACCTTGGTCGAGGACGCCTCGCCGGCCCTGCGTGAGGTGATGGCCGAGCTGAGCGCCCACCCCGGAACGGCCCACTTCCTCGGGATCACCGGATCTCCGGGAGTGGGGAAGTCGACCTCCACCAACGCCCTGGTGACGGCCCTGCGTCGGGCCGGCAAGCGGGTGGGCGTCCTGGCCATCGACCCGTCGTCACCGTTCTCCGGAGGCGCGCTCCTCGGAGACCGCGTGCGCATGTCCGAGCACGCTCTCGACCCGGGGGTCTACATCCGCTCCATGGGTGCCCGAGGGCACCTCGGGGGCCTGTCCTGGTCCACTCCCCAGGCTGCTCGGGTCCTCGATGCGGCCGGGTGCGACGTCGTCGCGGTCGAGACGGTGGGAGTCGGCCAGAGCGAGGTCGAGGTGGCCGGTCTGGCCGACACGACGATCGTCATGCTGGCGCCCGGCATGGGCGACGGCATCCAGGCTGCGAAGGCCGGCATCCTCGAGGTGGGCGACATCTACGTCGTCAACAAGGCTGACCGCGACGGCGCCGAGGGCGTGCGGCGCGAGCTGCGGAACGTCCTCGCCATGACCGAGCGGCCTGCCGGGTCGTGGCGGCCCCCGATCGTCATGACCGTCGCCAGCAAGGGGGAGGGCGCCGAGGAGCTGGTCGCGGAGATCGAGCGCCACGGCGAGTGGCTGCGCGAGAGCGGCGAGCTCGCGCGTCGTCGTACGGCGCGGGCCAGGCGGGAGATCGAGGCCATCGCCCTGGCCGCTCTGCGGGAGCGGTGGGGCGACGTGGGTGGCCGTGGCGAGCTGGACCAGCTCGCCGAGCAGGTCGTGTCGGGGGACGTCGATCCCTACGCCGCGGCCGACGACCTGCTGCTCTCCCTCGGCCCGTCCCGAGGGGCGACCGGCTAGCTCAGCCGGATGGTCTGGCCGGTGATGCGCGAGGCCTCCAGGGTCGCCAGGAACATCACCGTGCTGGACACAGGTCCGCGAGCGGTGGTGCCGGCGCGCACCAGGGTGTCTCCCGTGCTGAGGGCGTGCGAGCCCGAGCCGGCCGAGGGATGAGCACCAGGACCTCCCTGACGGGGGAGCAGCCCCCGGGCGGGCTCGAGCACAGAGTTGACGCGCACCCCGATACCTGCCCAGTTCTGGCCGGCGCGCGCGGTCGAGGCGGCCAGCTCCGCAGCCGCACCAGCGGGGTCGCTGGTGAGCTCGAGCCAGCGCGCCACGGCGCCGGTGTTGATCACGCACCCTCCGCCCGGAGCGGGGCTCTGGCTCAGCTTGAGACGCAGCCGGGTGGTCAGGAACATCGGCCCCAGCACCCCGGATCGGGCCGCCTCGCCGATGAAGCTGCGCTCGCTGTCGGGGAGTCCGTAGGGAAGGCTGCAGCCCGCGGCCAGGACCAGGATGTCGAGCGGACCGATGATCCCCACGAGGTGGTCCATGGAGTCCTGACGGGCCAGGTTGACCATCTCGTAGTCGATGCCGGCGAGATCGACGTCGTAGAGCTCGCGCAGCATCATCGTGCCGGTCACCGTGACCTGGGCCCCGGAGTCGCGGAACGAGCGTGCGATGGCGTGACCGGCCCCGCGCGTGCCACCGACCACCAGCACGCGATAGCCAGTGAAGTCGAACGACAGCGCAGCCATGTTCCTTGCCCTCCGGGGAAAACGGCGCCACCATCCCCCTCCCGAGAATGATGGCGTAGGGAGGTTTCTACCACGCGGTAACCTGCTCGCGATAGGGGGAGACCCCGCCAGCCGCCCGGCCGCGCCCGGTCACCGCTCGTGCCAGAGCCGCTCCTCGTGCGTGGGGTCCGCGAGGTCGGGGTGCCCGGTGCGCACAGCCGCGAACGTCCACAGCTTGTTCAGCACGAACGAGAGGGGCGTCACCATCACGATCACGATGAGCTGCGCCCAGTAGAGCCGGGTGCGCAGGCCTGTGGAGTCGTCCAGGAGGTCGGAGGGCAGGCTCATCGGCGAGTGCGGGTGCAGCAGCAGGGTCAGCAACGCCAGTCCGATCAGCTGGCCCATCAGGCCCACGGTCAGGAACGGCAGGTACTCCTGCCGCCACCCGGCGGCACCGGAGCTCCTGAACGTCCACGTCCGGTTGAGCTGAAAGTTCCACACGTTGGCCGCCAGGAACGCCACGGACGAGTACACGTGGTACCAGCGGAGGTTGAAGTCTGTCAGGGGGATCCCGGCGATCGCCAGGTCGAAGTCAGGTCCCATGCGCCTGACCAGGACCAGCACAGCCAGGTTGACGAGGACGCCGGTGGCACCGACGATGCCGAACCGCAGCAGCAGCACGAAGTTCTTGCGGTGCCGCTCCAGCACGCGGTCGAGTAGCCCTCTCACCGCACGGACAGTACCGCCGCGGGACGGGGTCGACTCGACCCGCCCCGCCCGGTCCGGGACAATGGCGCCATGACGCAGCAACCGTTCTCCCGTCCTGGCGCGATCGACCTCTCCGCCCTCGGTCAGCGGCCGGCGCAGCAGCAGGCGGTCTCGACCGCTGCCGGGCCCGGTGGGGCCTACTCCGTCGCCATCAGCCAGGACAACTTGCAGCAGGTGCTGCAGGAGTCGATGACCGCACCGGTCGTCATGGTCTTCCACTCCGCGCGACAGGCACCGGGCAGTGAGCAGTACGCCGCAGACGTCGCGGCCGAGGCCGAGCGGCTGGAGGGTCGACTGCTGGCTGCGCTCGTGGACGTCGACACCAACCCTGAGATCGCCCAGGCCATGCAGATACCGCAGGTGCCGCTGACCATGGTGATCCTCGACGGCCGTCCGGTCACCCAGCCGATCCCGGGCGCCCTGTCGCCAGATGAGATCGCGACCCTCTTCAGCCAGCTCGGTCAACAGCTGACCACGCAGGGGATCTCCGGCCGTCACCAGCCCCGGCAGGCGGTCGCCGCGGCGGGGGAGGAGGCCGAGGAGGAGGCTGTCGACCCGCGCTACGCTCCCGCGCAGGACGCCCTGGGCCGCGGTGACGTGGACGCAGCGGTCGCGGAGTACCAGAAGCTCGTCGACGCCAACCCTGCCGATGCCGAGGCCGCAGCCGGCCTGGCCATGGCCAAGGTGCTCCAGCGCACCCAGGGGGTCGACCTCCACGCTGCGCGCGCAGCCGCCGCGCAGGACCCCGACGACGTCGAGGCGCAGACCATGGTGGCCGACCTCGACATGCTGGGGGGACACGTCGAGGACGCGTTCAACCGCCTCGTCGCCCTCATCGCCCGCACCAGCGACGCGGACCGCACCAAGGCCCGCGAGCACCTGCTCGGCCTGTTCGCGGCCGTGGGCAACGACGACCCGCGCGTGCTGGCCGGGCGACGGAACCTCGCCTCCGCCCTGTTCTGAGGAGAGGGCCGGTCAGCGCTTCTCGAGCACCGACCGTCCTGCCTCGAGCCGCGCGACCGGCACGCGGAAGGGCGAGCACGAGACGTAGTTGAGACCCACCCGGTCGAAGAAGTGCACGGAGAGCGGATCGCCGCCGTGCTCGCCGCAGACGCCCACCTTGAGGTCGGGCCGGGTCTCGCGCCCCTTCGTCGTACCCATCTCGACCATGCCGCCCACGCCGAGCTGGTCGAGCGACTCGAACGGCGAGACGTCGAAGATGCCGTGCTCGAAGTAGCGCGAGAAGAACGCCGACTCCACGTCGTCGCGGGAGAAGCCCCACGCCATCTGGGTGAGGTCGTTGGTGCCGAAGGAGAAGAAGTCCGCGGTCTTGGCGATCCGGTCGGCGAGGAAGGCTGCGCGAGGGAGCTCGATCATGGTGCCGACCGCGATGTCGAGCTTGACGCCGCGGTCCTCCTCGACCTCGGCGATGACGCGGTCGATCTCGTTGCGAACGATCTGGAGCTCGCGCACGCTCGCGACGAGCGGGACCATGATCTCGGGACGAGGCGTGCCGTGGGCGGCCTTGCGGTCGGCGGCCGCCTCGGCGATGGCCCGGGCCTGCATGCGGAACAGCCCGGGGATCTGGATGCCGAGCCGGACGCCACGCAGGCCGAGCATGGGGTTCTGCTCGTGGAGACGGCGCACGTGCGTGAGCAGGGTCCGGGCGTGCTCGTCGACCTCGCCGCGCTCCTCTGCGAGCGCCACGTCGACGCTGAGGTCGGTGAGGTCGGGCAGGAACTCGTGCAGGGGCGGGTCGAGCAGGCGGATGGTCACCGGCAGGCCGTCCATCGCCTCCAGGATCTCGGTGAAGTCCTGTCGCTGGAGGGGGAGCAGGCCCTGCAGGGCAGCCTCCTGGCCGTCGTCGCCCTCGGCCACGATCAGCTTCTCCACCAGGGTCCGTCGCTCGCCGAGGAACATGTGCTCGGTGCGGCACAGACCGATGCCCTGGGCGCCGAAACGACGTGCTCGGGCAGCATCCTCCGGGGTGTCGGCGTTGGCACGCACGCGCAGACGGCGGGCACCGTCGGCGTGGGCCATGATCCTGGCGACCGCGTGCGCCAGGTCGTCGTCGAGCTTCTCGCCCTCGAAGTGGCGTACGACGACCGAGTCGGCGACCGGCACCGCCCCGGCGAACACCTCGCCCGTGGTGCCGTCGATGGAGATCACGTCACCTTCGCGGACGGTCTCACCGCCGCGCACCGTGAACTGCTTGGCCGAGCTGTCCACGTCCAGTGACTCGGCGCCGCACACGCAGGTGCGCCCCATGCCCCGGGCCACGACGGCGGCGTGCGAGGTCTTGCCGCCGCGACTGGTCAGGATCCCGCGCGCAGCCACCATCCCGCGCAGGTCGTCGGGATTGGTCTCCTTGCGGACCAGGATGACGTCCTCGCCGGCCTCGGCCCACTCCACCGCGGTGTCGGAGTCGAAGACCGCCTTGCCGACCGCAGCCCCCGGAGAGGCGTTCATGCCCGTGGCGAGGAGCGAGCGCTCGGACGAGGCGTCGAACCGCGGGAACATCAGCTGCGCCAGCTGGTCGCCGGTGACGCGCAGGACGGCCTCGTCCATCTCGATCAGGCCCTCGTCGACCATGTGGACCGCGATGCGGAAGGCCGCCTCGGGCGTGCGCTTGCCGACCCGCGTCTGGAGCATCCAGAGCTTGCCCCGCTCGACGGTGAACTCGATGTCGCACATGTCGCGGTAGTGCCTCTCGAGCCGCGCCATGATGTCCAGCAGCTCGTCGTGCGAACGTCGGTCGATCTCGGCCATGTCGGCCAGGGAGACGGTGTTGCGGATGCCCGCCACGACGTCCTCGCCCTGAGCGTTCTGAAGGTAGTCGCCGTAGACCCCCTGCTCACCGCTCGCGGGGTCGCGGGTGAACGCCACGCCGGAGCCGGAGTCCATGCCGAAGTTGCCGAAGACCATCGCCTGCACGTTGACGGCGGTGCCGAGGTCCTCTGGGATCCGTTCCTGGCGACGGTAGAGCCGCGCCCGGTCGGTGTTCCAGGAGTCGAAGACGGCGCGGATGGCCAGCTCGAGCTGCTCCCGCGGCTCCTGGGGGAAGTCGCGTCCCGTCTCTGTCCGGACGACCGACTTGAAGGTCTCGACCAGCCGCTGGAAGTCGTCGGCGTCGAGGTCGAGGTCGGACTCGGTGCCCTTGTCGCGCTTGGCCTCGTCGAGGGCCCTGGAGAAGAGCTCTCCGTCGACGTGCATGACGGTGGCACCGAACATCTGGACGAGGCGACGGTAGGAGTCCCAGGCGAAGCGCGCGTTGTCGCTCCTGCGCGCCAGGCCGTGGACCGACTCGTCGTTGAGCCCGACGTTGAGGACCGTCTCCATCATCCCGGGCATGGAGAACTTGGCGCCCGAGCGGACGCTGACGAGCAGCGGGTCGTCGCCGTCGCCCAGGCTGCGACCCATGGCACGCTCGAGATCCGCGAGGTGACTGCTGACCTCGTCGACGAGACCGGGAACCTCGCCCCCGGCGCCCAGGTAGGCGCGGCAGGCCTCAGTGGTGATCGTGAACCCCGGTGGGACAGGCAGGCCGAGATTGGTCATCTCGGCGAGGTTGGCCCCCTTGCCGCCGAGGAGGTCCTTCTGGTCCTTGTCACCGTCACCGAAGTCGTGCACCCAGGTAGTCACCGGACGATCTAATCACTCCCCGCTAGCGGGCTCGACCCGACTCGGTGTAGGGAGCACCCTCGGTCGCCACCGCCGCGCGGACCCGCCTGGCGGTGAAGTCGGCGGCGAGCTCGTCGACCTCTTCGAGGGAGCAGAAGCGGACCTCGCGGATCTCGCGCTCCTGCTTGACCACCCCGTCCAGGAGCTTGGGCTCGTGGATGCCACCGTCGAAGACGAGGCAGAGGGCGTCGTCCCACCCGCCCCACGGCGGGAGCCAGTCGGTGAGGAGGAGCGACTCGGCCCGGAGACGGAGGCCGAGCTCTTCCTCGACCTCGCGCTCGACGGCGGTGCGCGGTGACTCGCCGACCTCGACCACGCCGCCGGGGAGGTCCCAGTCCTGCTTGTAGGTCAGCCGGCAGAGCAGCACGCGCCCGTCCGGGTCGCGCACGAGGAGCTGCCCGATCGCCCGCTTGCGCGGAAGGAAGGAGTTGAGCAGTGCCCGGAAGCTCTCGGGGTCGCTCAGTGGAGGGTCGCTCACGAGGCGTGCATAGACCATCGCTCCCGTGGAGTCGGCGCGGTCACCGGAACCGGGCACGATCCGCTGGGTGCCCTCCAGTCGCAGTCCGGCGCGGGTGGCAACCCGGCGGCCGGCCTCGTTGCGGGGGTCGATCCTCGCCTCCACGCGCTGGAGCCCGAGCCCGCCCTCCGCCTCCTCGGCGAAGGCCCAGTCGACCAGGACCCGGACCGCCCTGGAGGCGAAGCCGCGTCCGCGGTTGCCGGCGTAGAGGGTCCAGCGCAGCTCACCGGTGCCCTGCTGGCGCAGCGTCACCTCGACGCTCCCGACGACGCGGCCTTCGTGCTCGACCACGAAGGAGGAGCGCCGGCGGTCGGCGTCGAAGTCCTCGCGCCACTGACCGACGCGCTCGCGCAGGCGTTCGACCGAGACGTCGGTCGCGTCCCAGCCGAGCCACAGGGCCGTCTCGTCGTCGTGGCCCGCCACGGCCGCCTCGACGTCCTCGTCGCGCCATGGACGGAGCGCGATCACGCCGTCGGTGAGCGTGGGTTGGACCTGGGCCACTCGGCCACCCTAGTCACTTGGCCCCAGACGGCTCAGCGGACCACGTCGAAGCGGGCCATCATCCCGTGGTCCTCGTGGTCGAGCATGTGGCAGTGGATCATGAAGGGTCCCGCGTGGTCGAGGAAGCGAGCGGCCACGTCGACGTACTCACCCGGATCCAGCCGCCAGGTGTCTTCCAGCGCCCGCTCCCACGGTGGTGGCCGGTTTCCGTCGCGGGAGACCGTGCGCCACTGCTCGGCGTGGATGTGGACGTAGTGCGTCATGTCGCTGGTGTTGCGCAGCCGCCAGCGCTCGGTGGTGCCGAGACGCACGCGGTGGTCGGGGCGATCGGGGTCGAAGGCCTTGCCGTTGACTGCCCAGAACGTGCCGTGGCGCTTGCCTCCGCCGAGGTCGAAGGTCCAGGTCTTGCTCACCTCGGCAGGCGCCCTGACCAGCTTCGGGGAGGGGAGCCGCGAGGGGAGGCGGGAAGGGTCGCGCGCGGGACGGCCCACGCGGAACTGCATGATCGGCGCGGTCCGCGAGCCCGTCCCACGCTCGTCCTGCGCGGGCACCGACTCGAGGACTACGTCCTGGCCCGAGAGACCCGTGAAGTCCACGACCACGTCGGCGCGCTGGGCAGGGCCGAGGTTGATCTCGGTGCGCACGACCGGAGTCCTGAGGAACCCGCTCCCGGTGCCCACCTGGACGAAGGGCCGTCCGTCCGAGAGCGAGAGGTTGTAGGCGGTGAACGGCGCGGCGTTGAGGAGGCGCAGCCGGTGGCGCGTGGCGCTCACCCGGTGGTACGGCGCGTAGCGGCCGTTCACGATGACGTGCGAGCCGACCGTGTGGTCGTCGGGCGGGCTCCCCGGTCCGGTGAACGACATCGTCCCGTGGTGCCCGTGCATGGTGGGGCCGTCTGCGAACGGGTTGGCCAGCGCGTTGCCCGAGGTGAAGGAGCGCTCGGAGATCATCAGGGGGAGGTCGCGCCGCCCCTTCGGCAGCCGCAGCCTGCGAGAGGCTGCGTCCTCGACGAGGAACATGCCCTGCAGTCCGCGCCAGTTGTTCCGGGCCGTCCTGTCCATGCGGTGGTCGTGGTAGAAGAAGAAGGAGGCCGGCGCGGGCCTGCCGCCGTAGGTCAGTGGGTAGCGGTAGGTCCGTGAGCTCCCTCGGCGGATGAGGTTCGTGGTGGGCTGCCCGTCCTCGCTGGAGGCGTGGTGGTCACCGTGCAGGTGGGTCGTGAGCGGTCCGGCCCGTCGTGGCAGTCGGTGCGCGAACGTCACCCTGCTCTCCCGGCCTGCGCGGCCGAGGATCGTGGGGCCGGGATAGTCGCCGCCGTAGGTCCACATCATCGTGCGGGGTCCGCGGGGCAGTATCCGCACCGGCGCCTGCCGTACCGGGATGCGGACGTCGGTGCCCTTCAGCACTCGTGGCACGACCAGGGGCTGCTCGAACGCGACCGGCTCGGCGCCCACCCCGCCGGTCGCGTCCTCGACGACGAGCGTGCCGCGCATGAACGGGTGGAAGCGACAGATGTAGTCGTAGCGTCCGTTGGCGAGGTTCTCCACGCCCGTCACCGTCGCCGTCGTCCCGGCGTCCACACGCACGTCGAAGAGGGGCTCGCCGCGCTCGTCGACGGCCGTGGAGGTCACGGTGTGGTCATAGGTGTCGAGGTTGACGACGGTGAGCGTGCCGCCGCCGCCCACGGTCACGGTCGCCGGCACGTAGGTCGAGCCCTTGGCCTCGATCACCAGCGTGGCCGAGCGCGGTGCCGCCGCCTGGGCGCCGGCTCCCACGGTGGATCCGGCCTCGCCGCCACTGCCGAGCGTGGGTGCCAGCACCGCCAGCACCGTGCCGATGACCAGGAGCGCGGCCGCGCGGTATCTCCCCCTCATCCGGCGGATTATCCGCTTCCTCGCAGTTCGCGCCACACATTCTTTCGTCCGGTCTGGACCACCGCAGAATTGCTGATGACGGATCCCGCGGTGCGTCGCACCATGGGCCGTCTATCACTCACTCGTAGGGGGCACCACCGCATGTTCACTCATCTACGCACCGGACTGGCCCTGGCCTGTGCCGGTGTCCTGGTCTCCGTCCCGGCCCTGGTCACGACGTCCGCGTCCGCCGTACAGGCCGAGCAACAGGCCGGGCAGTCGCTCATCATCACCGTGGCCAAGGGATCGCTCAAGCTCAAGGGCACCAGCGGCCTGCGTGCCGGCCGGGTCAAGCTCACCGTCAAGGGTCAGCCGGCGCCGGTGACCATCATGTCCCTCGCGAAGGGCTACACCCTGCGCGAGCTGTCCACCGACTACAAGGCCGCGAACAAGGGCGACATGAAGGCGCTCAAGCGCGCCGTCGCCAACACCACGTGGTACGGCGGGCTCTCCTCCGGGAGCACCGGCACCGTCGTGCTGCCGCGCGCCGGCACCTACATCGCCGCGGTGATGGCCAACAAGGTCATGGGGCCGACCACGTTCGAGGTGGGCGCCGTCAAGAAGTCTGGGACGCCCTCGGTCGACGGCACCATCACTGCTCGCAAGGGGATGAAGTGGGGAGGAGCCGATCACCTGCCCACCAAGGGCACGCTGAGGTTCAAGAACTCCGACACCCAGCCGCACTTCCTCTCCATGGTGCAGGTCGAGGAGGGCACCACGATCGACGACGTCATGGATGGGCTCCAGAGCGAGGAGGAGCCCGCGTGGGTCCTGTCCGGCGGAGCACACACCGACGTGCTCAGCCCGGGACGCCAGATGACGATGGACTACGACGTGCCCGCGGGCCAGTACGTCCTGCTCTGCTTCTTCCCGGACCCGAAGATGAAGGGCATGCCCCACTCGATGATGGGCATGGTCAAGATGATCCACGTCATGTGACGTG
The DNA here is from genome assembly GCF_004683965.1 of Nocardioides seonyuensis. NCBI lineage: Bacteria > Bacillati > Actinomycetota > Actinomycetes > Propionibacteriales > Nocardioidaceae > Nocardioides > Nocardioides seonyuensis. Next base: position 2,965,629 of record NZ_CP038436.1, read on the forward strand.
ACGCTCGGAGGGCCCGGAGGACGCCTGGCGTCCTCCGGGTCCTGCGTGTCAGGCCTTGCGGAACCAGAGCGTCGCCAGCGGGGGCACCACGATGTCGGCGTGGGCCGGCTGCCCGTGGTGTCCGCCCTCGACCGCGGTGATCGCGCCGAGGTTGCCCACGCCCGAGCCTGCGTAGGCCTCGGCATCGGTGTTGAGGACCTCGTGCCAGGTGCCGGCCGTGGGGAGCGCCAGGCGGTAGTTCTCGTGGGGGTTGCCCGCGAAGTTGGACACGCAGACCACGTCGGGCTCGCCGGGGGCGCGTCGTACGAACGAGAAGGTGTTGTGACCCGCGTCGTTGGCGTCGAGCCAGGCGAAGCCCTCGGGGGCGTTGTCACGGCCCCAGAGGGCGCCGGACGCGGCGTAGGTGTGGTTCATGTCGCGCACCATCGCGTGGACGCCGGCATGTTCGGGGTGCTCGAGGAGCCACCAGTCGAGCTCGCGGCTCTCGGCCCACTCGGACTCCTGGCCGAACTCGCACCCCATGAAGAGCAGCTGCTTGCCCGGGTGGGCCCACATGAATGCCAGGTAGGCCCGCAGGTTGGCCAGCTGCTTCCAGCGGTCGCCGGGCATCTTGCGCAGCAGCGACCCCTTGCCGTGCACGACCTCGTCGTGGCTGATCGGCAGCACGTAGTTCTCGGAGAAGGCGTAGACGAGGGAGAACGTCATTTCGCCGTGGTGGTGGTTGCGGTAGAGAGGGTCGACCGCCATGTAGTCCAGCGAGTCGTGCATCCAGCCCATGTTCCACTTGAACCCGAACCCCAGGCCGCCGTCGCTGGTCGGACCGGTCACGGCAGGCCAGGAGGTGGACTCCTCGGCGATCGTGACGATGCCGGGGATGCGCTTGTAGACGGTGGCGTTCATCTCCTGGAGGAACTGCACGGCCTCGAGGTTCTCCCTGCCCCCGTGCTTGTTGGGGCTCCACTCACCGTCCTCACGCGCGTAGTCGAGGTAGAGCATGGACGCGACGCCGTCGACGCGCAGCCCGTCGGCATGGAACTCATCGAGCCAGTAGACCGCGTTGGCGTAGAGGAAGTTGCGCACCTCGTGGCGACCGAAGTTGAAGATGTGGGAGCCCCACTCCTTGTGCCACCCGCGCTGGGGATTGGGGTCCTCGTAGAGCGGCGTGCCGTCGAAACGGGCCAGCGCCCACTCGTCGGTGGCGAAGTGACCAGGCACCCAGTCCAGGATGACGCCGATCCCGGCCTGGTGCAGCCGGTCGATCAGTCGTTTGAGGCCGTCGGGGTCACCGAACCGTGAGTCGGGGGCGAAGTAGGAGGTCACGTGGTAGCCCCAGGACCCGCCGAAGGGGTGCTGCATGACCGGCATGAGCTCGACGTGGGTGAACCCGAGGTCAGCGACGTAGGGGACGAGCGAGTCGGCGATCTCGTCCCAGGAGTAGAGCTCGCTGCCGGGCTCGTCGCGGTTGGGGTGCTTGCGCCACGAGGCGAGGTGGACCTCGTAGACAGACATCGGTGCGTCGGCCGGCTGCCTCTCACTGCGCCGGTCGAGCCACTCCTGGTCGCCCCACTCGTGCTGGGACCTCCACACGACCGAGGCCGTGCGAGGGGGTTTCTCGGCGTAGGCGGCGACGGGGTCCGCGCGGTCGACCCAGGCGCCGTCCGCCGTCCGGAGGCGGTACTTGTACTGATCACCCACCCCGGCCTCTGCCACGTGCACGTGCCACACGCCCGAGTCGCCCACGCGGGCCATCGGGTGCTGGGCGCCGTCCCATCCGGCCCACTGCCCGGCCACCTGCACCTCGAGGGCGTTCGGCGCCCAGACGCGGAAGCTCGTGCCGCCGCGGTCGTCGTCCACCTGGGCGCCGAGCACGCGCCACAGCTCCTCGTGGCGGCCTTCGTGGATGAGGTGGATGTCGAGATCGCCCGGCAGGCTCGTGTCGGTCATGCGCGGCTTCCTCCGTCGTGTGGTGCACCGTGGGTGATCCGTCCGAGCGCGTCGAGGGGGATTCCCTCCCAGCCCGGCCGGTTGCGGGTCTCGTAGACGGCCTCGTAGACCGCCTTGTCCGCGACGTAGGCCTGCAGCAGCGCGTCCTCCTCGTCGGTGAGGGTTCGTCCCTCGACGTAGGCCGCCAGGAAGGCGGAGCGGTTGCGGTCGGCCCACTCCGCGGCGCGGTAGGCCTGCTGCTCGGCCTCCCCGCCGGGCTCGGCGGTCATGCTGGTGAGTGCCACCACGCGCGGGGCGTAGTCGAAGGAGCGGAGCATCCCCGCGACGTCGCGCCAGGGGGAGTCGGGGCGCATCCGCTCGGCCAGCGGCTTGGCGGGCTCGCCCTCGAAGTCGAGGAACTTCCACCCCTTGACGGTGCGCAGCGTCTGGCCCAGGTGCAGGTCGCCGTGCACCTGCTGGACCTGGACCGACTCGAGTGCGGCGAGCCGGTCGAACGTCGCGCGGAGAGCCGCCTCGTGCTCGGCCAGGGCGGGTACGACGTCGAGGGCGTCGTCGAGCCTGCCGTGCATGGCGGAGCCCAGCCGGGCGACGGCCCGCGCGTCGAGGGTCTCGACGGGGAACTGCTCGGCGAGGGTGGTGTGCACCTCGGCCAGCGCGGTGCCGAGGCGGGCGGCCTCGCCGGCGAAGTCGCCACCGACCTCGTCGGCGTGCAGGTCGGCCTCGGTGAACAGGTTGCGGACGCTGGAGAGGGCGAGCTCCCACCCGTCGCTGGCCGTGCGGAGGAACTGCTGGAGCATCGCGAGCTGGACCGTGTCACCCTCTGCGGAGTCGTCGACCAGGTCGACCCACCCGTAGAGGGCCGCGACGTGGTCGGACCCGGACTCGGTGAGGACCCGGTGGATCGCGATGTCGGGATTGATCCCGGGGGTGACCTTGCGGAAGACCTTCAGCATCGCGTCCTCGCCGAATGCGACCGAGGAGTTGGACTGCTCGCCCGGGAACAGGGTCGAGTGGGCCTCGATGTCGAGCTCGTGGTCCCCCACGCGGTGGAAGGCGAGGCCGTGCTGCGCGGGCGCCCTGTCTTCGGCGGCCGCGAACGCTCGGAGGTAGAGCGCCATCGACTCCCGGTCGTGCAGGGCGTCGTAGACGAACACGTGCCCGAGGTCGTCGTCCCACTCGCCGACGAAGGCGTGCGCCAGACGCTCGTGCGCCTCGGGGTAGGACACCAGCGGCAGCTGGTAGAGCTCGACCTCGCCGGGGCCGTCGTCGTACTGGAGCTCGGCGATCTCGACCGCCACCCGGCCTCCGTCGGGAGCGCCAGGCAGCTCACCGACACGACGCACCGAGGTCAGCCGCCAGTCGCGTCCCTTCCCGCCGAACCACCGCGCCTCGGCGATGTGGTCGCGCAGGTGCAGGGCCAGGGGATCGGTCGTGGCAGGGTCAGTCATGGCTCGCCTCCGGGTGGTGGGTGGCGCCCTCGGTCAGCCGCAGCCACAGGAAGCCGTAGCCACCGAGCGTGAGCAGGTAGGGGAGCTCCCCGATGGCCGGGAAGGGCACCCCGCCGAGCAGCTCGATCGGCACCATCCCCTCCCACTGGCGCAGGTCGAGCTCGACGGGCTGCGCGAAGCGCGAGAGGTTGTTGACGCACAGCACGATGTCGCGGGTGCCGTCGGGGGAGTCGGGGGCGTCGACCTCGCGGACGTAGGACAGGACGCTGGGGTTGGAACCGCCCAGGTCGGTGAAGGTCCCGAGGCCGAAGGCGGGGTGCCGCCGCCGCGCATGGACCAGGCGGCGCGTCCAGTGCAGCAGCGAGGAGGAGTTCTCGAGCTGGGCCTCGACGTTGACCGACTGGTAGCCGTAGACCGGGTCCTGGATGGCGGGAAGGTGGAGGCGGCCGGGCGTCGCCGAGGAGAAGCCGGCGTTGCGATCGGGGGTCCACTGCATCGGGGTCCGGACGCCGTCGCGGTCCCCGAGCCAGATGTTGTCGCCCATCCCGATCTCGTCACCGTAGTAGAGCACCGGGGATCCCGGCAGCGACAGCAGGAGTGCGGTGAAGAGCTCCATGCGGTTGGTGTCGTTGTCGAGCAGGGGAGCCAGCCGACGGCGGATGCCGATGTTGGCCTTCATGCGGGGGTCGGTGGCGTACTCGGACCACATGTAGTCGCGGTCCTCGTCGGTGACCATCTCCAGGGTCAGCTCGTCGTGGTTGCGCAGGAAGATGCCCCACTGGCAGCCGTCCGGGATGGACGGTGTCTGCTCGAGGATCTCCGAGATGGGGAACCGCGACTCGCGACGCACCGCCATGAAGATGCGCGGCATGACGGGGAAGTGGAACGCCATGTGGCACTCGTCGCCCCCGACCGAGGGGTCGCCGAAGTACTCCACGACGTCGGCGGGCCACTGGTTGGCCTCGCACAGCAGCACCCGGCCGGGGTAGTTGTCGTCGACGAAGCGGCGCACCTCCTTGAGGAAATCGTGGGTCTCCTTGAGGTTCTCGCCGTTGGTGCCGGGCCGCTCGTAGAGGTAGGGGACGGCGTCGAGCCGGAACCCGTCCAGGCCCATGTCGAGCCAGAAGGCCATCGCCTCGAGCATCGCCTCGCGGACCCGGGGGTTGTCGAAGTTGAGGTCCGGTTGGTGGTGGAAGAAGCGGTGCCAGAAGTACTGCTGGCGCACCGGGTCCCAGGTCCAGTTGGACGGCTCGGTGTCGACGAAGATGATCCGGGCCTCTTCGTATAGCTCGTCGGTGTCGGACCAGACGTAGAAGTCGCCGAACGGGCCCTCGGGGTCCTCACGGCTGGCCTGGAACCACGGATGCGCGTCACTGGTGTGGTTCATGACGAAGTCGATGATCACCCGGATGCCGCGCTGGTGGCAGGCGTCCATGAACTCGTGGAAGTCCTCGACCGTGCCGCACTCGGGGAGGATGCCGGTGTAGTCGGCCACGTCGTAGCCGCCGTCACGCAGGGGCGAGGTGAAGAACGGCGGCACCCACAGGCAGTCGACCCCGAGCCACTCGAGGTAGTCGAGCTTCTCGATCAGGCCCTTGAAGTCGCCGGTGCCGTCGCCGTTGCTGTCGCGGAAGGACCGCACGAGCACCTCGTAGAAGACGGCCGTCTTGAACCACTCTGGCTCGGCGTTGAGGACCTCGGTCGCCGCCGTGGGGTCGGACGGCATGTCCTCGGAGTGGTGGTGGGTCAACGGGGACTCCTGACGCTGATGACGTGGGCAGGCTCGCCGCCGGGGTCGAGGCGGACGTAGTTGTGCTGTGCCCAGCTCCAGTCGGTTCCAGTGATCTCGTCGTGGGCGACGAACGAGTCGTGCCAGTCGAGCCCGAGGGCCGGCATGTCGAGGTGGACCATCGTCTCGTGGGTGCCGTGGGGGTCGAGGTTGACCACCACGATGACCACGTCGTCGTCCGCCCGCTTGCTGAAGACCAGCACCTGGTCGTCTTCGCTGGAGTGGATGGTGACGTTGCGCAGCTGCTGGAGCGCGGGATGCTGGCGCCGGAGCTGGTTGAGGCGCGTGATGTAGGGCGCGAGCGTGCGTCCCTCCGCCTCTGCACCCTCCCAGTCCCGGATCCGGACCTGGTACTTCTCGGAGTCGAGGTACTCCTCGCTGCCCGGTCGCACGGCCACGTGCTCGAAGAGCTCGTAGCCGGCGTAGACACCCCAGCTCGGGGAGCCACAGGCCGCCAGGACCGCACGGATCCGGAAGGCGGCGGGGCCGCCGTACTGCAAGTAGGCGTGGAGGATGTCGGGGGTGTTGACGAAGAAGTTGGGCCGCATCACGTGATCGGACTCCGAGGAGACCTCGAGGAGGTAGTCGGCCAGCTCCTGCTTGCCGGTGCGCCACGTGAAGTAGGTGTAGCTCTGGTGGTAGCCGACCGACCCGAGAGCGTGCATCATCGCCGGGCGCGTGAAGGCCTCGGACAGGAAGAGCACGTCGGGGTCGGTACGACGCACCTCGGCGAGCAGCCACTCCCAGAACGCCAGCGGCTTGGTGTGGGGGTTGTCCACGCGGAAGATCCGCACGCCGTGGGACATCCAGTGGCGCACCACGCGCAGCACCTCGCGGCAGATGCCCTTCGGGTCGTTGTCGAAGTTGATCGGGTAGATGTCCTGGTACTTCTTGGGAGGGTTCTCGGCGTAGGCGATCGAGCCGTCGGCGCGGGTGGTGAAGAACTCGGGGTGCTCGGTCACCCACGGGTGGTCGGGAGCTGCCTGGAGGGCGAGGTCCAGCGCCACCTCGAGGCCCAGCTCGCCGGCGCGCGCCACGAACGCGTCGAAGTCGTCGAGCGTGCCGAGGTCGGGGTGCACCGCGTCGTGCCCGCCGTGGCGGCTGCCGATGGCCCACGGCGATCCGGGCCAGTCCTCCGGGGCAGGGTCGTCCACGGTGGAGGTCGATGCCTGGTTGTTCGGGCCCTTGCGGTTGACCTCGCCGATGGGGTGGATCGGCGGGAGGTAGATGACGTCGAAGCCCATCTCGGCGACGGCGTCGAGACGCTCGGCCGCCGTGCGGAAGGTGCCACTGGTGACCTCGCCGGTCTTCGGGTCCCTGGTCGCGCCCTCGGACCTGGGGAAGAACTCGTACCAGCTGCCGAACAGCGCGCGCTGGCGGTCGGCGTACATCCGGAACGGCCCTTCCACTGTCGTCAGCTCGCGCAGCGGGTGGGCGAGCAGGACAGCACCGAGCGCGGGGTCCTGCAGGGCGGCCAGGCGGGCCCCGACGGGGCGCGTGGTGTCACCGGCCGCCTCGATCCCTCCTGCGACGAGACGGCGGGCCGCGGCGTCGAGGTCACCGCCGTCCAGCACGCGCTCGAGGAGCAGCCGACCCTCGGTGAACATCAGCTCCACGTCGACGCCGGCCGGGATCTTCAGGCCGGCGTCGTGCTGCCAGGTGGCGAGCGGGTCGGACCAGGCGTGCACCTCGAACGACCACGACCCCTCGAGGTCAGGCGTCACCCACGCCTCGTAGCGGTCGGGCACGTCGCCGGCCCGGGTCATCCGCAGGGGCGGCCGCCGCTCGCCCCGGGGGTCGATGGCCACCACCTCCGCGGCGAGCTGGTCGTGGCCTTCGCGGAACACCGTCGCCCGCACCGGCATCGGCTCGCCCACCGTCGCCTTCGCCGGCCGGCGGCCGAGGTCGACGACGGGGGAGACGTCCATCACGGGTATGCGTCCAACCATGCCCCCACACTTGCGAACGCACGGTGTCCACGCAAGCCGGGTCAGCGGCGACCTCGCACGACGACCCGCCTGGCGCGGCTGCGAGAGCCGGTGTAGGCAGCGCGGTCGTCGGGGCGGAACCGCACCCGTACGACGTGCTGTCCGGGCCGCAGCCTCTTGGTGAGCAGGATCCGTGCTCGCCCGTCGTCGGTGGTCACCTTGCGCCACCTGCGGCCGTCGACGCGCACGACGAAGGTGCCTGCGACCTCCTCGGCGCTGGGGCGCACCGCGAGTCGCAGCTGAGGAGCCCTGTTGCGGGGTGTCTGGCGGGCGCGCTTGATCCTCATCCGGAGCGAGGTCTCCGTGCGGGCGGCCTCCTCCGTGCCCGTGGTCGTGCCGGGCGTCGTGCCCGGGGTCGTGCCCGTGGTCGTGCCCGGGGTCGTGCCGGGGGTCGTGCTCGGGCCTGCGCCGGGTCCGGCGGTCACAGGCGGGGCTCCCGCAGCGGCGCCGAAGACCTGCAGCTCGGCAGCGTGGACGATGGTGCCCCGGTCGGAGCCGGTCTTGCAGTCCGTGTTGTTGGTCGGGTCGTCGTCCTGGTCGCCGGCGTAGGCCGCCTGCCCGGTGCACTGGTTCTCGAGCGCCACCAGGCGCACGGCCGAGGCCACGGTGTCGGGGACGTCGAACTCGCGCATGGTCAGGTCAGGCGCGACCGGGCGCGGCAGCCCGCTCGGGAAGGCGTCGGCGGGGGAGGTGTAGAACCGCGTCCACGTGGCGTCCTGGGACTCGCACGCGCTGGTGCAGGCCTCGAGGGCGAACTGCCGCAGGGCGGTGAAGCGGGACCCCGAGTCGGGGTCCTCCTCGGCTGCGGCCAGCGGCAGGGCGTTCGGGTCCGCCGGCGCCGGGTTGAGCATGGCGCTGACCTGGACCCGCCGGACCACGTGCTGGTCACCGGCGAGGTCGATGGCCACCCAGGGGGTGGTGTCGTCGACGTTGCCGTCGGTCACCCCGCCCCAGTTCGTGGCCTCGGTGCCGTCGATGAGGTGGGCGGCGTTGCGTGACCCCGACGTGGCGCCGAGGACCGACGCACCGGCCGCTGCGCTGGCGAGGTTGACCTGGTCGGCGACCACCACGGTCCGGGCCTTGGCGCCCTCGACGCGCAGGGTGAACCTGGTGAACCCGTGGTCAGGCGACACCGCCACCACGTCGTACGTGCCGGGTGTGAAGTCGGCACTGGCACCCAGCGGGGTGTCGGCGACCGTGTCCGCCACCGGCGAGACCCGAGCCTCGTAGTGGCCGACGTAGATCCTGGCCTGGCCCGCCGTCTCGAAGGTGACTCGAGCGTTCGCGGACGTGGGGGAGGCGAAGCTCGGCGTCGGCTCGTGGTCGTCGGGGGTGGTCACTGCGGCGTCGCGACCCATGCCGCGACGGGCGAAGGCCCGCCACAGGAGGTCCTCGTCGGCCCCGCCGAACCGCATCCGGTCGGCGGCGATCATCGCGTCCCGCGCGTCCAGCATCGAGGTCGCGCCCTGCTGCAGCAGGAACGAGTCGAACATGAGCTGGACCCAGCGGCGGTTGCCGGGGCAGTGCTCGGGGGCATACGGCGATCGCTCGGCCGTGGCCTGTGCGCACTTGAGCTGCAGCGCCCTGTCCGTCGAGGGGAAGGCCGCGTCGTACTTCTCGACCAGCGCCTGGCGCACCTCCCACTGGGTGCCGTTCCAGATCTCGCCGTCCGCGTGGACCTCGGGGCCTGTCGAGTCGAACCCGTAGTCGGAGAAGTTGAGGGGGTTGCGGTTGATGGCGTAGTCGCGGATCGCCGTCTCGAGGTTGCCCGTGGCGTAGGCGCCGATGGCCCAGATGTTGCCGCCGTTGGAGTAGCCGTGGCTGAACTGGTACTCGCCGGCGACCAGGTCGGCCCACGACTCACCCATGGCACCGCCGTGCTCGGAGGTCAGCCCGTCGTCGGGGCCGCCGACCATCCGGTTGGTGATGGCGTGGGTGTACTCATGACCGACGATCCCCATGTCGAGGCCGCCATCGGTGCACGGGGCGTAGAAGGCGCCGGCGATGGGCTGGAAGAGGTACTGGTTGGTGATGCCCGGGACACCGTCCTGCAGGGTGATCTGGTTGGCGTTGTCGCGGCCCAGGCCGGTCTGCAGCCCGCCGATGGCGCCGGCCTGCGCGTTGCCGACCTCGGGGTCGCCGCCGACACCGCCGCGGCCTCCGTTCTCGACCTGCATGTTGTAGTTCTTCTCGGTGAAGCCGAGGTGGTAGCTGTAGTCGTGCATCCGGTTGTGCGAGGCGAACAGGTTGCCGACCGAGGCGTCGATGTCGTTCCCGCCGGGGACCAGCTGTGCTGGGTCGCACTTGGTGTTGTTCCAGGCGTCGGTGAACTCCGAGGTGTACTCACGCGTCGGCGACACCGGGGCCTGGAGCAGCCCGCCGGGTGTCAGCGGGCTGAGCCACGCCTCGCGCGTGGATGCGTTGTTGCCCAGCGTGGTCGAGGTCGGCAGGTTCCCGCCGGCCAGCGTGTCCCAGGGGCCGGTTGCGGCGATCTGGGCCAGCGCCAGGTCGCAGCCCTCCTCGGCGTTCCAGCAGCCCAGGACGGAGTTGGTCGGGGTCTCGTCCGGCCCGTCCAGGGTGGGGTTCGCGGCGAAGTAGCGCCAGCGGGGGTTCGCCTGGAGCGTCTCGCCGGAGGGTGCCGCCTGGTCGCTCACCAGCACCGTCAGTGCGTACTGGCCGACCACGACCGAGGCCTCGTCGAAGGGGCACACCTCGATGCCGTAGGCGCCGGCCGGGATCTTCTCGGCGGAGTACGACGCCACCTCGGGGCTGGTGAGGAGGTCCTGGCTGTGCAGGAGCTCGCCGCCGGGGCCGTAGAGCTTGAAGACGACGTCGTCGGCGGGGAGGGCGAGGGCGGCGACGTTGATCGAGCGCGTCGCGTCGTCGGTCAGCTCGAAGGTGTGGCGGGGTCCACAGGCAGCAGCGGTGATGGCCCCCTGGAAGAGCTGGGCGTCGTTCATGTTGTCCACCTGGTTGCGGCGCAGGAGCACCTCGCCGCTGATCGCGTCGACCAGGACCGTGTGCGCCAGGACGCTTCCACCCTCGACGTCGACCACGTTCGCCTCCCACACGGGGCGCACCGTCGCGGCGTCGACCGCGAGTGCTCGGAGCCGCACCTGCTGCTCCTGGGCGAGGCCTGCGACCTGCAGCCGGGTCCAGCGACCGAGCGCGTCCGGCATCTCGAGCGGCTCGACGTCGCCGGCCTCCGTCGCGCGTCCCACGTCGGCGGCGGCCTTGAGCCAGCCCTCGACGGCTGAGAGCGCCGGGGCGGCCGGGGCCTGTGAGGGGCGGGTGAGGGAGGAGGACGCGTAGGCGACCTGCCCGTCCGCCACACCCACGGTGACCAGGCCACCGGTGGCCGGGACCAGGTCGCCGTACCGCTGGCGGAACAGCACCGCGCGTGCGTCGCTCCCGGCGAGCTCCTGGGAGCTCACCAGCTCGAGCCCGGCGACCTGCGCGGCGGTGAGGCCGAAGACGGCGGAGTGGGTCGCCAGCCAGGTACGCGCGCCGTCGGCTGCGGCGCCGGGAGCGGGACCGAGCGAGCCGTCGGCGGGGAGGATCGAGGCCGGAGAGCCCTGGGCGTTCCAGCGCAGCCTCGCGGCACCGAGCGAGCCGACGGCTGCGCGCTGGGAAGCGAGGGGCGTCACAGCAGGGCGCAGGTCGACGTCCGCGAGGCCGTGCACAGGGTCACCCAGCGTGCGCACCAGGTCGGCAGCGCTCGTGGCGGGAGCAGGGCCCGCGTCGGCGGCGGGGGCCGTGGCGAGGCCGGGGAGCAGCGCGAGGGAGAGGAGGCCAGCAGCCGCCGGGGCGAGGCGGCGCGCCGAGGGGATTGTGATCATGTGAGGACAACGCCCCGGCGGGTCCGGGGTTATGCCTGTGAGTCGCACAGGTTGGTTCGACCCTGACGATGCCCTAACGTCACTGAGGTGCGAGCGATCAGACGGTTCACCGTGCGACCTGTTCTTCCCGACGCCCTTGCGCCGCTGTCCGTCCTGGCGGGCAACCTCCGGTGGTCGTGGCACCCGCCGACGCAGGACCTCTTCGCCGACATCGACCCCGGCCTCTGGGAGGACGTGCATCGCGATCCCGTGCGGCTCCTGGCCGCCGTCAGCAGCGAGCGACTGGGGGAGGTTGCGCGCGACGACGCGTTCATGGAGCGGCTGACCCGCCTCCACGACGACCTGCAGCGCTACTTGGGGGAGGACCGGTGGTATGCCCGGAGGGCCGGTGACGACGCTCCCCGCTCGATCGCCTACTTCTCACCCGAGTACGGCATCACGTCGGTGCTGCCGCAGTACTCCGGCGGGCTCGGCATCCTTGCCGGCGACCACCTGAAGTCGGCGTCCGACCTCGGCGTCCCGCTGGTCGGCGTCGGCCTGCTCTACCGGCACGGCTACTTCAAGCAAGCCCTCGACAGGGACGGCTGGCAGCAGGAGAGCTACCCCCTGCTCGACCCCGACGAGCTCCCGCTCGCGCTGCTGCGCGAGGCCGACGGGTCTCGGGCCACCGTGTCCATCGCGTTGCCCGACGGGCCGGACCTGATCGCCCGGATCTGGGTCGCCCACGTCGGACGCGTGCCGCTGCTGCTCCTCGACTCCGACGTCGAGGAGAACAGCTCCCACTACCGCGACGTCACCGACCGCCTCTACGGCGGCAACTCCGAGCACCGCCTGCGCCAGGAGCTGCTCCTGGGCGTGGGAGGCGTGCGGGCGCTGCGAGCGTGGTCGCGGATCACCGGTGCTCCGGCTCCCGAGGTCTTCCACACCAACGAGGGACACGCCGGCTTCCTCGGGATCGAGCGGATCCGCGAGCTCACGGTGGCCGACGACGGGCCGCGTCTCGACTTCGACACCGCGTTGGAGGTCTCCCGTGCGGGGACGGTCTTCACCACGCACACACCGGTGCCCGCAGGCATCGACCGCTTCCCGCGTGAACTCGTCGAGCAGTACTTCGGCGGCGTCTCGCCGACGCCCGGGGTCCCGGTCGAACGGGTGCTCGCGCTCGGCGCCGAGGACTACGAGGGTGGGGACGCCGGCGTCTTCAACATGGCCGTGATGGGCTTCCGGCTCGCCCAGCGCGCCAACGGTGTCTCGCAGCTCCACGGTGAGGTCAGCCGGGGCATGTTCAACGGGTTGTGGCCGGCCTTCGACGAGGCCGAGGTGCCGATCGGCTCGATCACCAACGGCGTCCACGGGCCCACCTGGATCGCCCGGGAGATCTTCGAGCTGGCCGCCCGGCGCGACTGGGACGTCGATGCTGACGACACCGACGCGTTGTGGCCACTGGTGGACCAGGTCGGGGACCGCGAGATCTGGGACCTCAAGCGCACCCTTCGTTCCTGCCTGGTCGACGACGCCCGCGACAGGATCGCGAGGTCGGCGGCCGAGCGCGGCTTCACGCGGGCCGAGACCTCGTGGACCCAGACGGCGTTCGACCCCGACGTGCTGACGATCGGCTTCGCGCGGCGGGTCCCGACCTACAAGCGGCTCACCCTCATGCTGCGCGACCCCGAGCGTCTCAAGCGGCTCCTGCTGCACCCCGAGCGGCCGATCCAGCTGCTCATCGCCGGCAAGGCCCACCCTGCCGACGAGACGGGCAAGCGGCTCATCCAGGAGATGGTGGCCTTCGCCGACGACCCCGAGGTCCGCCACCGCATCGCCTTCCTGCCCAACTACGACATCGCCATGGCCCAGCCGCTCTACCCGGGCTGCGACGTGTGGCTCAACAACCCCCTGCGCCCCTACGAGGCGTGCGGGACCTCGGGCATGAAGGCCGCGCTCAACGGAGGCCTCAACCTGTCCATCCTCGACGGCTGGTGGGACGAGTGGTACGACGGTGACAACGGCTGGGCGATCCCGTCGGCCGACGGGATCGACGACCCGGAGCGGCGCGACGACCTCGAGGCGACAGCCCTCTACGACCTGATCGAGAACGAGGTGGCACCTCGCTTCTACGAGCGGAACCACGAGGGTGTGCCGCCCCGCTGGCTGGCCATGGTCAGGCACACCCTGAAGTCGCTCGGCCCCAAGGTGCTGGCGACACGCCAGGTGCGCGACTACGTCCGCGAGCTCTACATCCCGGCCGCCCACACCGCCCGTGGCCTCGACTCCGACTACAAGGGGGCCATCGAGCTGGCGGGATGGAAGTCCCGTGTCCGCGCCGGCTGGCCGGCCGTGCGGGTCGAGCACGTCGAGTCCGAGGGTGTGTCCGACCAGGCCGAGGTCGGACACGCGCTCGTCGTACGCGCCTGGGTGGCGCTCGGCGACCTGACGACGGAAGACGTCGCCGTCCAGGTGGTGCACGGACGCACGGGCTGGGAGGACGAGCTGCGTGACTCGACGGTGCTACCGATGCAGGTGGGGGAGTCCTACGAGGGCAACCGTCACCGCTACGACGCCGAGGTGACGCTCGACCGAGCAGGCTCCTTCGGCTACACCGTGCGCGTGGTGCCCCGCAACGAGGCCCTCGCGTCCGTCGCCGAGCTGGGGCTCGTGGCGGAGCCACCCGCCTGAGCAGCCGCTGCCGCCTTCGGGAGTAGTGTCGAGGACTCTGCAGAGGGGACTGGCATGGCCTCACCGGAACAGCTCGCGGACGTGGTGCGCGGTCCACTGCGCCTCCTGCTCTCCGGGCCGCAGAGCTCGGGCGCGCGCGCGACACCAGAGGACGCCGCGCTGCCCGGACGCAACCGCATCCACCTGGTCGTGGACGGCTTCGACGAGGTGGTGGCGAGGCTCCGCGATGCCGGCCTGGACTTCCGCAGCGACGTCGTCTCCGGGCCGGGCGGGCGGCAGGTGCTGGTGGCTGACCCCTCCGGCAACCTCGTGGAGCTGTTCGAGCCAGCCTGACCCACGAGCCAGGCTGGGTCAGCCCAGCAACGCTCCCGCGTGGGCTGGCAGGGAGAGCACGCCGTCAGTCAGCGTCGGGGCCGTCGGTGTCGTGAAGAGGATCTCCGAGCGGTCCACCTCCAAGGACGTCGCAGACCGGCCGAAGTTGACGGCGACGAGCAGGTCACCACGACGCATCGTGAGCACGCGGTCGTCGACGGTGCACGAGACCGAGCCGAAGGACGGGTCGGTCAGCTGGGGGATCTCACGGCGCAGCCGCGCCAACCGCCGGTAGCAGTCGAGCAGCACGGCGTGCCGGCCCTCCGCGAGCTCGTCCCAGTCAAGCCTGGAGCGTCGGAACGTCTCGGGATCCTGCGGGTCGGGGACCTCGGCGGGGTCCCACCCCATCTTCTCGAACTCCTGGATGCGGCCCTCGGCCGTGGCCCTGCCGAGCTCGGACTCAGGGTGGGAGGTGAAGAACTGGAAGGGGGTCGACGCGGCCCACTCCTCTCCCATGAACAGCATCGGTGTGAACGGCCCCGCCAGTGTCAGCAGCGCAGCACAGGCCAGCTGGTCGTCGTCGAGGTGCTCGGTGAGCCGGTCGCCGCGAGCGCGGTTGCCGATCTGGTCGTGGTTCTGGTTCGCGACGACCAGCCGCCAGGTCGGCATGCGCTGGGTGTCGACCGGCCTGCCGTGGTCGCGACCTCGGAAGGAGGAGAAGGTCCCGCCGTGGAAGAAGCCCTTCTCACACACCTTCGCCAGCGCCTCGAGCGGTTCGAAGTCGGCGTAGTAGCCGGTCGTCTCGCCACTCAGGGCGACGTGGACGGCGTGGTGGAAGTCGTCGCTCCACTGTGCGTCGAGGCCGTGGCCGCCAGCCTCACGGGGAGTGACCAGGGTCGTGTCGTTGAGGTCGGACTCGGCGATCAGGGTCAGTGGCCTGCGCAGGTGGGCCGACAGCGCGGCAGTCTCGATCGCCATCTCCTCGAGGAGGTGCGTCGGCGAGGTGTCGCTCAGTGCGTGGACCGCGTCGAGCCTGAGCCCGTCGACGTGGAAGTCCTCGAACCACATCCGCACGTTGTCGAGGATGTAGCGCCGCACCTCCCACGAGCCCTCGCCGTCGAGGTTGACCAGGTCGCCCCAGGTGTTTCGGCCCTGCTTGAGGTAGGGCCCGAACAGGGGGAGGTAGTTGCCGGAGGGGCCGAGGTGGTTGTGCACGACGTCCTGCACCACGCCGAGCCCCTTGGCATGGCAGGCGTCCACGAAGCGACGGTAGGCGTCGGGGCCGCCATAGCCCTCGTGGACCGCGAACCAGCCCACCCCGTCGTAGCCCCAGTTGTGGGAGCCGTTGAACGCGTTGACCGGCATCACCTCGACGAGGTCCACCCCGATGTCGAGCAGGTGGTCGAGCCGACCGATCGCGGCGTCCAAGTCACCCTCCGGGGTGAAGGTGCCGACGTGCAGCTCGTAGATCACCGAGCCGGCCAGCTGGCGACCTGTCCAGGCGGAGTCCTGCCACTCGTGGGTGCCCATGTCTCGCCGCGACAGCTCGTGCACGCCTCGTGGCTGGCGTCGCGAACGTGGATCAGGGCGCGGATCGGGATCGTCGTCGAGGAGGTAGCCGTAGTCGACGCAGGACGCGCGATCGACGGACTCGGGCAGCGGCTGCGCCGGCGTCCACCAGTCGTCGGGTCCGCGGGACATGTCGACCACCTCGTGGACGTCCTCGACCCGGCAGACCAGACGCACCCGCCGGGGACGCGGAGCCCAGACGTCGTACGGGCCCCGCATCAGCCGGCCCTCACCAGCAGCGCGACCGGGTGGGACGCGAGCAGGTCGACCAGCCGCCCGTCGGTGTCGAGGCCGGTCAGCACGTCGTGCCACCGACCCTCGGGAAGGTCGAGGGCCGTGTCGCCCCAGCCTCCGGCGGCGCCCAGGCCGACCGGGAGGCGGGTCGCCACGGTGATCGCGCCGCCTCGGTCGTAGGCGAGGACGTGACCGGCAGCAGTGCCTGTGGCTGTCACGGGCGCGTAGCCGGCGAAGAGCTCGGGCCTCTCCCGACGCAGGGTGAGCGCAATGCAGGTCACGTGCAGCTTGGTCACGGCGTCGTCCTCCTCGACCCCGCGGAGCACGGCAGCCCGGTGCTCGAAGTCGACCGGACGGCGGTTGTCGGG
Source organism: Nocardioides seonyuensis (assembly GCF_004683965.1). NCBI lineage: Bacteria > Bacillati > Actinomycetota > Actinomycetes > Propionibacteriales > Nocardioidaceae > Nocardioides > Nocardioides seonyuensis. The sequence goes on from NZ_CP038436.1 coordinate 2,981,793, forward strand.
GTCGACCAGGGACGTCTCCCAGAGCTCGCTGCCCTGGTAGACGTCGGGCACTCCCGGCATGGTGATGGCCACCAGCTTCGCCGCAAGCGAGTTGGCCTGCGCAGGCTCGTCGACCCATGTCGCCAGGTCGAGGAGCACGCGCTGGACCTCGTCGGAGTCGAAGACGGCGTCCACCGCCGCGTGGACCTGGGACTCGTAGGCATTGTCCGGCTCGGTCCACGTCGTCCGGTCGCCGGCCTCCCGCATCGCCTTCTCGGCGTAGCCGTGCAGCCGGTCGCGAAGGTCCGGCAGGTGGTCGGGGGTCCACGCGCCGAGCACGGCCTGCCACAGCAGCGACCCGAACGCCGGGTCGGGCAGGGGCGCCAGCCGGAGCAGCTCGTCGAGCGCCCGCTCCCAGCGACCGGGCTCCTCGGCGAGCACCGTGATGCGCGCGCGCACGTCCTCGCCGCGCTTGGTGTCGTGGGTGCTCAGGGTGACCATCGCATCGGGCCAGTCCCGCTGGCGCACGGCCATCGCGGCGTGGAAGTAGTCCACGTCGATGGCGAAGATCGAGGGATCGCCCCCGACCTCGTTGAGCGAGGTGAGGCGCGACCAGCGGTAGAACGAGCAGTCCTCGACCCCCTTGGCCATGACCATCCCGGAGGTCTGCTGGAAGCGCCGCGCCGGTTGGCTCCACTCGTCGTGGAGCAGCGGCTCGAGGGTGTCGAAGGTGCGGGCGAGGTCCGGACGCTGCTCGCGCGCCGCGGCGAATGCGTGGTCGAGGTGCTCTCGACCTTCGGGGAGGTAGGAGCGGTAGACCGGGAAGCAGGCCAGCAGCTCGGCGACGGCATCGGCCACGGCGTCGTCGGCTGCGTCCGGGGCTGCGGACTCCAGCGCGCGGCCGATCTCGCGGGTGATCCGCAGCACCTCCGAGTGGAGGATGCCGTCCGCCACCGCCCGCTTGTTGTCGTGGACCATCCGCTGCCAGTCGACAGGGGCGCCGCGCAGCCGGTCCTCGAGGTCGGTCAGCGGCGCCTCGCCGGCAGGATCCGTGAGCACCCGGTCGATCAGGGCCAGTGCGTCGTACCCCGTCGTCCCGGCGGTGGCCCAGTCGCCGGGCAGCCGCTCCCCGGGCTCGAGGATCTTCTCCACCAGGACGTAGGCCCCGTCGGTGAGCGCGGCGAGGTCGTCGAGGTAGCGCTTGGGGTCGCGCAGGCCGTCGGGGTGGTCGACGCGCAGTCCGTCCACCAGGCCCTCGTCGAACCAGCGCTTGACCTCGACGTGCGTCTCCGCGAAGACCTCAGGGTCCTCGACCCGCACGGCAGCCAGGGTGTTGACGGCGAAGAAGCGGCGGTAGTTGAGGTCCTCGTCGGCAGCACGCCAGCTGACCAGCTCGTAGTGCTGCTCCTCCAAGGTGCTCGTTCCGGGCGCCAGCGGGAAGCGCTGGTCGTGGTAGCGCACCGCGCCGTCCTCGATGCGGATCGCGTCCTCGTCGTCGTCCCCGATGACAGGGATCAGGATTCGTCCGTCACCGGCGGCCCAGTCGACGTCGAACGCCGAGGCATGCTCGGACTCGCGGCCCAGCCGCAGCACGTCCCACCACCACGGGTCCTCCTCAGGGGTCGCCACGCCGACGTGGTTGGGCACGATGTCCACGAGCACACCCATGCCGAGCCGCCTCGCCGCGTCGGAGAGGGCCGCGAGGCCCTTCTCGCCACCACGCTCGGGGTCGACGTGGTCGAACGCCACCACGTCGTAGCCGTGGGTGCTGCCGGGCTCTGACGCGAGCAGCGGTGAGAGGTAGACCCAGTCGACGCCGAGGTCGTGGAGGTACGGCAGCACACGCGCCGCCGCGAACAGGTCGAAGTCGGGGCTCACCTGGAGCCGGTAGGTGCTGTGGGGACTGCGTCGTCGGGGCCGGTCGGGTTCGGTCACGGAGCGTCTGTACCCGAACGCGCGGCCAGTGATGCTGCCACCGAGTGGTCGGGGCTGGCCTCGGGCTCGGAGTGCTCGCGCAGGACGACGAGGCTGTGGGTGGCGAGGTCGATGGTCCCGCCAGCCTCGACGGTCGCGTCGGCATCGGGGTCGCCACCCGTGTCGATGATGACGTCCCAGGCGGCGGCGTACTCCTCGGGCGGGAGCGTCGCCTGCGCCGGGCCGTCGGCGTTGAAGTAGACCAGGAAGTGGTCGTCGGTGATCGTCTGCCCGCGGGCGTCCTTGCCGGCGATGCCGTGACCGTTGAGGTACATGCCGATCGCCTTGCCGCCGTCGCCCCAGGCCTCCTCGGACATCGGCTCGCCGTCCAGGCCCAGCCACACGATGTCGTTGAGGCGTTCGCCGTCGCCGGTGCGGACGTTCCTGCCGGTGAAGAAGCGCTTGCGTCGGAACGTCGGGTGGTCGGCCCGCAGCCTCGAGACCGCGGCCGTGAACTCGACGAGCGGCTGGTCGGCCTCGTCCCAGTGGACCCAGCTGATCTTGCTGTCCTGGGCATAGGTGTTGTTGTTGCCGTGCTGCGTGCGGCTCATCTCGTCGCCGTGGAGCAGCATGGGGACGCCCTGGCTCAGCAGCAGGGTGGCGATGAAGTTGCGTTGCTCACGCGCCCGTGCCTCGAGGATCTCGGCGTCGTCGGTCGGGCCCTCGACGCCGTGGTTCCACGAGCGGTTGTGGCTCTCGCCGTCGTTGTTGTCCTCGCCGTTGGCCTCGTTGTGCTTCTCGTTGTAGGACACGAGGTCGCGCAGCGTGAAGCCGTCGTGGGCGGTGACGAAGTTGATGCTGGCGAAGGGACGACGCCCTGAGTGCTCGTAGAGGTCCGAGGACCCGGAGAGCCGGGAGGCGAAGTCGCCCAGCGACGGCTCGCCACGCCAGAAGTCACGCACGGTGTCGCGGTAGTCGCCGTTCCACTCGGTCCACTGGGGAGGGAAGCCGCCCACCTGGTAGCCGCCGGGGCCGATGTCCCACGGCTCGGCGATCAGCTTGACCTGGCTCACCACGGGGTCCTGCTGCACCATCTCGAAGAAGGTGGAGAGCTTGTCCACGTCGTAGAACTCGCGGGCGAGGGTGGCGGCCAGGTCGAAGCGGAAGCCGTCGACGTGCATCTCGGTCACCCAGTAGCGCAGCGAGTCCATGATGAGCTGGACCGAGTGCGGGTGGCGGACGTTGAGGCTGTTGCCAGTGCCGGTGTAGTCCATGTAGTAGCGCTGGTCGTCCTCGACGAGCCGGTAGTAGGCGGGGTTGTCGATGCCCTTGAAGCTCAGGGTGGGACCGAGGTGGTTGCCCTCGGCGGTGTGGTTGTAGACCACGTCGAGGATGACCTCGATGCCGGCGACGTGCATCGCCTTGACCATCGCCTTGAACTCCTGCACCTGCTGCCCCTGGTTGCTCGAGGCGTAGTCGGCGTGGGGGGCGAAGAACCCCAGGGTGTTGTAGCCCCAGTAGTTGCGCAGGCCCTTGTCGAGCAGGGTGGAGTCCTGCACGAACTGGTGCACCGGCATCAGCTCGATCGCCGTGACGCCGAGCTTCTGCAAGTGGGCCGTGACGGAGGGGTGGGCCAGGCCGAGGTAGGTGCCGCGCTGTTCCTCGGGGACGTCGGGGTGCAGCTGGGTCAGGCCCTTGACGTGCGCCTCGTAGATGAACGACTCGTTGTAGGGAATGGCCAGGCGGCGGTCGCCCTCCCAGTCGAAGAACGGGTTGATGACCACACCGTGGGTCATGTGGGCGGCGGAGTCCTCGTCGTTGCGGGAGTCCTCGTCGCCGAAGTTGTAGCCGAAGAGCGACTGGTCCCAGGCGATCTCACCGGCGGTCGCCTTGGCGTAGGGGTCGAGCAGCAGCTTGTTGGGGTTGCAGCGCAGGCCCCTGCTCGGGTCCCAGGGACCGTGAACCCGGTAGCCGTAGCGCTGGCCGGGCTGCACCGTCGGGATGTAGCAGTGCCACACGTAGGCGTCGACCTCGGTGACCTCCACCCTCGTCTCGCGGAAGGTGCCGTGCTCGTCGGGGTCGGCGTCGAAGAGGCACAGCTCGACTCGCTCGGCGACCTCGCTGAACAGCGCGAAGTTGGTCCCGCTGCCGTCGAAGGTCGCGCCCAGGGGGTAGGCCGTGCCGGGCCAGGTCTCGGTCATTGCGCCGACGCTACCCGCGAGATCCTGCCGGCCCGTACTCCTCGGCTCACCTCTGACGCAGCACGAGCACCGACCGCCCCTGCAGCGACATGCTGCTGCCGGCCCTGGCGGGGGAGCCGACCGGAAGAGCCTCGTTGGTCGAGAGGACCACCTCGCCCTCGTGCACCCACTTGTTGGCGGGCAGCACGAGCTCGACGTCGTCGGCTCCGGCGTTGAGCCAGATCATGAACGACTTGTCGTGGATCTGCTCGCCGTGCTTGCTGGGGGAGCGCAGGGGCGAGCCGTTGAGGAACATCCCGACGGTGTGGACGGAGTCGTCGTTCCAGTCCTCGGTCGTCATCTCCCGTCCGGCCGGGTGCAGCCAGATGAGATCCTTGGGGCCACCCTTCATCGTGGGTCGCCCCGCGAACCAGTGACGCTGGCGCAGGACGGGATGCTCGCGACGCAGCCTGAGGGCGCACTTGGTGATCTCGTAGACGTCGAGCCAGGCGTCGTAGGGCTGCCAGTCGATCCAGGAGATCTCGTTGTCCTGGCCGTAGGCGTTGTTGTTGCCACGCTGGGTGCGACCTCGTTCGTCGCCGGCGGTCAGCATCGGGACGCCGCTGGAGAAGCACAGCGTCGCCATCAGGTTCGCGGCCTGCCTGCGGCGGAGGGCCACGATGCCTGGATCGTCGGTCTCGCCCTCGACTCCGAAGTTGTGCGACCGGTTGTTGTCGGTGCCGTCGCGGTTGCCCTCGCCGTTGGCCTCGTTGTGCTTGGTCTCGTAGGACACCAGGTCGCGCAGGGTGAAGCCGTCGTGGGCGGTGATGAAGTTGACCGAGGCGTACGGCGACCGGCCGTCGTCGGCGTACAGGTCGCTGGAGCCGGCGAGCCTGGTCGCCAGGGTGCGCACCGCGCCCCGGCCGCGCCAGAAGTCGCGGACGGTGTCGCGGAAGTGGTCGTTCCACTCCACCCACGGCGGGGGGAACTCGCCGACCCGGTAGCCGTCCATGGAGGCGTCCCACGGCTCGGCGATCAGCTTGACGTGGCGCAGGACGGGGTCCTGGCCGATGGCGGTGATGAGGTGGCTGCCCATGTCGACGACCTGGTTGGTGCGGGTGAGCGCGCTCATCAGGTCGAAGCGGAAGCCGTCGACGTGCATCTCGGTGACCCAGTAGCGCAGGGAGTCCAGGATCATCCGCAGGCTCTGGGTGTGGGTGGCGTCGACCGTGTTGCCGCAGCCGGTCACGTCCCAGTAGGTGTCGGGGACGACGGGCTCGCCGTCCTTCTCGACCCGCTGGTAGTAGCCCAGGTCGTCGAGGCCGCGGAAGCTCAGCGTCGGGCCGAGCGGTCCCGCCTCGGCGGTGTGGTTGTAGACGACGTCGAGGATGACCTCCAGGCCGGCCTGGTGGAAGGACTTGACCATCGCCTTGAACTCGCTGACCTGCTGGCCGCGGTCGCCGGTCGAGGAGTAGGCGCCGTGAGGGGCGAAGAACCCGAGCGAGTTGTAGCCCCAGTAGTTCACGAGCCCTCGCTCGGCCAAGGAGGGCTCGGAGAAGAACTGGTGCACGGGAAGCAGCTCGACGGCGGTGGTGCCGAGGTCCTTGAGGTAGTCGATGATAGCGGGGGTGGCCAGGCCCGCGTAGGTGCCACGCAGGCGCTCGGGCACCCGGTCGTGGAGCTGGGTCATGCCCTTGACGTGGAGCTCGTAGATCACCGTGTCGCGCCAACGTCGGCGAGGCGAGGCGTCCCCGCCCCAGTCGAAGTCGTCACGCACGACCACGCTGCGGGGGGTGTACGGCGCCGAGTCCAGGTCGCTGCGGACCTCCGGCTCGCCGGGCTCGTAGCCGAAGATCGCGTCGTGGACGGTCAGCGCACCCGTCACGGCCTTGCCGTAGGGGTCGAGGAGGAGCTTGGCCGGGTTGAAGCGCAGGCCGGCGTCGGGTTCCCACGGGCCGTCGGCGCGGAATCCGTAGAGGGCGCCGGGCTCCACTCCGGGGATCGCGCCGTGCCAGACGCCGAGGGAGTACTCCGTGAGGGGGTGGCGCTCCTCACCGCCCTCGTCGTCGAACAGGCACACCCACACGCGCTCGGCCCGAGGCGCGTAGACCGCGAAGTTGGTCGCCGGATCTCCCCACGTCGCGCCCAACGGGTAGTTGCGGCCGGGCCAGACCGACTTGGTCTCGCCCTCGTGGGTCCACGCTGTCTTGGCGGCATCGGCGGGTGTCACGTGGCCATTGTCGCGGAGGTGCGCGGGGGCTCCGCATCGCGGGACCTCAGGCCAGGGCGAAGTAGCGGAGGTAGACGTAGAGCCAGGCGACGAGGAGCGAGGCCACGGTGACCACGATGCCGTACTTGGTGAAGCCCCAGAAGCTGATGGGCGACCCGGCCTTGGCGGCGATGCCGAGCACCACGACGTTGGCGCCGGCCGCCACGGCGGTGGTGTTGCCTCCCAGGTCGGCTCCGAAGACGAAGGCCCACCACAGGGGGCTGTCGGCGCCGGACGACCCCGTGGCGGCGACCATGTCCTGCACGACCGGCACCGTGGCGGTCGTGTAGGGGATGTTGTCGACGAACGCCCCGATCACTGCCGAGCCGAACAGCAGGGCGGTCGCCCCCAGCAGCTCGCGCTCGCCCATCGCCTCGGCGGCCATCTCACCGATCCGGCCGATGATCCCGACCTCGACGAGTGCGCCCACGAGGACGAAGAGCGCCATGAAGAACGCCAGGGTTCCCCACTCGACCTCCTCGAGGAACTCCTCGGGAGTGGTGCTGGAGACCAGGACGGTCGCGCCCGCACCCATCATCGCGACGGTGGACGGGTCGAGGTGGAGCACGGTGTGCAGGCTGAAGGCCACCATGACCAGGGCCAGGACGACCAGGCACCGCACGAGGAGACGCATGTTGGTGATGGCGTCGACCGGGCGGAGGTCGCGCAGGGCGCTGAGGTCGACGGGCTGGGTGAAGTGCTTGCGGAAGAGGAAGCGCGCCATCACGATGAAGCCGGCCAGCAGGATGACCGTCAGCGGCAGCGAATGGACCAGGAAGTCGGTGAAGCTCAACCCGGCGCGGCTGCCGATGATGATGTTGGGCGGGTCGCCGATCAGCGTCGCGGTGCCGCCGATGTTGGACGCCAGGATCAAGGAGATGAGGTAGGGCGATGGTGAGAGGCCCAGCTGGCGACACACCGAGAGAGTGACCGGGGCGACCAGCAGGACGCACGTGACGTTGTCGAGGATCGGAGCGACCGTGGCACCCACGAGCACGAGCAGGACGAGCAGCTTGTAGGGCTTGCCCTCGGACTTCTGTGCCGCCCACAGGGCGAGGAACTCGAAGAGGCCCGTCTGCTTGAGGACGCCGACGATCACCATCATCCCGAAGAGCAGGAAGATGACGTTCCAGTCGATTCCGGTGTGGGGGTCGAAGAACGCCGTCTCGGCGTCGACCACGCCGATCACGACCATTCCCGCCACCCCGCCGAGGGCTGCGGCCACGCGGTGGACCCGCTCGGTCGCGATGAGGGCGTAGCTGACGATGAAGATCGAGATCGCGGCCGAGGTCAGGATCACGCAGCCCTCCGTGGCACGCCGAACGCGGCCGCGGACGAGGCGGGCTCGAGCGACTCGTACCACCCGGCGAGCCGCCCGTAGCGGCTGACCGAGCGCAAGCGCTCCTCGACCCTGGAGACCTGCTCCAGGGCTGTGACGACGAGCACCTGGTCCCCGACGCGGAGTGCCGTCGCCTCGTGGGGGACGAAGCAGCTCCTCCCGCGAGCGACGAGGGCGACGCCCGATCCGAGCGGCAGTCGCAGCTCGTCGATCTCCACGCCCCTGAGCAGCGAGTCGGGCTCCACCTCGAACCTGAGCATCACGGCGTCGAGCCGGTCCAGCGTCGCGAAGCCGATCGAGACCTTGTGGACGAAGCTGCCCTTCTCGACCCACCGCGGCTGCCGCCCGCGACCGATCGCCAGGCCGACGGCGAAACCCACCGCCGCGCAGACCATGCCGACGGAGACGGCCACCTCGAGCTCAGCGGGGCCCATCGGCACTTTCACAGGTCTGGGACCACGCTGATCGCATGCACCCAGTCAATCGGCGCTACGACGTCGACAGAATGGGGTGCACCACCCATCCTGGCGCTCGTTCTGCGACGCTGGTGCGGTGAGTCGGGAGCTGTCACTGCCGTTGTTCTGGCGGGTGTGCCTGATCAACGGCGCGGTCTTCCTGGTGGGGACCCTGGTCCTGGCGCTGTCGCCGGCGACCGTGTCCTCCCGGCCGCTGTGGTCGGAGGTCCTGGTGCTCTTCGTCGGCCTCGTCGTGATCGTCGTCCTCAACGGGCTGCTGCTGCGCTCGGTGCTGCGACCGCTGGACCGCCTCACCACGCTGATGGCCGAGATCGACCTGCGGCAGCCCGGCCTGCGGCTGGAGCAGGGAGGGGCCGGCCCGGCCGAGGCGCTGGTGCAGGGCTTCAACGCCATGCTCGAGCGGCTCGAGGTGGAGCGGACGACCAGTCGCGCCCGTGTCCTGAACGCGCAGGAGGCAGAGCGGCGGCGCATCGCCCAGGAGCTGCACGACGAGGTCGGTCAGAGCCTGACAGCCGTCCTGCTCGGCCTGAAGCAGGCCATCGACATCGCCCCCCACGACGTGGTCGAAGAGCTGGAGCAGGTGCGTGAGACGACGCGGGCCAGCCTCGAGGAGGTCCGGCGCATCTCCCAGCGTCTCCGCCCGGGCGTGCTCGACGACCTCGGCCTGCTCGACTCGGTGTCGAGCCTCGCCAGCGACCTCACCGCCCGGAGCGGGGTGCCGGTCCGGCGAGGTTTCCTCCCCGGCCTGCCGCACCTCCCGCCCGAGACCGAGCTCGTGGTCTACCGCGTGGCCCAGGAGGCCCTCACCAACGTCGCCCGGCACGCACGTGCGACCGAGGCGCTGGTCGGACTGACCCGACGCGGAGACACCCTCGTCCTGCGCGTCGCCGACGACGGAGTCGGTGGTGCCGACCCCTCCCGCGGCGCGGGCATCCAGGGCATGCAGGAGCGAGCGCAGATGGTCGACGGGCGGCTGGAGGTGCGGCGCCGCGAGGGGGGCGGCACCGAGGTCGTCCTCGAGGTGCCTGTCCCGGCGGAGAGCGCATGAGCATCCGCATCCTGCTCGCGGACGACCACGCGCTGGTGCGGACAGGGGTGCGGCGGATCCTCGACTCCGAGCCCGACCTGTGCGTCGTCGCCGAGGCGTCGCACGGTGCCGAGGCGGTCGAGCTCGCGCGCACCGAGCGCCCCGACCTCGCCGTGCTCGACATCTCGATGCCGCGCATGACGGGGTTGCAGGCCGCCGAGGAGATCAAGCGGCGTGCTCCGTCGGTGCGCACGCTGATGCTGTCCATGCACGACAACGAGCAGTACTTCTTCTCGGCGCTCAAGGTCGGTGCCAGCGGCTACGTCCTCAAGTCCGCGGCCGACGAGGACCTGGTCTCCGCGTGCCGGGCGGCCATGCGCGGTGAGTCGTTCCTCTACGCGGGGGTGGCGAGCACCCTGGTCCGGAGCTACCTCGAGCGGCTGCGTCGCGGCGAGGGCCCGCCGGCGTCAGTCCTGACGGCCCGGGAGGACCAGGTGGTCAAGCTCATCGCAGAGGGCCACTCGTCCAGGGAGATCGCCGCCGCGCTGGTCATCAGCCACAAGACGGTCGAGCGCCACCGCGCGAACATCCTGGCGAAGCTGGGCATGCGCGACCGGACCGAGCTGACCCGGTACGCCATCAGGGCGGGGCTCATCGAGCCCTGACCACACGACGTACGGGCCGGTGTCGCGAGAGCGGCGCATGACGGCACAATGCGGGGGACCACCCGTCGTCCCACCACAGGAGCCCTGGCATGGAGTTCGTCTCGATCGACGTGACCGACGGAGTCGCCACCGTGCGCCTGGACCGCCCGAAGATGAACGCGATCAGCGCCCAGGTCCAGGTCGACCTCCGTGAGGCAGCCCAGGAGGTGACCGAGCGCGACGACGTGAGGTCGGTCGTCCTGTGGGGAGGTGACCGTGTCTTCGCCGCGGGCAACGACGTCAAGGAGATGGCCGACCTCTCCTACGCCCAGATGGTCGAGCTGTCCTACTCGGTGAGCTCCGCGACGACGGCCATCGCCCGCATCCCCAAGCCCGTGGTCGCCGCCGTCAACGGCTACGCGCTGGGTGGCGGGTGCGAGCTGACGCTGGCCGCAGACCTCCGGTTCGCAGCCCAGGACGCGGTCTTCGGCCAGCCGGAGGTGCTGCTGGGCATCATCCCCGGCGCCGGCGGCACCCAGCGCCTGGCGCGCCTCGTCGGCCCGAGCCGCGCCAAGGACATGATCCTCACCGGGCGGTTCGTCAAGGCCGAGGAGGCTCTCTCGATCGGGCTGGTCGACAAGGTGCTGCCGCCTGAGGAGGTCTACGACGCCGCAGTGGCCTGGGCGCGTCAGTTCACGGGAGCCGCCCCCCTCGCCCTCCGGGCAGCCAAGGAGTGCATCGACCGCGGCGTCGAGGTCGACCTCGACACCGGGCTCGAGATCGAGCGGCAGCAGTTCGCCGCGATCTTCGCCACCGAGGACCGTGCCCTCGGCATGTCATCGTTCGTTGAGCACGGGCCGGGCAAGGCGACCTTCGTCGGTCGCTGACCGCCCACCCCGCAACCACCCAGACAAGCAGGAGAAGACGTGGCCAAGGACGCCAGCTCGAGGAATGCAGTCGCGCAGGTGCGCGCAACGTTGGCGCAGGCCATCTGGCTCGCGTGTGCGGCGTGCGCACTCGTGCTGGCGCTCGGCGCGCTCCTGGTCGCGCTCGACGCCAACCAGGGCAACTCGCTCGTGCAGTTCATCAAGGACGCCGCGAGCGCGGTCGACCTCGGCGTCTTCGACCGCCGGGCCGGGGTCTTCGACTTCCGTGGCGACGGCGCCGACGTCAAGAACGCCCTGGTCAACTGGGGGATCGCAGCGGTGGTCTGGCTCGTGGTGGGACGCATCCTCGACCGGATCGTCCGTCCCTGACGCGACCAGGACTGTGAGCGACCCCACCGTGGACCCGGTTACGCCGTGGCGCTGGTGGTAGGTAGCCTCTCGGTCACACATCGAGCGCACAGGAGGGGCCGCGAGGCCACACCACCATGAACATTGTTGTCTGTGTGAAGTACGTGCCGGATGCCACGGCCGACCGGAAGTTCGAGGATGACAACACCGTCGACCGCGTGGGCGTCGACGGCCTGTTGTCCGAGCTCGACGAGTACGCCGTCGAGCAGGCCCTGCAGTTCCGCGAGAAGCGCGAGGGCGAGGAGATCGAGGTCACCGCGCTCTGCGTGGGGCCGGAGAAGGCGGTCGACGCGGTGCGCAAGGCGCTGCAGATGGGTGCCGACAAGGGCGTCCACGTCGTCGACGACGCCATCGCCGGCTCCGACTCGATCGCGACCTCGCTGGTCCTCGCCAAGGCCATCGAGAAGGTCGGTCCTGCCGACCTCGTGGTCTGCGGCATGGCCTCGACCGACGGTGGCATGAGCGTCGTCCCGGCGATGCTGGCAGAGCGCCTCGGACTGCCCCAGGTGACGCTCGCGTCCGTGGTGGAGAGCCAGGGTGACCAGGTGCGGGTCAAGCGCGACAACGAGGGCTCGACCGAGGTCATCGGTGCGACGCTCCCGCTCGTGCTCTCGGTGACCGACCAGTCCGGCGAGGCGCGCTACCCCTCCTTCAAGGGCATCATGGCCGCCAAGAAGAAGCCGCTGGAGACCTACAGCCTCTCTGACCTGGGCGTCGACGCCGGCGAGGTCGGCCTCTCCGTCGCCTGGTCGCAGGTCGAGGACACCACCGCACGCCCGCCGCGCACCGCCGGCGAGATCGTCACCGACGAGGACGGCTCGGGCGCCACGGCGCTGGTCGAGTTCCTCGCCTCCAAGAAGTTCATCTGAGAAGGGACACCGAGACAATGTCTGAAGTCCTGGTTGTCATCGACCACGCCGACGGCGCGGTCAAGAAGCCCACGCTCGAGCTGCTCACGATCGCCCGCCGCCTCGGCGAGCCGTCGGCGGTCTTCTTCGGCTCGCCCGACAAGGCCGACGCCGTTGCCGAGAAGGTCAAGGCCTACGGCGCCGAGAAGGTCTACGTCGTCGACGACGCCGAGATCAAGGGCTACCTCGTGGCCCCCAAGGCCGAGGCGCTGCAGCAGCTGGCCGAGCAGGCGCAGCCCGCTGCCATCCTGCTGCCCTCCTCGTTCGAGAACAAGGAGGTCGCGGCACGCCTCGCGATCAAGATCGGCTCGGGCCTGATCACCGACGCCGTCGACGTGCAGGAAGGGCCCGTCACGACGCAGAGCGTCTTCGCGGGCAACTACACCGTCCAGGCCAAGGTCACGCAGGGCACCCCGATCATCACGGTCAAGCCCAACGCCGCCGCCCCTGAGGAGGCGGCTGGTGCGGGTGCGGTCGAGGCGTTCTCCGCAACCGTCTCCGACGCCGCGAAGACCGCCCAGGTCGTGGCCACCCAGCCTCGTGAGTCCACCGGCCGTCCCGAGCTCACCGAGGCCGCCATCGTGGTCTCGGGCGGGCGTGGCACCGGCGGCGACTTCGCCCCGGTCGAGGGCTTCGCCGACTCGCTCGGCGCCGCTGTCGGCGCCTCGCGCGCTGCCGTCGACTCGGGCTGGATGCCGCACGCGTTCCAGGTCGGCCAGACCGGCAAGACCGTGTCGCCCCAGCTCTACGTCGCCAACGGCATCTCAGGTGCCATCCAGCACCGAGCCGGCATGCAGACCTCCAAGGTCATCGTCGCCGTCAACAAGGACGAGGAGGCGCCGATCTTCGAGCTGGTCGACTTCGGCGTCGTGGGAGACCTCCACTCGGTCCTCCCTGCGGCCACCGAGCAGATCGCGGCCCGCAAGGGCTGAGCCCCAGCACCCGCCAGGCGCCCCCGACCACACGGTCGGGGGCGTCCTGCGTTCACCAGCGGCTGCGCTGCACCGTCCACTCGCCGGCACGCTGCGCGATCCGGACCCGGTAGACCTTGTCGCGGCGCCCGATGACGGTGAAGCGGTAGGGCAGGTCGTAGTGCTCGGACCGTGCCTTGCGACAGCCCTGTCGAGGCGTGGGGAGGCTTGTCCGGGAGAGCCTGGTCCAGCCGCCGGGCGAGGAGTGCTGGAGGAGCGTGGGCCAGCCACGGTTGCGGCCGGCGGCGGTGAGGAGCACGGCGCCGTCGGGCCCGTCCGGGACGACCACGTCACACCGTCCCCGGACACCGAGGGGAAGCGTCAGCGTGCCCAGCTCACGCGAGACGACCGTGGTCCGGCTCCGCCCCGGGACGACGGCGTACCGCCCGTCGAAGGACAGCCCGAGGGCATGTCGCCCCATCCGCAGCGACTGCCAGTGGAGGGCATCGGCAGAGGTGAGGACGACGCTGCGAGCGCCGCACTCCACGGTGACCACGACGACGGCGAGCGGCTCGGCGAACGAGTCGTCGCCCCAGCGGCACCGCGCCCCCCCGTTGTCGTGCACGACCTGCGAGGCTCCCCACGCCTGGCTCGAGGCGTCGTAGACCTGGGCGCGGACCTTGCGTCCTCCGGGTGAGCCGAGCGCGAGGAGCGGGAAGCCGGTCGCGTCCAGGAAGGTGGTGCCGAGGCGTCCCTCCGCCCGTTCGAGGCCGGGGGCGGCGGCCGGCGCGACCTGGGTGACCGACCATGGGGAGGAGGCGTCGGGGCGCGAGATGACGGTGCGTTGGGATGCCACGCCGTACTCGCCGAACCAGGTCGTGTCGGAGTCGACGTTGGCGAAGTGGCGGTCCTGGCACGCGTCGTCGAGTGCGAGCTCCTGGCGCGTCGGAGGGGCGTCTCCTGTCCGGGTCAGCACGACCATGGCGCACCTGCGACGGGACACGTGGGCACCGAAGAGGAAGGAGACCTGCCCGCCGTCGGTGATCGTCGCCGTGGTGGTGTACTCCTGGCCCGTCGTCTCGAGCGTGTGTCGGGTGAAGCCCTCCGGTCCGAGGGTGACGTAGCCGCCGTGCTGCGGCCAGACCGCCCGACGTCCGTCGGAGGAGATGCCGGGCTCGTCGTACGCCTCGCCCTCGAGCTGGTACGACGACCAGGTGAGCGTGTCTGCCGACCACAGTGCGTGGGTGGCGACGGGCGCCTGGTCCTCGGACCAGCCGCCCGGGTCGCACTCAGCCGTCAAGGCCACGGCGCCGTTGGCCGTCCGGGCGTCGACGTCGCCGCAGGAGAGGTCCTCCTTCCGCAGGACCTCCCGGCGGGCACTCCACGCGCCGGTCGCCGTGTCGTACCTCTTGGCCCACACCGCCCGGTGGTTCTCCGCTGCCCACACGCGCAGCCGGTCCCCGTCGACCATCGTCACCTCGACGCCGCCCGGGATATCGCGCGGCAGCTCTGCCGCTGCCGGCGCAGCGCGCTCGGTGCCAGCGTCGGCAGTGATGCCCGTCATGACAGCCGCGGTGGTGACCAGCGCGACCGTCACCCCCGAGAGTGGTCTCATCACACCACCCTAGGGGTTGAGACGCCGATGGACCGGGCGTGCACCGCGCCTACGCTCGAACCATGAGCACAGATGACAAGGTCCGCGAGGTCGCATCCCGGGCCAGGACCGCCAGCCACGTCCTGGCGCTCGCGACCCGGGCCACCAAGGATGCCGCCCTGGATCGGATGGCGCAGGCCCTCGTGGACGCCGGCGACGCCGTCCTCGCCGCCAACGCCGAGGACGTCGAGCGTGCGGAGGCCGCGGGCACGCCCGCGAACGTCATCGACCGGTTGCGGCTGACCTCCGAGCGCATCGAGGGCATGGCGCAGGGCCTGCGTGACGTGGCAGCCCTGCCAGACCCCGTCGGTGAGGTGCTCCGCGGGTCGACGCTCGCCAACGGGCTCGAGATGCGCCAGGTCAGGGTTCCCTTCGGGGTGGTCGGGATGATCTACGAGGCGCGTCCCAACGTCACCGCCGACGCGGCCGGCATCTGTCTCAAGTCGGGCAACGCGGTGCTGCTGCGCGGCTCCTCCAGCGCCCGGTCCAGCAACACTGCGATCGTCGACGTGCTGCGATCGGCCCTGGCAGCAACGGGCCTGCCCGAGGACTCCGTCCAGCTGGTGCCGGGCGACAGCCACGAGAGCGTGAAGGCGCTGATGCGGGCGCGTGGCCTCGTCGACGTGCTCATCCCGCGCGGGGGAGCGGGCCTGATCCGCAGCGTCGTGGAGGAGTCGACCGTCCCGGTGATCGAGACCGGGGTCGGCAACTGCCACGTCTACGTCGACTCCTCGGCCGACCTCGACCAGGCGCTCGAGATCGTGATGAACTCCAAGACCCACCGCACCTCGGTCTGCAACTCCGCCGAGTCGCTGCTGGTCCACGCCGACGTCGCCGACGAGTTCCTCCCGCGCGTCGTCGAGGCCCTGCAGGGTGCGGGGGTGACCGTGCACGGCGACGAGCGGTTCGCGGAGTACGACGACGTCGTCCCCGCCACCGACGACGACCACGCCGCCGAGTTCCTCTCCCTCGACATCTCGGCCGCCGTCGTCGACGACGTGGAGGCGGCCATCGAGCACATCCGGCGCTTCTCCAGCGGTCACACCGACGCGGTCCTGGCCCGCGACCAGGGCGTGATCCGCCGCTTCGTCGCCTCGGTGGACTCCGCGGCCGTGCTGGTCAACGCCTCGACGCGGTTCACCGACGGCGGCGAGTTCGGCTTCGGCGCGGAGATCGGCATCTCCACCCAGAAGCTCCACGCCCGGGGTCCGATGGGGCTTCCTGAGATGACCTCCAGCAAGTTCGTCGTGGTGGGCGACGGCCACGTCCGCGGCTGACGATAGGATCGACGCATGCTGAGCGCACTGACTGTCGTCGCGGCCACCGAGTCCGAGCCCGCGGTCTCTCCCTACGTCATCGGCGGCGGCGTCCTGCTGCTGCTCCTGCTCCTCCTGGCGGCGGTGGTCGCCTTCGGAGGCGGTCGCGAGCACAGCTGAGGTCGACACCGTGTCGGACCGCGTGCGGCGCGTGGGAGTGATGGGTGGCACCTTCGACCCGATCCACCACGGCCACCTCGTGGCCGCGTCGGAGGTCCAGGCGTGGTTCGACCTCGACGAGGTCGTCTTCGTGCCGACCGGCGCACCCTGGCAGAAGGCCGACCGCGAGGTCTCGCCCCCCGAGCACCGCTACCTGATGACGGTCGTGGCCACCGCGGCCAACCCGCGCTTCACCGTCTCGCGCGTCGACATCGACCGCGACGGCCCCACCTACACGATCGACACCCTGCGCGACCTCAAGGCCGAGCGGCCCGACGAGGAGCTCTACTTCATCACCGGCGCCGACGCGCTGGCCGACATCTTCACGTGGCGCGACGTCGAGGAGCTCTTCGAGCTCGCCAACTTCGTGGGCTGCACCCGGCCCGGCTACGAGATGGACGAGAAGACCCTGGGGGCCATCCCCTCCGACCGCGTGACCATGGTGGAGATCCCGGCGCTGGCCATCTCCTCCACCGACTGCCGCGCACGCCAGCGTCGCGGCGAACCGGTCTGGTACCTCGTGCCCGACGGCGTCGTCCAGTACATCGGCAAGCACGGCCTCTACCCCAAGGAAACCTCATGACCGCCACCGACCACGCTCTCGAGCTCGTCGCCGTCGCCGCCCAGGCAGCCCACGACAAGCAGGCCGACCAGGTGCTGGCCTACGACGTCAGCGAGCAGCTGGCCATCACCGACGCCTTCGTCATCGCCAGCGCCGGCAACGAGCGCCTCGTCAGCGCCATCGTCGACGAGGTCGAGGCCAAGCTCCGCGACGCCGGCGCCAAGCCCATCCGGCGCGAGGGCCAGCGCGGCGGCCGGTGGGTCCTGCTCGACTACGGAGACCTCGTCGTCCACGTCCAGCACG
Organism: Nocardioides seonyuensis; assembly: GCF_004683965.1. Taxonomy (NCBI): domain Bacteria; kingdom Bacillati; phylum Actinomycetota; class Actinomycetes; order Propionibacteriales; family Nocardioidaceae; genus Nocardioides; species Nocardioides seonyuensis. Next base: position 2,998,729 of record NZ_CP038436.1, read on the forward strand.
AGGACGAGCGCACGTTCTACGCCCTCGAGCGCCTCTGGAGCGACTGCCCGGTCATCCCGCTCACCCTGACGTGAGCCACCGCACCCTCGTCCTGCTCCGACACGGCCAGACCGCCTGGAACGCCGAGCGACGCGGCCAGGGCCACCACGACGTCCACCTCGACGAGACCGGTGTCGCCCAGGCCGCCGCGGTGGCGTCGGTGCTGGCCCGGCTGCACCCGAGGCTGGTGTGGTCCTCTGACCTGAGCCGGGCGCGCGCCACCGCGTCCCGCGTCGCCGAGGCCTCCGGTGTCAGCCTCCGCACTGACCCGCGCCTGCGCGAGTTCGACCTCGGCGAGCGCACCGGCCTGACGATGCCGGAGTTCGCGCAGGCCTTCCCCGAGGGCTACCTCGCCTTCCTCCAGGGGCGGTACGACGCCGTCCCCGGCGCCGAGTCGACCGAGCAGGTGTCGGCGCGGTTCACCGCGGCTCTGCGCGAGGCCCAGGCCACGCTCGAGCCGGGCGAGTGCGGGGTCGTGGTCGGCCACGGCGCGGCGCTCAAGGTCGCGGTGGCGGCCCTGCTGGGGTGGCCGAGCGACGCCGTCGCGACGTTCGCCGGCATGGACAACTGTGGCTGGACCGTCCTCGACGACGGGGGTCCTGACGGTGCCGCCCGACTGGTCGCCTGGAACCGCACCATCACGACCGCACCCGATTTCGCATCCGCCGCGACGGTTGGCTAAGATTCCGCGAGTTGCTCGACGCAGGGTTGGTCGGGCGGCACCCTTCGGGGGTGTGGCGCAGCTGGTAGCGCATCTGCATGGCATGCAGAGGGTCAGGGGTTCGAGTCCCCTCACCTCCACCGAACGAGAGGCCGGATCAGGAGATCCGGCCTCTCGGCGTTTCTGCCCCCAGCTGTCGCGGGGTGAGCCCCTCCAGGGGCGAGAGCAGGTCGGGGTCGGCCCCGTGTGCGAGGAGCACCGCGGCGACGTCGGCGCGGCCCAGCTCGAGGACGGCCACCAGCGCCGTCGACTGCAGCTCGGGGTGGATGAAGTCGACGTCGACCCCCTGCGCGAGGTGGTGTCGTACGAGCTCGAGGTCGCCCTCGCAGGCGGCCCTGAAGAAGTCCTTGTAGTCCCCGTGCGACATGGGTCAGGCGATCGTGAGCCCGCCGTCGACGGGGATCATCTGCCCGTTGACGTAGCCGGCCGCGTCGGAGGCCAGCCACACGGCCGTGGCGGCCAGCTCGCGCGGGTCACCCTGCCGGCCGGCGGGCACACGCACCATGACCAGGTCGAGGTAGCCGTCGGGGTAGGTCTCGGTCATCTCGGATTCGAAGAACCCCGGGGCGATCGCGTTGACCCGGATGCCCTTGCGGCCCATCCACTGCTGGGCCAGGTCACGGGTCAGCCCGCCGAGGCCGGCCTTGGAGGCGGAGTAGGCGGCCTGGGGGAGTCCGCCGGTGGTGATCCCGAGGATCGAGGAGATGTTGATGATGCTCGAGCCGGGCTGCATGACGCGTCCGCACGCCTGCGCCATCCAGTAGCACCCGTTGAGGTTGACGTCGATGACCGAGCGGAACTGCTCCGGCGTCTCGCGCGTGGCAGGCACGGCCGTGCCGATGCCGGCGTTGTTGACCAGCACGTCGACGCGACCCAGCTCCTCCATGGCGCGGTCGACCAGGTGCTGGCACTGGTCCGGGTCGGCCACGTCGGTGGCGACGGTGACGACGCGACGGCCGGTGCCTCGCACCGACTCGGCCACGCTCTCGAGCTTCTCCACGCGTCGGGCGCCGAGGACGACGTCGGCACCCGCCTCGGCCAGGGCGTGCGCGAAGGCCACGCCCAGGCCGCTCGAGGCGCCGGTGACGATGGCGACCTTCCCGTCGAGTCGGAACATGTCGAGGACAGTCATGCGCCTGACCCTAACGAGGCACCCGGAACGACCCCTGAGGCGACCCTGATGTCACCCCGGTCCGGGATGGAAACGCCCGGGGAGCGTGGTTGAGTTGGGTACATCGACCAAGGAGGTCTCCATGAGCCAGCCCAATCCGTACTCGCCACACCAGGTGCCGTCCATCTCCCCGGAGCAGGAGCGCACCTGGGGGATGATCGCGCACGCCGGCGCCCTGGCCGCGATGGTCTTCTCGGCCGGCTTCCTCGGCTTCGTGGGCTCCCTCGCCGTCTACCTGATGTACAAGGACCGCGGACCCTTCGTCCGCGCCCACGCAGCCAACTCGCTGAACGTCCAGATCACGATGTTCATCTGGATCGTCGTCTCGATCCCGCTGATCCTGCTGCTGGGCCTGGGGCTGCTGACCCTCATCGCCGCGCCCTTCGTCGCCGGTGCCCTGCACATCGTCGGTGCGATCAAGGCCTCCAACGGCGAGTGGTGGAACCCGCCGCTGACACCGCGCTTCGTGCGCTGAGCAGTCAGTCGGTGCCGAGCGGCGGCCTGTGTCGGGGGACCGGGCCGCCGCTCAACTCCTTCGGCGCTAGGATGTGCACATGCAGTCACAGTCCCTGCTTCTTGGCCAGCCGCGCTGACTCACACTCCATCGCTGGAGAGTCACGCGGCCACCCCTCCATGACGAGGGGTTTTTTCATGTGCCAGGGCGGGAGCAGGACCGAGGAGGAGCCAGATGAGCACCGAGCAGGAGTCGTCGTACGACATCGCGGCCACCGAGCAGAAGTGGCAGCCGGTGTGGGAGGAGCTGCAGCCCTTCCGCGCTGACGACGCGAGCGAGCGCGAGAAGCGCTACGCGCTCACGATGTTCCCCTACCCCAGCGGCGACCTGCACATGGGTCACGCCGAGGTCTTCGCGCTGCACGACGTGGTGGCCCGCTACTGGTGGCAGCAAGGCTACGAGGTGCTCAACCCGATGGGGTTCGACTCCTTCGGGCTGCCGGCCGAGAACGCCGCTATCCGCAACGACGCCCACCCCGACGACTACACCCGCGCCAACATCGCCAAGTCGATCGAGTCCTGCAAGAGGTACGCCGCGTCCTTCGACTGGACGCGCACCTTCAACACCTCCGACCAGGACTACTACCGCTGGACGCAGTGGCTGTTCCTGAAGCTCTACGAGCGTGGCCTGGCCTACCGCAAGAACAGCCCGGTCAACTGGTGTCCCCAGGACCAGACCGTGCTGGCCAACGAGCAGGTCGTCGCGGGCATGTGCGAGCGGTGCGGGGCGGAGGTAACCAAGAAGGAGCTGACCCAGTGGTACTTCAAGATCACCGACTACGCCCAGGAGCTGCTCGACGGGCTGGACGACCTCGAGGCCACCTGGCCGGACCGTGTCGTCACCGCCCAGCGCAACTGGATCGGGCGCTCCGAGGGCGCCCACGTCGACTTCGTGGTCGAGGGCCGGGCTGAGCCGATCACCGTCTACACGACGCGTCCCGACACCATCTTCGGCACGACCTTCATGGTCGTCGCCGTCGACTCTCCCCTCGCCGAGGAGCTGGTGACCGAGGAGCAGCGGGAGGCCTTCGCGACCTACCGCGAAGAGATCCGCAAGGCCAGTGACATCGACCGGCTGTCCACCGACCGGCCCAAGACCGGGGTCGACCTCGGCGTCACCGCGACCAACCCGGTGACCGGCGAGCAGATGCCGGTGTGGGCCACCGACTACGTCCTGGCCGACTACGGCACCGGCGCGGTCATGGGCGTGCCCGGCGGCGACCAGCGCGACTGGGAGTTCGCCACCGCGATGGGGCTGCCGATCATCCGCACGACCCGGCCGCCGGCGGACTTCGAGGGCGAGGCCTACAGCGGCGAGGGCGAGACCATCAACTCCCCGGCCCCGGGTTCGGACGCGCCTCTCGACATCAACGGGCTGGGTGTCGAGGAGGCCAAGCGAGCGACCATCGACTTCCTCGAGCAGCAGGGCACGGGCAAGGGCGCGGTGAACTTCCGCCTGCGCGACTGGCTGGTGAGCCGTCAGCGCTACTGGGGCCCCCCGATCCCGATCGTCCACTGCCCGGTGGACGGCGAGGTCCCGATGCCGGAGGACCAGCTGCCGGTGACGCTGCCGATGCTCAAGGGCTCCGACCTCAAGCCCAAGGGCACCTCTCCGCTCGGCGGCGCCGACGAGTGGGTCAACGTCGCGTGCCCGCGGTGCGGTGGCCCCGCGACGCGCGACACCGACACCATGGACACCTTCGTGGACTCGTCCTGGTACATGTTCCGCTACTGCTCACCGCACGAGACCGACCGCGTCTTCGACAGCGAGAAGGTCAACGCGTGGATGCCGTGCAACCTCTACGTCGGCGGGGTCGAGCACGCCGTGCTGCACCTCCTCTACGGCCGGTTCTTCACCAAGGTGCTCAATGACATGGGCCTGGTCGACTTCCGCGAGCCCTGGTCCACCCAGCTCAACCAGGGCTTCGTGATCAACCAGGGCAAGAAGATGTCGAAGTCCCTGGGCAACGGCGTCAACCTGGGCGAGCAGCTGTCGACCTTCGGTGTCGACGCCGTACGCCTCACGCTGGTGTTCGCCGGTCCTCCGGAGGACGACATCGACTGGGCCAACATGTCCCCGGAGGGGTCGCTGCGCTTCCTGCAGCGCGCCTGGCGGCTGAGCGGCGACGTCACCTCCGAGCCCGGCGTCGAACCGACCGCCGGTGACCTCGCCCTGCGGCGCGCGACCGCGCGTGCAGTTCACGAGGCGGCGCAGCTGGTGGAGGCCTACCGCTTCAACGTCATGGTCGCCAAGGTGATGGAGCTGGTCAACGCCACCCGCAAGGCCATCGACAGCGGCTGCGGTCCGGCTGACCCGGCCGTCCGCGAGGCCACCGAGGCCGTCGCGATCATGCTGTCGCTGGTGGCGCCCTACACCGCCGAGGAGATGTGGGAGCGGCTGGGCCACGAGCCCACCGTCGCACGTGCGGGGTGGCCGCCTGTCGACGAGGCCCTGCTGGTGGAGGAGTCGGTCGTGGCCGTCGTCCAGGTGCGCGGCAAGGTCAAGGCACGACTGGACGTCGCTCCCGACATCAGCGAGGCCGACCTCGAGGCAGCTGCGCTGGCCGACGAGTCCGTGCAGCGTGCGATCGACGGCGCCGTGGTGCGCAAGGTGATCGTGCGGGCCCCGAAGCTCGTCAACATCGTTCTCTGAGCTCGACGTCATCCGGGGACCTTCCCGCCTTGCACCCGATGTGTTGGGCACAGAGCGTGAAGGTCCCCGGATATCACCCAAGTCCTGCAGGGTGAGGGCTCACGTCGCCGTCAGGGGCGGTCGAGCCCGAAGGTGTAGCTGCCCGAGCCCGAGTAGGACTGCGCGCGCCACGAGTAGTAGCCCGACGTGCCCGTGTAGGAGATCCGCTCGTTCGAGGTGGAGCTGATGCTCTGGGCGACGACGACCCAGCGCGAGCCGTTCCACTTCTCCAGGTAGAGGTCGAAGTCCGCGCTCGACGGGCCGGCCAGGCAGCCGACGTGCGTGCCGGAGCCGGAGTAGTAGTAGTCGTTGGCTCCCGGGTGGTAGGCGACCCCACCGCTCGACAGCGAGCCGGACTCACGCTCGGGCATCGAGTCGCAGGTCGTGGGCTCCGGGTCCGGGCCGGGGCCCGGGTCGGTGCCGCCGGTGCCGGTGTAGAGCAGTCGGTTCGGTGAGCCGGTGCCCGCGTTCGTGACCTTGCCGGTGGTGGCGTTCCCGATCAGGGCGCTGGCGACCGTGGCGGCCGATGCTCCCGGGTTGGTCTGCAGGTAGAGCGCTGCCGCGCCGGCGACGTGAGGAGTCGCCATCGACGTGCCGCTGATCGTGTTGGTCGCGCTGTTGCTGGTGTGCCACGCGGAGGTGATGCTCGACCCGGGGGCGAACAGGTCGAGGCAGGAGCCGATGTTGCTGAAGCTCGACCGGGCATCGGTGCTGGTCGTCGAGCCGACGGTCAGACCGGCGGCCACCCGGCTGGGCGAGCCGTTGCAGGCGTTGGCACCGGAGTCGTTGCCGGCCGCCAGTGCGTAGGTCACGCCGTCCGCGATGGAGTTGTTGACCGCGGAGTCGAGGGCCGTGGAGATGCCCCCACCCAGGCTCATGTTGGCGACGGCGGGGGAGCCGGCGGCGTGGTTCTGGGTCACCCAGTCGACGCCGGCGATGACTCCGGAGTTGGAGCCGCTGCCGTTGCAGTCCAGCACGCGCACGGCCACCAGTCGCACGTCCTGGGCGACGCCGTACGTCTCGCCGCCGACGGTCCCGGCGACGTGCGTCCCGTGGCCGTTGCAGTCGTCGCTGCCCCGCCCGTCGTTGATGGCGGTGTAGCCGGACACCGCACGTCCGCTGAACTCCGCGTGGGCGGTGCGGATGCCGGTGTCGATGATGTACGCCGTCACGCCGGCACCGGACTGGGTGAACGTGTAGGAGTTCGAGAGCGGCAGGGACCGCTGGTCGATGCGGTCGATGCCCCAGGTGGCCGGTGACTGGGTCTCGGCAGCCTGGACGGGCATGTCCGGCTCGATGTAGGCGACGTGCGGGTTGTTCCGGAGCCCGTTGAGCGCCTCGGCCGGGAGCTTCGCGGCGAAGCCGTCCAGGACCGTGGAGTAGGTGTGGGTCACCTGGGCTCCTGCGGAGCGCGTCTCGGCCTTCGCCGTGCGCATCCCCTTCGTGCTCGCGTCCTTGTCGAAGACGACGATGTAGCGGTCGTCGGCGGAGGTGCCGAGGAGGGGCGCCTTGCCGTCTGCGGCCTGGGTCGCCGTCGTGGCGTCCTGTGGCTGTGGTTGGTCGGCCGCCGAGGAGGCGAGCGGGGTCAGCGCCAGTGCGCTGCCGGCGAGGAGAGCGGCGGTGCCGACTCCCCACCTGGTGTGGGCGTGGTTCATCTTGGATCCTTCCCGAGACAGATGGACGCGCTGACCATGCGCACCCGGCACCGGTCTCGGCAAGGGGTTGGGCTGCCTTAACAGTTAACTCAGGCCGACTGACGGCCGTCCCCGAGCTCCGTCCAGGCCCACCGCATGCCCGCCACCCCGGGCGTGACGTCGGTGTGGGCGAGGTGGGCGCGGTGCGCCGGGTCGAGGGCGATCGCGCTGTCGCGGTCGTCGGTGAAGGCGACAGTCTCGACGGGCAGCGCCGCGGCGTCGAACTCGACCTGGAGGAGGTACTCGCGCATGGGCATGCGCAGACGACGGCTGTAGGTCGTCTCGAGCGGTCCCGGGCTGGGTGACACGGCGACGTACTCGACGATCACGGTGTCCCCGCGCTTGAGCGGGGCATGGAAGAGCAGCTCGGCGGCGGTGGCCCCGTGGTCCTCGCTGCGCACCACCCGGCCGACCTCGCACCCCTGCAGCGCCCGGATCTCGACGGGAGGGGCGGTGCGGTCGTCGTGGCAGTGCATGACCACCCGCCGATCGGGTCCGTCGGCCCGCGCCCTGAGCACCTGTCGCACGGTCAGGCTGACCTGTCGTCGGTCAGCGCCGATGCGGAGGATGTCGTGCAGCACCACGCGCTCGAGGTCGGCGTCCCAGCGGGTGTCGAGCCGCCCCAGGAGGTCGGCCTGAGGGGTCTCGGGCCACAGCACCTCCAGCCCCGGCACCGTGCTGCGCCGCGGCCGGTCCCGGGTGAGTGGCAGGGCGCGGCGGAGGTGGCCGGGGTCGAGCGCGAGCACGGCCTCGAGGTGGGGGAGGGCCGCGATCGAGGCCTTCCGCCCGGGGAGGCTCCGGCCCGACTGCCAGTAGCTGAGGGTCGCCACGCTGACCGTGACGCCGCGCTGCTCGAGGCGCTCACGGATACGGTCCAGCGCCAGGCCACGCCGGTCGATCGCAAGGCGCAGCTCGTGGGCGAAGCTCCCGGAAGCATCGTGCACACACTCATCAAACCCGCAGTCGGTGCGGGCGGCAACAGCCGATGACCCACTAGCCTCACCCTGTGCCCGGCACCGTCATCGTCACCGACTCGACCTCCAGCCTGCCGCCCGACGTGGCGGCCTCGCGGGAGATCATCGTGGTGCCCCTGCAGGTGGTCATCGGCGCGCGGGTGCTCGACGAGGGGAGCGACGGCGCCACCCCCGACATGGTCGCCCAGGCGCTGCGCGACTTCGTGCCGGTGAGCACCTCGCGCCCCGCTCCGGCGGTGTTCGCCGAGCTCTACCGCCGACTCCACAGCGAGGGAGCCGACGAGGTCGTCTCGGTCCACCTCTCGGGCGAGATGAGCGGCACGCTCGAGTCGGCGCAGCTCGCAGCCCAGGAGGCAGACCTGCCCGTGCACGTGGTCGACTCCACGCAGGTGGGCATCGCCACCGGCTACGCAGCGCTCACGGCGCGCGACGTGCTGGACTCGGGCGGCTCTGCGCAGGAGGCCGCGGAGGCTGCAGCGTCCCGCGGGCACGCGGCCACCTCGCTCTTCTACGTCGACACCCTGGAGTACCTCCGTCGCGGAGGACGTATCGGCGCTGCCGCGGCCATCCTCGGCAGCGCCCTGTCGGTGAAGCCCCTCCTCGAGATCGTGGACGGCCGGGTGAGCCCTCGCGAGCGAGTGCGTACGGCGACCCGCGCGCTGGCCCGTCTCGAGGACCTGGCGGTCGAGGCGGCGGCCGACCAGGAGGTCGACGTGTGCGTCTCCCACCTCGCCAACGACGCGCGCGCCGCAGAGCTCGCGGACCGGCTCGGCGAGCGCCTCGCCGACCAGCTGGGGGAGCGCGAGGTGATGTGCGGCGAGCTCGGCGCCGTCCTGGGCGCCCACGTGGGCCCGGGCATGGTCGCGGTGTGCGTGGCACCCCGCCCCTGAGTTCTCCACAGATGGGTCGGAGCCCCTGTCGCGGCGGATCTGCGGTTCCTAGCGTGGTGGCATGCGCCGGTCACAGCCCAGTCCCGAGCACGCGGAGGCCGTGTCACGCCGGCTCGCCACGCTGAGTGCCGAGCTCGCAGCGGTGCGCGGGCAGCAGCCCACCCACACCCGCATCAGGCCGGAATCACCTGCGGAGCCTCCGGCGCCCCGCGTCCCGCCCGATCCTGTGGTGATCCCAGCGCCCGGCCGGCACGCCTCCCGTCGGGGGTCGGGGCCCGTGGCCGCCACCGAGCAGCGGTTCGTGCTGCCGGGCATCCGTGGGGTCGGGGCCACCCACGTCGCGGTCGTGGCCGTGGTCGCCGCACTGGCCGTCGGCCTCGCCTCCTGGTGGGTGCTTCGGGGTGCGGCTGAGCCGGTGGCCCTCCCGGCCGTCGCCACGGCCGCCCCGGCTCCGCAGGTCTCCGGGGGTGTGGCCGTGCCGGACGCCCCCGCGACCACGGGGCAGGCGGTCAAGGCCGGTGTGACGGTCGACGTGGCGGGACGGGTGCGCCGCCCGGGCATCGCGGTGCTGCCACCGGGGTCTCGGGTGGTCGACGCCCTGGAGGAGGCGGGAGGGGCCAGACGCGGCGTCGACCTGACCTCGCTCAACCTCGCGCGGGTGCTCGTCGACGGAGAGCAGATCCTGGTGGGCGTGGCTGCCCCGTCCGGCGTCGCCGGGAGCGTCGGGGTCCCGGGGGCGGCCGCGGCCAGCGGGCCCCTGGTCAACCTCAACGCCGCCGACCAGGCCACCCTCGAGGGGCTGCCGGGTGTCGGGCCGGTCACCGCGACGGCGATCCTGGACTGGCGCGCCGAGAACGGCGGCTTCACCTCGGTCGAGGAGCTCCTCGAGGTCGACGGCATCGGCGACGCCACCCTGGCCGACCTGGCACCGCTCGTCACGATCTGAGTCCGCGTGGCAGACCTTCGGGCGCTCCTCGTGTCGCTGGGAGCGTGGCTCGGCGCCCTGCTCGTGCTGGTCGCGCCGGGCTGGGCGGTCCTCGGAGGTGTCCTTTCGGTCTCGGCCTGCGCCGTCGCGCTCGTCGTACGACGCGTCCTCGACGTCGCCTGGCTGGCCCCCCTCGCCGCCGGGGTGGCCGTCGCGGGAATCGCGGCCCTGCACCAGCAGGCGGTCGCAACCTCCCCGGTGACCGATCTCGCCGAGGAGAGGGCCGTGGTCGACCTCGACCTCACGGTGACCTCCGACGCCAGGCCTGTGGCCGGGAGGTTCGGCGACCTCCAGGTGCTGAGGGCCAGGGTCGAGGAGGTCAGCGGCCGTGGATCGGGCTGGAAGACCTCCGCTCCCGTGGTGGTCCTGGCTCCCGAGACCTGGCCGGCGCCGGCGTTGGGCGCCAGGGTTCGCAGCACCGCCCGCCTTGTTCCGGCCGATGGCGACGAGGCAGCGCTGGTCATGCCGATCGGGTCCCCGACGGTCATCGCCGGGCCGGGTCCGTGGTGGGAGGCAGCGGCCGCGGTGCGGGCCTCGGTGCGTGCCGCGGTCTCCGACCGCGGGGCGGACGAGCGCGAGCTCGTGCCGGCGCTCGTGGACGGTGACGACCAGGGCCTCGACCCAGGACTCGCCGAGGACTTCCGTACGACGGGACTCACCCACCTGCTCGCGGTCAGCGGCACCAACCTCACGCTCGTCGTGGGGTTCCTCGTGATCATCGGACGGTGGGCCGGGATGCGGGGGCGGGCGATCTGGGCCCTCGCAGCCCTGGGGATCGTCGGCTTCGTGGTCGTCGCCCGCACCGAGCCCAGCGTCGTGCGGGCGGCGGCGATGGGCACCGTGGCGCTCATCGGGATGGGCCGCAACGGTCGCTCCCGTGGCACCCGCTGCCTCGGTGTCGCCGTGCTGTTCCTGCTGCTGCTCCAGCCGGCGCTGGCCGTGACGGCTGGCTTCGCGCTGTCGGTGCTCGCCACCGCCGGGATCCTGCTGCTCGCGCCCCCGTGGCGTGATGCCTTGACGGCCTGGTTGCCCAGGTGGGCGGCCGAGGCCGTCGCGGTCCCGCTGGCGGCGCAGGTGGCCTGCACGCCGGTCGTCGCGGCCATCTCCGGCGAGGTCAGCCTGGTCGCCGTGGTGGCCAACCTGCTCGCGACACCTGCGGTGGCGCCCGCCACGGTGCTCGGGCTCGCGGGCGGGCTGCTGGGCCTCGTCTGGGCACCCCTGGGAGAGGTCGTCGCGGCGCCTGCGGCGTGGTCGGTCGGCTGGATCATCGCTGTGGCCAGGCGCGGCGCCGACCTGCCGACCCCTGCCCTGCCGTGGGGGCACGGCCCGGTGGCCCTGGCCCTGCTGACGGTCCTGTGCGTGGCCTTCGTGGCCGCGGCTCCTCGCCTGATGCGCCATCCGGTCTCCGCGCTCGGGTGCACCGGCCTGCTCGTCGTGGCCGTGCTGGTGCGTCCCCCGACGCCCGGGTGGCCCGCCGAGGGGTGGGTCCTGGCGATGTGCGACGTGGGTCAGGGCGACGGCCTCGTCATCCGCTCAGGACCGAGCAGCGGTGTGGTCGTCGACGCCGGTCCCGAGCCGGCGCTGATGGACGAGTGCCTCGACCGTCTCGACGTCACGTCGGTCCCGCTCGTGGTCCTGACCCACTTCCACGCCGACCACGTCGACGGCCTGCCAGGAGTTCTCGCAGGCCGCCTCGTAGGGGAGGTGGTGTCGACGACGCTGGCCGAGCCGGCTGCGGGCGCCGCGTTCGTGCGCCGCCACGTCGGTGGGCCGCCGGGCCTGCTGCCCTTCGGGGCCAGCCAGCGCGTCGGTGAGGTCAGCATCGAGCGCGTCTGGCCTCCTCCCGAGGGCAGTCCCGACCACTCGGGCGAGGGGAGCGCCGCCAACGACGCGAGCGTCGTGCTGCTCGCGGAGGTGAGTGGGGTGCGCGTCCTCCTCACCGGCGACATCGAGCCCCCGACCCAGGGCCGGCTGGAGAGCACCTTGGCCGGCCTCCGTGTCGATGTCGTCAAGGTGCCGCACCACGGCAGCCGTCACCAGGACCTGCCCTGGCTCACCTCGCTCGGTGCGCGCGCCGCCCTCGTGTCGGTCGGCGCCGACAACGACTACGGCCACCCCGCGGCGGACGTGCTCTCCGCGCTCACCGGGACCGGCGCCCACGTGTGGCGCACCGATCTCGACGGGACAGTGCTCGTCGTGGAGCGTGAGGGCGAGGTGGGTGTCGTCGGCGACGACTAGGGTTGTGCGCACCATGGCACGCACCCTCTCCGCGGCACAGCTCCTCGGCCACGTCGTCCTCCTCACCGGCAAGGAGGAGTTCCTCTCCGAGCGCACGGTGGCCTCGGTCCGTGCGGCGGTGCGCGCCCACGACGACGAGGCCGAGCTGGGCGAGGTCGAAGGTGGCGGCCTCTCGCTCGCGACACTGGGAGAGATGTCGGCCCCCTCGCTGTTCTCCTCGAGCCGGTGCGTGGTGGTGCGCAAGCTCGAGGACCTTCCCGACGAGTCGGTCGACGGCCTGGTCGGCTACTGCGCGGCTCCCGCCGATGACGTGGCCCTGGTGCTGGTGCACTCCGGCGGCCCACGGGGCAGCGGAGTCCTGACCAGGCTCCGCAAGCTCGAGCGGGTCACCGAGATCAAGTCGGAGGAGGTCAAGGCCTCTGCCCTCCCGCAGTTCGTGACGTCCGAGGCAGCGGTCCACGGCGCGCGCATCGACGCAGACGCAGCAAGCTTCCTGGTGCAGGCCGTGGGCCACGACCTGCGCTCGCTCGCGGCTGCGGCCGACCAGCTCGCCCACGACTTCCCCGGTGAGCCCCTCACCCTCGACAAGGTCAAGCGATACTTCGGCGGTCGCGCCGAGGCCAAGTCCTTCGCGGTCGCGGACGCGGCCTTCGCCGGACGTCGTGCCGCTGCCCTGGAGGAGCTTCGCTGGGCACTCGACGCGGGCACCGCCTCGGTGTTGGTGACCTCGGCGATGGCAGGCACTGCGCGCAGCGTGGCCCGTCTCAAGGGCGCAGGCGGCGGGATGCGTGAGGCCGACCTGGCTCGCGAGCTCGGCGTGCCTCCGTGGAAGGTGCGCTCGGTCCGTGACCTGGCCCGCTCGTGGAGCGAGGACGGCATCGCCGCGGCCGTGCGAGCGGTCGCGGTGGCCGACGCCGACATCAAGGGCCAGGCCCACGACGCGTCCTACACGCTCGAACGCCTCGTGCTCACGGTCGCAGGCCTGCGCGACTCACGCTGAGCGACCCCTGCGAATGCAACAACGGCGCCCTCCCGACGGGAGAGCGCCGCAGCAGCGGAGTGCCGACCTCAGAGCGAGGCGGCCTTCTTGGCGATCGAGGACTTGCGGTTGGCCGCCTGGTTCTTGTGGATGACGCCCTTGGAAGCGGCCTTGTCGAGCGCGCGCAGAGCGTCGCGGGCAGCCGTGCCGGCGGCGTCCTTGTCACCGGAGTCGGCGAGCTCGCGGAACTTGCGGATCGCGGTCTTCACGCTCGAGCGCACCGACTGGTTGCGCTGACGGCGTCGCTCGTTCTGCTTGTTGCGCTTGATCTGGGACTTGATGTTGGCCACAGTGAACCTTTGCTCGGTTGGTGCTGGTCAGGAGAAGTCTGGTGTCCGGGGCTGCCGACAGCCCACGTCGCGTGAGGCGGCGCCGGACATGCAAGCAGGAATTCTACCGTCCACGCGGCGGAGCGCCCAAATCGTGTCAGGAGCAACCAGCGACGTCGCTGCGGGGCCACCCTCGACGCTCTGCCAGCCAGGCCCAGCACACCTCTCCCTGCCAGCGCTGGTGGTCACGGATGTGCGGGGAGGTCGGCGGCACCGGCAGGACGCTCTGCCCGAGGAAGTAGCCCACGAAGAGCGCCAGCACGGTGTCGACGTCGTCGGGCGGGACATCCTTGAGCAGGCGTCGTGAGGCCATCACCGCGTCGACGTCCGCGCCCTCGCCCCGGGGGCCGATCAGGGCCGCGAAGGAGTCGAACCAGTCGCACCCCCGGACCGGCCAGTTCCAGTCGCAGAGCAGCGCCCGCCCGTCCGGGCGGATGAGCACGTTGTCGGAGCGGACGTCGGTGTGTACCACGGTGTCTCCGTCGACCACCTCGGCATAGCGGCGTGCCAGCGCCTCCGCCTCGTCGGCGTGCGAAAGGTCCAGCTCCTCGCGGACCTTCGACCACCCGTCGAGCATCGCGGCGAAGTCGTCGACCGCGCTGTCCAGCTCGAGATGTGCCGGAGGGGGCGTGAGCTCGTCGGCCACGACCTCGAGGGTGTCGAGGGTCGCACCGAGGTCGGCGAGGTCCCAGGGGCGCTTCGGCAAACGGGCCTCGACGTGCTCGATCACCAGTGCCACCCAGTCGTCGTCGAGCAGGTGCAGCAGTCGAGGGGCAGGGACCGAGGCCGGAAGGGCGGCCAGCTTGCGCGCCTCCTCCCGGTAGGAGTCGGCGAATAGTCGCTGCGCCTTCACCGAGGCTGCCTTGGCGAAGTGGCGTGAGCCGTCCTCGCAGACGAGCACCGAGGCGAAGCCCGGCGTGAAGCCGGAGTTCTGTGAGATCGCCTCGACCACAGGGGAGCCGCACTTGCGCTCGAACCATGCCCGGAGGTTGGGCGGGAGGAACGCCCACTCCAGGCGACGCGCCGTGCTGCCGTGGGGGGCGGGGTAGACGGTGGCGGGGCTCGACATGGCGGCCATCCTTCCTCACCGAAACCGCTGGACGCGACTCGCACAATGGTGCCCATGCCCGAGCTCGAGCCGCCCACCGTCCGTGTCCGAGACAGCTTCCTGGCCGCGATGGAGGAGTTCGTCGCCGAGGGGGCGAGCGGGTCCCAGACCGCCTACTGGATCGAGAGCCATGCCCCCTCCTGGCTCGAGCCGGCGGCGTTCTCCGCGTTCGTCGACGCCCTGCACGCCGAGGCCCTCGAGGAGACCCCGCGTCCGGAGGGCTTCGTGCCGACCACCACCTTGTGGTGGACCGAGGGCGACGACTACCTGGGCCGCATCGCCATCCGCCACCGGCTCAACGAGTTCCTGCTCGGGGTGGGCGGGCACATCGGGTACGACGTCCGGCCGTCCCGCCGCCGTGAGGGACACGCCACCTCCATGCTGCGCGCGGCACTGCCCCATGCCCGGGCCCTCGGCATCGACTCCGCGCTGGTGACCTGCGACAGCGACAACGTCGCCTCGATCAGGGTGATCGAGGCGGCCGGCGGCGTGTTCGAGGACCAGCGGGGGATCAAGCGCCGCTACTGGGTCGACACGGCGTGAGGACGGCCTCGGCGCGGTTCGGTCGCGGCGGCCGGACCGTGGAAGAATGGGCCGACCCCGTCGTCGTACCCAGAGAAAGCACTGAGTGAGCACGCCTGTGAGCCTCAAGAATGCACCGCAGCCCGGCTCGACAGACCCGTCGATCATCCGGAACTTCTGCATCATCGCTCACATCGACCACGGCAAGTCCACCCTCGCTGACCGGATGCTGCAGCTCACCGGCGTCGTCGACGAGCGTGCTGCCCGCGCGCAGTACCTCGACCGGATGGACATCGAGCGCGAGCGCGGCATCACGATCAAGAGCCAGGCCGTCCGGATGCCGTGGACGGTGCCGGTCGACAACGAGGAGGGCACCGAGCCCGGCACCTACGTCCTCAACATGATCGACACGCCCGGGCACGTCGACTTCACCTACGAAGTCTCCCGGTCGCTGGAGGCGTGCGAGGCGGCGGTCCT
Source organism: Nocardioides seonyuensis (assembly GCF_004683965.1). Classification (NCBI taxonomy): domain Bacteria; kingdom Bacillati; phylum Actinomycetota; class Actinomycetes; order Propionibacteriales; family Nocardioidaceae; genus Nocardioides; species Nocardioides seonyuensis. Next base: position 3,014,121 of record NZ_CP038436.1, read on the forward strand.
GCTGGTCGACGCCGCCCAGGGCATCGAGGCCCAGACGCTGGCCAACCTCTACCTCGCGATGGGCGCAGACCTCCACATCATCCCGGTGCTCAACAAGATCGACCTGCCGGGCGCCAACGTCGAGAAGTACGCCGCTGAGCTCGCCGGGCTCGTCGGCTGCGACCCCTCGGAGGTGCTGCGCGTCAGCGCCAAGACCGGCGTCGGGGTGGCCGGACTGCTCAACGAGATCGTGCGCCAGACGCCCGCGCCGGTGGGCGACGCAGACGCACCGCCGCGTGCGTTGATCTTCGACTCTGTCTACGACACCTACCGCGGCGTCGTCACCTACGTCCGGGTCATCGACGGGAAGCTCACCCACCGCGACCGCATCAAGATGATGTCGACCGGTGCCGTGCACGAGATGCTCGAGGTGGGGGTGATCAGCCCCGAGCCCGTCAAGGCCGCCGATCTGGGAGTCGGCGAGGTCGGCTACCTCATCACCGGCGTGAAGGACGTGCGGCAGTCCCGCGTGGGTGACACGGTCACCAGCCAGCACCACGGCGCGACCAAGGCCCTGAGCGGCTACAAGCACCCCAACCCGATGGTCTACTCAGGCCTCTACCCCATCGACGGCGACGACTACCCGACGCTGCGCGAGGCGCTCGAGCGCCTGCAGCTCAACGACGCCGCGCTGACCTTCGAGCCCGAGACCTCCGGCGCGCTCGGCTTCGGCTTCCGCATCGGCTTCCTCGGCCTGCTCCACATGGAGATCACCCGTGACCGGCTCGAGCGCGAGTTCAACCTCGAGCTGATCTCCACCGCCCCCAACGTGGTCTACGACGTGGTGATGGAGGACGGCAGTCGACAGGTCGTCACCAACCCCAGCGAGTACCCCGAAGGCAAGATCGCCGAGGTGCACGAGCCGGTCGTGAAGGCCACCATCCTCGCCCCGGCCGACTTCATCGGCACGATCATGGAGCTGTGCCAGACCAAGCGCGGCAGCCTGCAGGGGATGGACTACCTCTCCGAGGACCGCGTCGAGATGCGCTACACGCTCCCGATGGGCGAGATCGTCTTCGACTTCTTCGACCAGCTCAAGTCGCGCACCAAGGGCTATGCCTCCCTCGACTACGAGCGCTCCGGCGAGCAGGCCGCCGACCTGGTCAAGGTCGACATCCTGCTCCAGGGCGAGCCGGTCGACGCGTTCTCGGCGATCGTGCACCGGGAGGCGGCCTATGCCTACGGCGTGATGATGGCCGGCAAGCTCAAGGACCTGATCCCGCGACAGCAGTTCGAGGTGCCGATCCAGGCCGCCATCGGAGCCCGCGTGATCGCCCGAGAGAACATCCGTGCCATGCGCAAGGACGTGCTCGCCAAGTGCTACGGCGGCGACATCAGCCGCAAACGCAAGCTGCTCGAGAAGCAGAAGGCCGGCAAGAAGCGGATGAAGAACATCGGCACGGTCGAGGTCCCGCCGGAGGCGTTCGTCGCGGCGCTCTCGACCACGCAGCCCACGGAGAAGACCGGCAAGAAGTGACCGACCTCCCTCGGGTGGTCCGGGCGGCTCAGGTGGCGCCCCGGCCCTGGGCCAACGGCGGTGGCGAGACCCGCGAGCTGCTGGCCGACGACGGCGGCGGCTGGCGCATCAGCCTGGCCGATGTCGAGCGTGAGGGTCCCTTCTCGAGCTTCCCGGACCGGCGGCGGCTGCTCACGGTCGTGGAGGGCGCGGTCCTCACCCTGGTCGTCGACGGGACCGAGCACGTCGTCGAGCCGCGTCGGCCGTTCGCCTTCGACGGCGACTCCGACGTGGTGGCCCGCCTGCCGGAGGGGCCGGTGCGTGCACTCAACGTCGTCTTCGATCCCGCGGTCGCGCAGCCCTCGGTCACCGTGCTCGAGCTCGGCCGGTCGTCGAGCCTGCCGCTGGCCGACGACCAGGCCGCGATGATGCTGCAGGGTCGACCCGTGGTGGGAGACCAGGAGACGGACGCCCTCGACCTGCTGGTCGGACCGGCCGCGGTGACCGGGCGCTGCACCCTGGCCGTGGTGTCGCTGACGCCCCCCCGCTGATCAGAAACGCTGGTCAGGAGCCCGGCTGCCAGTACGGGTCTCGGCCCAGGCGCGCCACCAGGCGGTCGGTGGCCGACGCGTCGTCGGGAACCTGCACTGGTGCACGGCAGATCCCCTCCGAGTAGAGCGCGTCCCCCCACCCGTCGGCGGTGGCGTGGAGGGACTCGGCCTCCGCGTCGCTGATCGTCCAGGGCTGCCCGGTCCCACGCGCCACGTCCCACCCGTGGATGACGAGGTCCCAGCCGTAGAAGTCGGCCATGGTGGCGCCGATCGTCGTACGGCCGAAGAAGCCGTCGTACTCCAGTCCAGCGATGTCGGGCGAGGCCAGGACCTCCTCGACGTGCGCCCGGTGGCTGCGCCAGGCCGCCACGGGGTCGGCCAGGTCAGGCTGGCCGCCCGCGGGCAGCTCCTGACGGTCGAGGAAGTCGCGCTGCGTGTCGATGACGTGGGCCACCACGTCGCGGACGGTCCAGCCCTCGCACGGACTGGGGTCGTCCCAGGCGTCCCCCGCAGCGGCGAGGGCAGCGGTGAAGCGGTCGGCGCGGTCAATGAAGGATCGGACGTGGTCTTCTGTGGAGGTGGCTGTCTCGGTCATGGGACCAGCCTGCAGGCGCGATGTCGTCGGTTCTTGTGATAATCCGACACATGTCGACGCCATGGGCTCCGCGCAGCGTCGACCCGGTGGACAGGGCCCACCTGACCGGGGTGAGCAGGCCGTCTCCGCCGCTCTACCGCTATGCGCCGAGCGACCGCCTCGGCGATCTCGTCGAGCGCTACTGGATCCCGGTGTGGTCGCTCGAGGAGGCGTCCACCCAGAGCACGCTCCAGCACCCTGTGTGCCTCATCGTGGTCAGCAACACCTACGCCCGTCTGTACGGCGTCGTCCCGGGGCGGTCGAGCGTCACCCTCGAGGGCGACGGCTGGGCTGTCGGCACGATGCTCACGCCGGCGGCCGGGCGCCTGGTGCTCGGCCGCTCCGTTGCCGAGCTGACCGACCGTCACCTGGACCTGCGCGAGGTCGGCTCGTTGGACGCAGAGGACCTCGTCGGGGAGATCCGGGCCAGCATGGCGGTCGACCCCCACGACCCCGCGGCCCACGGCGCGGCCATCACCGCCCTGGAGCGGCGGTTGGAGCGCTTCCTGCCGGTCGACGAGCCGGGGCTCCTGATCAACCGGGTCGTCGGCTGGCTGCAGGAGCATCCCGAGGTGTCTCGCGTCGCCGAGGTCGCCGACAGCTTCGCGATGTCAGAGCGAAGCCTGCAGCGCCTGGTCGAGCAGCGAGTCGGACTGAGCCCGAAGTGGTTGATCCAACGGCGACGCCTGCACGACGCCGTGCTCGCGCTCAAGGCCGGCACCACAACCCTCGCGGAGGTCGCCTCCCAGCTCGGCTACTCCGACCAGGCCCACTTCACCCACGACTTCCGGACCGTCACCGGCATGACGCCGGGGGAGTACCTCCGCGACCAGGAGGTCACCCAGCGGCCTCGATGATCGCCTCCATCGCGGCGATCGATGACGGGGTGTCGCGGTGGAGCACGGCGTGCCAGCCCGCGTCCCGCCCTGCGGTGACGTTCTCCTCGACGTCGTCGAGGAACAGCACCTCGTGTGGGGAGACGCCCAGTCTCTCGGCCGCCAGCGAGAAGACCTCGGGATCCGGCTTGGAGAGGCCCACTTCGTGGGAGTAGACGATGTCGTCGGTGATGTCCTCGAACCCGTGGCAGCGCTCCGCCTCGCGCGCTCCCGGCGCGGAGTTGCTGAGGATGGCCGTGAGCCGGTGCTGGCGCTGGCTGGCGAACCAGTCGCGCAGCGGGACGTTGACCGTGCCGATGTACCACCGCCAGAAGTCACTCATCAGCTCGTCGGCTTGCTGATCATCGAGGCGCAGGCACCGCTGCCAGTGTCGGCGCACGGCGACCTCGTCCGCGAGCCCGGTCGCTGCACCAGCGGGAAGGTCGCTGATGCGATGCAGCAATGCACCCGTGTCGAGTCCCAGTCTCGTCTCGGCGGGACCTGGAAACAGAGAGTCGTCGATGACTTCCAGCACGCCGCCTACATCAAAGACCACCGCTCTGATGCCCATGGACTCAGTCAAGCAGGACGTCACGCCGACGACAGCGTGCCTGTAGCCCCGCCATGTGGTGCTCTGGCGGGGCGTGGGGCGGAGTCAATGTCGATCGGGTCGTCGGCTGTCCTCGGTGGTTGAGGATGGACGGAGTCCTGTCTCGAAACCAGGTGAAGCCAGTGGCGAGGTGCCTTCGTGGTCGCGGAGGTAGCGGTGGCCGTGGGGGCTGGTCCACTCGTAGACCCCTGGTTCGACCATGGTGTAGCGCCAGCCGGTGTGGGTCTTGAGCCGGTGGTGGAAAGTGCACAGCGCGGCGAGGTTCGCGATCGCGGTAGGCCCTGACTGCGCCCCGCCCTCGGCTTCGGCGTCGTGGTCGTAGGGCTCGATGTGGTCGACCTGACAACGCCGCGCGGGTCGGGTGCAGTGCGGGAACACGCAGGTCCGGTCCCGGAGAACGACGCGTTCGCGGATCCGGTCGGGGATCGCGTAGCCGTTGGCCCGAAGCGGCTGGTTGAGGTCGATGACGGGCTTGAGGACGACCTTGGTGTGAGAGTCACCGCACCAGGACCTGACCTGGTCGAGCAGGAGCAGACGCATGCCTTCCTCCATCCGGCCGAGGTGGTCGAAGGTGATCCCGCCGCCGACTGCGGCGGCGGTGAGGTGGATGTGGAGGACGAGCTGGCGGGCCGCGGGGGTTTCGAGACGGCGCTGGGGCGCCTCCTCAACCACCGAACTCTGCTCAACCACCGAAGGTGGTTGGCCGTCCTCGACCACCGAGGACTCGTGGCCGAGGAGTCCGGCGAGGTCGAGGCTGGTCTGGGTGCGGGCGAGGTGGCCGAGGGCGGTGGCGCGGCGGGCGTCGAGGGACTCGGTGGAGCCGAGCGCCTTCAACGCGGCAGCACGCTGAGCGAGGGTGAGGTCGAGGTCGAGGGCATCAGCGAGGTCGAGGCAGGCGTTGACCGAGATGGTGCCGCACCTGGAGACGACGTCCTTCTCGAGGGTGACGTGCCGGTTCTCGCCCGAAGCCGTCTCGTCGTCGGGGTCGGTGGTGTCGAGCTGGAACCGGGCGATCGCCTCGGTCACGAGCCGGTCGAGCTGCGCGGCGCCGACCTTCCCGGCCACCGCGGCGACCTGGGAGTCGACCCAGCCGGCGGCCTCCATCGTCAGGGCGGGGGAGGCGTGAGCGGTGGCCTCGGCCACCAGCCGGGCCCGCCACGCCGGGACCCGTCCGGCGTGCACGGCTGCCCAGAGCCTGGGGAGGCGGTGGCGCAGCTCGAGGGCGTTGCCGATCAGCCGCTTCGCCGCGGCGGTCGAGACGCCCAGGACGCCACCGAGCTCGGCGCAGCAGAACTCCGCCACCAACGGCGTGCCCGGGCCGGCGAGGGGTTCCTCGTGCTCACAGCCAGGCATCGAGAACCCGGCGGCGTGGTGGATGGACTCCGGCGGGTGCAGGTCAGCCCACTCAGCAGCCAGGGCGAGGACATCGGCCGCCGCCCTGTTCTCTGCTCTCCGCCGCTCCCGCACCGCCGTCAGCACCGTGGCCGCGGAACCCGGCTGCGTGGCGGTGGCGGTGGCTGGCATGACTCAATCCAACCTGAGACCACTGACAGTCGGAGGCCTCGGAAAGCCCCATTCCACAGGGGTTTCGAGACAGGACCCTTCGAGACGGCCGCGGACGGCCTCCTCAGGACGGCGCTCCGTCCTTCCGCAACCACCGAGCTCGAGCACTTCCTCAAGCAGTGCCGCTGGGCTCTTCACGCCGTCGCGCGTCGCGCTCCTCGCCCAGGAGGCGGATCGCCTTGGGCCCGACGCCGTGGATTCGCGCCAACTCGTCGAGCTCCTCAGGAAGGTCCTCGAGACGCGCGAAGCCGGCGTCGATCAATCCACCCACGGCTGGCCGGCCGATGCGGACGCCGTCGAACTCCGGGCCACGATCCATGCCCATCCTCCTTCAGCTGCTGTGGGTGAGCGAGTCTCCCACCGAGGCAGCGGCGGCGACCAGACCCGTGGCCGCGGCGGTGAGCACGCTCGCCATCGGCATCGCCAGCGCCTTCGTGTGGGCCATGTCCCCGGCGGCGTAGACACCCTGCACGCTGGTCCGGCCCATCGCATCGACCTCGACGCAGCCGCTCTCGAGCACGTCGAGCCCGAGCTGCTCGGCGAACGGTGCCGCTTGCTCGAACTCCGTCGCAGCGAAGAGACCGCCGGCCCTGACCTCGCCGTCCGCCGTGGTCAGCAGCACCTCGTCACCGTCGATGACGACCTTCTCCAGGCCGGACACGACTCGGACGTCCTCGGCGATGCGCGACAGCATGGGCACGAGGTGGTCGGCACGTGCCTCCTGGATGGCGACCGTCCTGCCGGCGAGCTCGTGACCGTGGCAGAACGGGCAGTGGTGGACGTGGGTCCCGAAGGCCTCCGCCATCCCGGGCACGTCCGGCAGGACGTCGCGCACGCCCGTGGCCAGCAGCACGGCGTCGGAGCCGACGACCGAACCGTCGGCGAGGACGGTCTCGAAGCCGCCGCCGCTGCGTCGGCGCACCTCCAGAGCCGCGCAGTCGCGCACCTCCACGGTGTCGTACGACGCCAGGTCGGCACGTGCCATCTCGCGGAACTCCTCGGGTCGACGGCCGTCGTGCGTGACGAAGTTGTGCATGTGGCCGGCGGCCGCGTTGCGGTAGCTGCCCGAGTCGAGCAGCAGCGCGTCCCGGTGCATGCGGCCGAGGGTGAGGGCGGCCTGCAGCCCGGCGGGCCCGCCTCCGATGATGACGACGTCCATGGGTCCTCCTGGGTGTGTGTCCTTGAGTTACCCAGGATCTTGTGACTTCATGTCAACATGAAGTCAAGTGGTGAGGCGACCTGGTCCGTCGGCGAGGTGGCCGAACGCTTCGGCATGCCGACTCACGTGCTTCGGCACTGGGAGTCCGAGGGCCTCCTCGAGCCGGATCGTGACACCGGGGGTCGGCGTCGCTACGGCCGGGACGACATCACGCGGGTCGCGGCCATCCGGCGACAGAAGGACGCCGGCATGAGCCTGGAGCAGATCCGCGTGCTGCTCGACGCGGACGCTCCGCGGCGGCACGCGGTGCTGCAGGAGCACCTGAGCGACCTCGACCGACGCGCCGAGGAGATCCGGATAGCACGCGAGATGACGGAGCACGCCTACAGCTGCCGGGCCCACGACCTGAGCACCTGCCCGGGCTTCCAGGCACACGTCGCCGACCTGGTGGCGGCGTTCGACGCGCCGGACGCGGAGGTCACGCGCCGCTGAGCGACACCTCGGTGATGGTGATCCCGAGCGCAGCGCCCAGCGCCGTGACCGAGCCCTCCAGGCGCGCCTTGCTGGGCAACCGGGTTCCGGGCAACGCGTGCACCTCGAGCGGTCGGCGCTTCGCCGTTCCGGGCGCGCGCCAGTAGCCGGTGATCCGGCCGTCGACGAGCAGGGGGGACCGCATCAGTCCGTTCGGTCCTTGCCACAGCAGGGGGTGGTGCTCGGGATCGATGAACCGGTGACGCGCCTTCGGGTCGTAGCCGCACAGGAGGGCATCGAACTCCGCAAGCAGCCGGACGCCTTCCACGGTCCGCGGTGCCGGTGGGTCCGGAAGGTCGACGTAGGTGCGCCCGTCGGGGCCCTCCTCGCCGGGGAGGTCCAGGTCCTCCAGCACGGAGTCGACGACGCCGAGCCCCAGGCCGGACCACCAGGCGATGTCGTGCCGGGACGCGGGTCCGTGGCTCCGCAGGTGCAGTCGTACGACGTCCGCCAGCGTGGCCCTGCCCGGCGCGTCGAACGTCCGGTAGACGGGTCGCCCCTGTCCCTCCCAACCGGTCCCCGAGGCCGGGCGTCGTACGAGGCCCCCGTGGCCGAAGGAGAGGTAGCGGCCGACCTGTGCCCGTGCGTGAACGACCGACGCCGGGTGGTGCTCCTCCAACCAGGACGTCAGGTGCTCGTGCAGCTCCTCGGGCGTGCGCCACTCCCGGGCGAACTCCTCGGTCGCTGCCCACAGCTCATCGACCAGGTCGTCGGGCAGCTTCAGGAGCTGCGTCCAGCGACGGCGCTGACCCCTCCTCGTCGCCGCACTGAGGGCGGCGAACTGTGCCGGCGTCGCCGTGTGGACCGTGCCGCGGATCGTGCTGCCGCGAACGATCGCAGCGGCGTCGTAGGCCTCGGAGACCTGCTGGTGCGTGACGCCGGGAGACCTCGCAGCCAGGCCGAGGAAGGCAGCACGGGCTGTCTGCGTCTGCATCGGCCCCGTGAGCGCGACCGTGTCGGCGACCGATCCGGCGCCCCCTGATGGGAACTGACGCGCGAGCGTCCGGGCGGCCAGTTCCTCCCACGTGAGTGCCACCTGAGGAGTCAAGCACGCGCGACCTTGGCGGTGTCGGCAGACTGAACACGTGTTCATCCCCCGCGCACTCGACGCGCAGCGGTCACTGGGTGAGGAGTGGGGCGACTGGCTCGACCGCCTGCCCCGCCTTGCGGGTGACGTGCTCGAGGAGTGGCGGCTGGTGCTGGACGGGGAGGCCCTGCACGGACACTGTTCGCTGGTCCTTCCGGTGCGGACCGACGCGGGGGAGCGTGCCGCGCTCAAGGTCACCTTCGACGGAGACGACGAGTCCGAGCACGAAGGGCTCGCCCTGCAGCGCTGGGCGGGCCACGGTGCCGTACGACTCCTGCGCGCCGACCCGCACCGCCGAGCCCTGCTCCTGGAGCGGTTGCACACCCACGACCTCTCCGATGCCTGGGACATCGACGCGTGCGAAGTCGTCGGAGGGCTCTACGCCGCTCTCCACGTGCCCGCGCCGGCGCAGCTGCGGACGCTGACGTCGTACGTCGAACGGTGCCTCGACGACCTCGTGGTGCTCGGACGCGACGTGCCGATGCCGCGACGCCACGTCGACCAGGCGCTGGCGCTGGGTCGGGACCTGGTGAGCGACCCCGCGAGCACGGGAGTGCTGGTCCACGGTGACCTGCACTACGCCAACGTGCTGGCTGCGGACCGCGAGCCCTGGTCGGCGATCGACCCGAAGCCGATGAGCGGTGACCCCCACTACGAGCCTGCGCCCATGTTGTGGAACCGCTGGGACGAGCTGGCAGGAGACCTGCGCAACGGCGTACGACGCCGGTTCCACACCCTCGTGGACGTCGCCCTTCTCGACGAGGCACGCGCCCGGGACTGGGTCATCGTCCGCGCAGTGCTGAGCGCGGGTTGGACCGTCCAGCGGGCGAGGGCCGGTGACCGGTCGCTCGCCCAGGGAGAGCAGGCCTGGATCACCCGATGCCTGACGATCGCCAAGGCGGTGCAGGACTAGGCAATTCCACACGAAATGTCCAGTCCAATGACTGGGTCGCGGGTACGCAGCAGGGCAAAGTGATCTAGGTTACGGCTCACAGAGTCAGCCCCGGTGACGCCTGCGCGTCACGCCCAGACTGCGATGAGACAGGTGACGCAACGAAATGTCGACCACGACCGACACGAGCTTCCTGGACACCATGCCGGCCAACGTGGCCGTCCAGTTCTTCGATCGAGTGGCGGCCTCGCCGGCCCGGGAGGCGTTCCGGTTCCCGCGGGGTGAAGCCTGGGAGTCCGTCACCTGGCAGCAGGCCGGTGACCTCGTCGAGGCCCTGGCCGCAGGCCTGATCAAGCTCGGCATCGAGTCCGAGCAGCGCGTGGGAATCGCCTCGGGCACGCGCTACGAATGGGTCCTCGCCGACCTCGCGGTCATGGCAGCGGCCGGCGCGACCACGACCGTCTACCCCACGACCAACGCCGAGGACACCGTCTACATCCTGGCCGACTCCGAGAGCCGCGTCGTCTTCGCCGAGGACGACGACCAGGTCAAGAAGCTCACCGACCACAAGGGCGAGCTGCCCCACGTGTCCAAGGTCGTCACGTTCGAGGGCAAGACCGACGGAGACTGGATCATCTCCCTCGACGACCTTGCCGCCCTGGGCAGGGAGCTGCTGGCCGAGCAGCCCGACATCGTCCGAGAGACGTCCCAGAGCATCCGTCCCGAGCAGCTCGCGACGCTCATCTACACCTCCGGCACCACCGGTCGCCCCAAGGGAGTGCGCCTGCGCCACTCCTCGTGGGTCTTCGAGGGCGAGTCCATCAAGTCCCAGGGCATCCTCAGCCCCGACGACCTGGAGTTCCGCTGGCTCCCCATGGCTCACTCGTTCGGCAAGGTGCTCATGTCGACGCAGATGGCGGTGGGCTTCGCGGCCGCGATCGACGGCCGGGTCGAGAAGATCGTCGACAACCTCGGCGTCGTGAAGCCGACGTTCATGGGTGCGGCCCCCCGCATCTTCGAGAAGGCCCACGGCAAGATCGTCACCATGCAGGCGGCCGAGGGCGGCGCCAAGGAGAAGATCTTCAACAGCGCCTTCGCTGTCGGTCTCGAGGTCGAGCGCCTCAAGCGCGAGGGCAAGTCGATCCCGATCGGGCTCAAGCTCAAGCACGCCGTCTTCGACAAGCTCGTCTTCTCCAAGATCCGTGACCGTTTCGGCGGACGGGTGCGCTTCTTCATCTCCGGCGCGGCTGCCCTCAACCGCGACATCGGCGAGTGGTTCAACGCCGCCGGGATCAAGATCCTCGAGGGCTACGGCATGACCGAGAACTCCGCCGGCGCTGCCGTCAACCACCCCGACGACAACCGCATCGGGACGGTCGGCAAGGCGTTCCCGGGAGCCGAGATCAAGATCGGCGAGGGCGACGAGGTCCTCATCAGGGGCCCGCACGTCATGGACGGCTACCACAACCTGCCCGAGGAGACGGCCAAGGCTCTCGACGCCGACGGCTGGCTCCACACCGGAGACAAGGGCTCCCTCGACGAGGACGGCTTCCTGACCATCACCGGTCGCATCAAGGAGCTGTTCAAGACCTCCGGCGGCAAGTACATCGCCCCGCCGGCGATCGAGGCCAAGTTCAAGGCGGTGTGCCCCTACGCCAGCCAGTTCATGGTGTTCGGCAACGAGCGCAACTACTGCGTCGCCCTGGTCACCCTCGACCCGGACGCCATGGCCACCTGGGCCGAGGAGAACGGCATGTCCGGCGCGTCCTACACCGAGGTCGTCAACTCCGACCAGGTCCAGAAGATGGTGGGCGACTACGTCGACGAGCTCAACAGCCACCTCAACCGCTGGGAGACCATCAAGAAGTGGAAGCTGCTCGACCACGACCTCACGGTCGAGTCCGGCGAGCTCACCCCCTCGATGAAGGTCAAGCGCAACGTCGTGGAGGAGAACAACAAGGCGATCATCGAGTCGCTGTACGCCTGATCCACACACGCGACCAGAACGGGTGCCGGCGAGTCCGCCGGCACCCGTTCGTCGTGGTTGGATACCCACCGTGCCCCCCGCCCAGCCCGAAGGTGAACCCGCGCCGGCGGACGGCGTGCTCCCTGTCGAGGCATGGGGGGAGTTCGGGTCGCGTCCCTTCGGCCTCTACGTGCACGTGCCGTTCTGCACGACCCGCTGCGGCTACTGCGACTTCAACACCTACACCGCCCAGGAGCTGGGTGACGAGGTCGGTGCCGGGCGGGCGTCGTACGCCGAGGCCGCCATCGCCGAGATCCGCTTCGCGCGTGAGGTCCTCGGCCACCGCGACGTCAAGATCGACACGATCTTCTTCGGGGGCGGCACGCCGACCCTGCTCAAGGCGGCCGACCTGGGTGCCATCCTCGCCAGCGCAGCCGCGGAGTTCGGGCTGGCCGACGACGTGGAGATCACGACGGAGGCCAATCCCGACAGCGTCGCCCTGTGGGACCTGGAGGAGCTGCGCACAGCCGGATTCAACCGGATCTCGTTCGGGATGCAGTCCAGTGTCGATCACGTGCTGCGCACCCTGGACCGCACTCACGACCCGCTGCGGGTCCCGGCCGTCGTGGACTGGGCGCGCCAGGCAGGGTTCGACCAGGTCAGCCTCGACCTGATCTACGGCACCCCGGGGGAGTCGCTGGCCGACTGGGACGCCTCCGTCGAGGCTGCGCTGGCCTGCCAGCCCGACCACGTCTCGGCCTACTCGCTGATCGTCGAGCCCGGCACCGCGCTGGCGCGCCGCGTCCGGCGCGGCGAGCTGCCGATGCCCGACGAGGACGACCTCGCCGACAAGTACCTCGCCGTCGACGAGCGGATGAGCCGGGCCGGCCTGGAGTGGTACGAGGTCTCCAACTGGGCCACCTCGCCCGACCACTGGTGCCGCCACAACCTGCTCTACTGGACCGGCGGGCACTGGTGGGGCGTGGGGCCAGGCGCACACTCCCACGTCGGCGGAGTCCGCTGGTGGAACGTCAAGCATCCGGCGGCCTATGCCGAACGCCTGGCAGCGGGCGTCTCCCCGGCCCTTGCTCGCGAGGTCCTCGGCTACCGCGACCGCCGCGTGGAGCGGGTCATGCTCGAGATCCGGCTGGTCGAGGGGCTACCGGTCTCAGCGCTCGACGCTGACGGCCGCGGCCAGGTGGCACGGCTCGTCGACGAGGGGCTGGTGACGCTGGTCTCCGAGCGCCTGATCCTCACCCAGCGCGGCCGCCTGCTCGCCGATGCGGTCGTGCGCGACCTGACCTGAGGGTCGGCCCCAGGTGCTGGGCTCAGTCCTGGGTGACGAAGTCGATCAGCTCTTCGACACGGCCGAGCAGAGCGGGCTCGAGGTCGGCGAAGGACCCCACGCGACCGAGCACGTGCTTCCAGGCCCGGGCGATGTCGGCCTGGTCCCGGTGGGGCCAGCCCAGCTGCTGGCAGGTGCCGGTCTTCCAGTCGATGCTGCGGGGGACCTCGGGCCAGCGCTTGATCCCGAGGCGGTCCGGTCGCACGGCCTGCCAGATGTCGATGAAGGGGTGACCGACGACGAGGACGTGCTTGCCGATCGGGGAGCGGGCGATGCCCTGGGCGATGCGCGACTCCTTGGACCCCGGCACGAGGTGGTCGACGAGGACGCCCACGCGGCGCTGGGGCCCGGGCCTGAAGTCGCGGAGGTGGTCGGCGAGGTCGTCGACCCCGCCGAGGTACTCGACCACCACTCCCTCGATGCGCAGGTCGTCACCCCACACCTTCTCGACGAGCTCGGCGTCGTGCCTGCCCTCGACGAAGATGCGGCTCGCGCGTGCCACGCGCGCCTGCGCACCGCGCACGGCGATCGACCCGGACGCCGTACGGGTGGGCTGCGGGGGAGCGCCCGGACGGACCGGGCGGGTGAGGATCACGGGCTTGCCCTCGAGCAGGAAGCCGGGGCCGAGAGGGAACGTGCGGCGCTTCTGGCGGCGGTCCTCGAGCGTCAGCGTGTCCAGGTCGCGGTCGATCGCGACGACCTCGCCGCACCAGTCGGTGGTGACCTCCTCCACGACCTGGCCGATCTCGGCAGGAACCTCACGTGCTCGCCCACGAGCGGGCGCGCGCCAGTCGGTGGTGAGGACGTCTGAGCCGTAGCGGTCGAGAGGCACCTGTCCACGCTACGGACCGCTGCCCGCGAACCGGGGACGGCACGCCGGGGGAGCGCCAAGTGGGGCAGTCGGGTCAGGACTCGTCGGTGCCCTGGGCCTCGTCGGCCTCGGCTGCCTGCCGGGTGGCGTCGAGATCCGGCTGGGTCGCGTCCATGTCCAGCTCCTCGCGGCTCTTGGTGGCCTCGTCGTCGGCGTCGAGGGGCTCGGCGAGCGGGTTGTCCTCGCCCGGCTGGAGGTCCTCGGGCAGCTGGTCGTCGCTGATCCCGCCCTGGGCGGTGTCGTCCTTGCTCGGTTCGCTCATGTCCCCCGTGGTACCCGCACCACGCGCGGACAAGCCCCTTCAGACGAGGGGCAGCCGCTTCTGGCTGCGCGGGAGGTGCTGGTAGCCGCGTGCCACGGCGTGCGCGATGCGTGGGTCTGCGGCGTCCCAGGGCCACTCGCCGGTGGCAGCGGCCTCGGCGGCGGGCACTCCCGAGGAGGCGAGGTGGCGGACGGTCTCGGCGATGATGCCGAGCTCGTTGCGCTGCTGCTCCACGAAGTCGCGGTCGACGACGACGCCGTGGCCGGGCACGATGCGCGACGACGCCGTCAGCAGGCCGAGCACGATGTCCAGGGTGAGAGGCCACTCCATCGGCCAGGAGTCGGGGCCGATCCAGGGGTGGGCGGACTCCTCGACGAGGTCGCCGGCCAGCACCACGTCGGCGTCGGGGACGCGGACCACGAGGTCGCCGTCGGTGTGCCCGCGTCCCGGGTGGACGAGCTCGACCAGCCGGTCGCCGAGGTCGAGGACGACGGCTGAGGAGAAGACCCGGTCAGGTACGACGACCTCGGTTGCCGCGATCTCGTCGGCGTGCTCGTCGTCGGGGTCCTCGAGCCAGCCTGCGCGGGTCCGGTCCCCGTGCTGCGCGAGGGTGGCAGCGGCCTGCTCGTGCGCGTGGATGGGAATCCCCGGACACGCCTCACGCAGCGCGGCGTTGCCCAGCACGTGGTCCCAGTGGCTGTGGGTGTTGACCACGGCGACCGGGTCTCCCATGCCCAGGCGACGCAGGTCGGAGACGACCGTGCGGCCGGCCGCGGTCGAGGCGTGCGTGTCGACGACCAGGACGCCGCGCTCGCTCCCCACCGCTGTGACGTTGGCGTCGGCCCACTCGTAGCGCGCCACCCACACGCGCTCTGCGACTTCGGTGAACTCCGCCATGGTGCGAGCCTAGTAGCATTGGCACTCGCAGCGGTGGAGTGCCAGTGCTCTACCCGGGTGAGACTGACGAAGGCGAGGAGGCGGCATGGTCGAGGAGCGACGACTTGCGGTGCTGCGCGCGATCGTCGAGGACTACGTCGCCACTGAGGAGCCGGTCGGCTCTCGTGCGCTCGTGGAGAGGCACGGTCTCGGGGTCTCGCCGGCCACGGTCCGCAACGACATGGCAGCGCTCGAGGACGAGGGCTACATCCACCAGCCCCACACCAGCGCCGGCCGGGTTCCCACCGACAAGGGCTACCGGCTCTTCGTCGATCGGCTCTCCACCGTCAAGCCGATGAGCGCGCCGGAGCGCCGGGCGATCGCCTCGCTCCTCGACGGAGCGGTCGACCTCGACGACGTCGTGCAGCGCTCGGTGCGCCTGCTGAGCCAGCTCACGCGCCAGGTCGCCATCGTCCAGTACCCCACGCTCGCCCGGTCGACGGTGCGCCACATCGAGCTGGTCGTCCTGACTCCCGCGCGGCTCATGCTCATCCTCATCCTGAGCACCGGCCGGGTCGAGCAGCGCCTGGTGGACCTGAGCCGGAGCGCGACCGAGGACGAGGTGGCCGACCTCAGGGTCCGGGTCAACCAGGCGGCGGCCGGTGAGCGGATCGCCGACGCGAGCGCGGCGCTGGGTGCACTGACCGAGGCCCTGCCCCAGGAGTCCTCCGCCCTCGCCCGCGAGGTCGTCACCGTCCTCGTGGACGCGATGTCCGACCACCGCAGCGACGAGCGCGTCGCAGTCGGCGGGGCCGCCAACCTGGCCCGCTTCGGCGACAGCTTCGACACCGCGGTCCGGCCGCTCCTCGAAGCCCTCGAGGAGCACGTCGTGCTGCTCAAGCTCCTCGGCGAGACCGTCGACGGCGACGCCGTGACGGTGCGCATCGGCCACGAGGGCCCCTACTCCGAGCTCGCCGCCACCAGTGTCGTGGCGACGGGCTACGGGCCGGCCGCGGAGCACCTCGGCTCCCTCGGCATCGTCGGCCCGACCCGCATGGACTATCCCGGATCCATGGCTGCCGTGCGTGCGGTCGCGCGCTACGTCTCCCGCATCCTCGATGAAGGAAACCAGTGACTCAGGACCCCTACGAGCTCCTCGGCGTGACGCGCGACGCGGACGCCGACACCATCAAGAAGGCCTACCGTCGGTTGGCCCGCCAGCTCCACCCCGACGTCAATCCCGACCCCGCGACCCAGGAGCGGTTCAAGGACGTCTCACGCGCCTACGAGATCCTCAGCGACCCCCAGAAGAAGGCCACCTACGACCGCGGCGGCGACGCGTTCGGTGCCGGCTTCGCCGGGGCCGGAGCGGGCTTCTCCTTCACCGACATCATGGACGCCTTCTTCGGTGGCGGCGCGGCGCCAGGTGGCGGCGGAGGGCAGCGTGGCCCGCGCTCCCGGCAACGCCGGGGCCAGGACGCGCTCATCCGCATCGACGTGTCGCTGGCGGAGGCGGCGTTCGGCGTCACCCGCGAGATCAAGGTCGACACGGCGGTGCGCTGCGAGGCGTGCCAGGGCGAGGGTGCTGCTCCGGGGACCCACCCGGTCACGTGCGAGACGTGTCGCGGCGCCGGCGAGGTCGCCCAGGTGCAGCGCTCCTTCCTGGGCGAGATCCGCACCCTGCGTCCCTGTGCTGCCTGCCGCGGGTTCGGATCGATCATTGCCGACCCGTGCCGTGAGTGCGCCGGCGACGGGCGCGTGCGGTCGCGCCGCGCGCTCAAGGTCAAGATCCCTGCCGGGGTCGACAACGGCACGCGTGTCCAGCTCGCCGAGCAGGGCGAGGTCGGTCCCGGAGCCGGGCCGGCTGGTGACCTCTACGTCGAGATCCACGTCGAGCCGCACGAGACCTTCACCCGTCACGGCAACGACCTGCACACCACGGTCTCGCTCCCGATGACCGCGGCGGCCCTCGGCACGCAGCTCACCTTGCCGCTGCTCGAGGCGGACCTCGACTCCGACGACGACTCCGACGTCCGCACCCACTACGACCTGCAGGTCACGCCCGGCACGCAGTCGGGCAGCCAGCAGGTGATCCGAGGCTTCGGGGTGCCGGGCCTGCGGGGAGGCCGCGGCGACCTGGTCGTGACCGTCGAGGTCGACACTCCCACCCGCTTGGACCCCCGCCAGGAGGAGCTCCTTCGCGAGCTCGCTGCGTTGAGGGGCGAGGAGACGCCCACCGGCCAGCCCAGCGCCTCGTCCCAGAAGTCGGTGTTCGGGCGACTTCGCGACGCCTTCAACGCCCACTGACACGCGTCCCATGTCGCTCCCGGTGCACCTCGTGCCGACCCTGGACGGGGTCGGGGTCGGCTCGACCGTCGAGGTCGCCGGCGCAGAGGCACACCACGCCGTCGCCGTACGACGCCTGCGCGCCGGCGAGACCGTGGTGCTGACCGACGGCCGGGGCCGCTCGGTCACCGGGGAGGTCCTCGAGACCGGCAAGCGGCTCTTCACCGTGGCGGTGGGATCCGTCTCCTCCGACGATCGTCCGCTGCCTTCGGTCACGGTGGTCCAGGCGCTGCCCAAGGGGGATCGTGGCGAGCTGGCCGTGGAGGTGCTGACCGAGGTGGGCGTCGACACCATCGTGCCGTGGGCCGCGTCACGGTCGGTGGCGCTGTGGAAGGGTGAGCGTGCCGAGAAGTCGCACGCCAAGTGGGCCGCCACCGCTCGCGAGGCTGCCAAGCAGTCGCGCCGCACCTGGCACCCTGAGGTCGCGCCGCTCGCGACCACGTCCGAGGTCGTCGAGCTGGTCCGTGGTTCGTCGTGCGCGGTGGTGCTGCACGAGGGGGCATCGACACCCGTGGCCGAGCTCGACGTGGGAGGTGACGGCCTGCTCGTCGTGGTCGGCCCCGAGGGTGGCCTCACCGACGAGGAGGTCGCGTCCTTCGTCGGCGCCGGTGCGGTCGCCGTACGACTGGGCGCGGAGGTGCTGCGCACCTCGACCGCCGGCGTGGTCGCCGTCGGTGCGCTGCTCTCTCGCACCTCGCGGTGGGGCTGAGCCCCCCAGGTCACTCGACGGTGATGTCCTTGGTGTCGGTGTGGGGGCCGTTGCCCTCGGCGCCACCGCTGGGGTCGTCGGTGGAGCAGAAGATCGTGTGCTCCCCGGGCTCGACAGCCGAGAGGTCGAGCTCACCGGAGAACGGGAACAGCTTGTCCTCCATCCAGCCCTCGGCCGTGAAGGGTGTGTCGCCCTCGTCGCTCTCGGTGCCGGCGAGCCCGCAGATGACGTTCGCCTCGAAGGAGTTGGCGGCCCCCGAGACCGCGAGCGGTCCCTGCGCGACGGTCGCGCCCTGCTCGGGGGTGGTGATGTTGACGTGGTTGAGCACCTTGAGCGGGCTCGCCTGCTTGAAGGGCTCCGCGATGTCCAGGCCGAACAGCGTCTGGGGACCGGACTCGCGGACGAGCTGCACGGGCACGCGCTCCTGCTGGACGCCCTGGAGGGTGTAGACCAGCTGCTGGATCGCCAGGCGCGCGTCGCGCTTGCGCATGCCGTCGGGGGCCTCGGTGAAGGCGTCGCCCTCCAGGCGCACCACGAGCATCCCGTCGCTCGCCTCGGCGCCGGCGATGGCTCCACCGGGCCACAGCGTGCGGTAGTCCGGGTCCTGGGCGCCGCCGGAGTCGACGAGCCCGGCCGCCTCGGTCAGGGGGTCCGCGCCGGTGGCCTGGACGAACTCGCGGAAGAGCCGTGGCCCGTCGGGGCCGTCGCCCACGAAGTAGACCGGCAGCGCCTGCCCGGAGCCGGCCGGCTCGCTGGTGCCCGTGGACTCGCTCGGCTCCTGGGTGGGCGAGGGGTCCAGGGTGTCGGTCGCCCGCGTCTCGCCGGAGGCCGGCTGCGTGTCAGGGTCGTCCGCGCAGGCCGTGAAGCCGAGTGACAGCGCACCCAGTGACAGGACGGCGGCAAGGCGGCGCGAGGAGCTCATGCCTTCCACGGTAGTGGGGACGGCCGTGCGGTCGACCGGCCACACGCCGGTCCGGGCGATTACGCTGCAAGCATGATCGAGAGCTCACCTGACTGTCTGTTCTGCAAGATCGTCGCCGGCGAGATCCCTGCCGAGGTCGTGCACGCGACCGAGTCAACTCTCGCCTTCCGTGACGTCGACCCCCAGGCGCCGACGCACGTGCTCGTCATCCCGGCAAGCCACTACCGCGACGCCGGCGACCTCGCCCTGCACGAGCCCGCGACCGCGGCCGAGATGCTCGTCGTGGCCGCCGAGGTCGCGGAGAAGGCCGGTCTGGGCGACGGCTACCGCCTGGTCTTCAACACCGGTGCAGGTGGCGGCCAGGTCGTCTTCCACGCGCACCTCCACGTCATCGGAGGACGGCCGATGGGGTGGCCACCCGGCTGAGCACGTCAGGCGCCGGGCAGGCTGCGGGCTGCGTCGACGACCTGTTCCCACGTGAGGATGCGGTGGTCGTGACCGTGCGCCAGGACGCCGAGCGCCCGACGACGTGTGACCGAGTCGATGTCGGTGCCGATCCGGTCGAGCACCAGCAACCGCTGGGGCCGGCTCAGACCGCCGAGCAGCTCGCGAGCAGCGTCCTGCAGGTCCCGCAGGGTCGCCTCCGTCGGGGCAGCCTCCTCCGCCAGGACCACCGCGGCACCCACCACGCGCCCCACCCTCACGTCGAGGGTCTCGAACGCCTCCGCCTCGGTGACGAAGGGTTGGTCGCGGAGCACGTCGCGAACCTCGTTGAGGGAGACGAGCTGGCCGGAGACCGAGATGACCTCGTCCAGGCGGCCGAGGAACTCGACCCCACCCGCCTCGGTGCGTCGCGCCACGTCGCCGGTGGCGTAGACGGCCGGGTTCCTCTCCCAGTGGTACGACGTGGGGTTGGTGCCGTCGGGCGCCTCGACCGCGCGCAGCAGTCCGGGCCAGGGGCGCAGCATGACCCACTCCCCGGAGCTGCCGTTGGGCACCTCCACTCCCTGCTCGTCCACGATGGAGAACTTCGGGTCCGGCATGCGAGGTGAAGGCTCGTCGGCGGCGACGATGCCGCCGAGCTCCAGCTGGCCCCAGGCATCGGAGAGACGGACGTCGTCGCCCAGCACGTCACGGAGCCAGGCGCGCAGGTCAGCGTCGAGCCGGTCGCCGATGGTGGTGAGGCGCCGCAGGGAACCGGTCTTCCCGGTCTCGGTCAGGGACCACCCCCTCAGTGCGCGCACGATCGAGGGCGAGGTGAGCATCGCAGTCACCCCGTAGCGCTCGATGATCTGCCAGGTGCGAGCCGGTGCGGGAATGTCGAGGGTGCCTTCGTACATCACGGTGCTCGCCCCGCCGAGGAGCGGACCGACGACCCCGTGGGCCTGGGCGCCGAGCCACGAGATGTCCGCGGCGCCCCAGAAGACGTCGCCGTCACCCAGGACGTGAAGGTGGTTGGCGAGCGCGACCACGGCGAGGTTGGCGGTTCCGAGCCTGATGGCCACCGGGCGACCTCGACGGTTGGCGAGGTGGGCGCAGGCGAGCGGGTGTGAGGCGGGTACGGCGACTGGCTCGCCGTCGCGCGGATCGGCGGCGGTGAGCAGGTCGTCGTACCAGCGATCGCCTTCGTACCAGTCGACCTGGACGCCCGTCCGGCGGACCACGATGGTGTGCAGGACGCCGCTGCTGGCCTCGAGGGCCTCGTCGATCCTCGACTTCAGCGGCAGGATCGCACCGTGTCGCCAACCGCCGTCCTGGGTGAAGAGCACCTTGGGGCGGAAGTCCCCGACCCGTGCGGTCAACGCCTCGGTGGGCAGCGCCACCGGGATGACGGTGTACTCGGCGCCGATCCGCGCGCACGCCATCATCGCGACGACGGCCTCGGGCAGCCACCCGAGATGCAGGGCCACCCGGTCGCCCTGGCCGACACCGAGACTGCGCAGGGCGGCGGCGAGGCGGACCACCTGCATCTGCAGCTCGCGGTAGGTGAGCACTCGGCGATCGCCCGGCTCGCCCTCCCACAAGATGGCCGCCCGATCACCATGCGTGGGCAGGTGACGATCGATGCAGTTGACGGAGAGGTTGAGTCGGCCGTCCACGAACCAGTCGTGCAGGGGCGGCTGCTCCCGGAAGAGCTCCTTCCAGGGTGTGTCCCACGTGAGCGAACCGGCGATCTCCGACCAGGAGGCGAAGTACGCGGCGAGGTCCTGATCGGTCTCAGCCATGCCCCAGCGTCCTTCCGGCCGCGTTGGCCGCTCGGGACAGATGGTTCGCGATGACGTCCAACCGCGCGGCCTCGGCACCCGGCGGCACTGTCGCCGTGATCGCAGCCACGGCTGACTCGGCTGCACCGGGCACGACCACGGCCAGCTCGTCGGACGGAGAGGCGAGGTGGGCGGCCTTCGCCCACTCCATGCGCAGCTCAGCCTCGTCGCCCTCGAGCGGCAGGGGGTGAGCAGAAAGGCACAGCTTCCAGACATCGTCGGTGGACCGTGCTGCGAGCATCCGACCGGCCGAGGTCGAGAGCGCATCCGTGACGCGGTGGCTGTCGCGGTAGGGGCCGCCGTCTCCGGCATCGACGCGATCGACGTAGACCACCGAGTCCCGCACCAGGACGGCGACGTGGATGGTGGTCTGGAGGGTGTCGCGCAGGGAAACGAGATAGGGAGAGAGCGCGCCGAGGATGGGCAGCCGGCCCAGGTAGCGCTGGGACAGGCGCGTCACCTCGGGGCCCAGGCTGTATCGCGAGGAGCGGGAGTCCTGCTCGACCAGGTCGGCGAGGACGAGCGAGCGGAGCAGCCTGTGGACGGTGGGGACCGCCAGCCCCGACCGTTCGGCCAGGTCGGTGAGCTGCTGGTAGGCCGGCCCGTCGGCCAGCAGGTCGAGGAGGCGCACTGCGTTGCGCACGGTGCCCAGGGTGCCCCGTACCTCGGCGTGCTCGCCTCGGCTGTCGCTCATCAAGGTCCTTCCGTTATGTGGCCGCCCGAACGCTATCACCGGAGTTACGTTTCAGAATAGGTGGTTGCATTTCCACATAGTGGAAACTACGGTGAGTCCCAGGTCACACCTGCCACCAGGAGGAACTCGTGCTCGATCGGGCATACCGCTTCGACCTCAACTCCAGCCGGATACCGGAGGGCGAACCGCTCCTGGAGGTCAGCGACGTCTCCCTGCGCTTCGGCGGCATCCGTGCGCTCTCGGACATCTCGTTCACGGTCCGGCAAGGAGACGTCCACTCCGTGATCGGTCCCAACGGCGCCGGCAAGTCCAGCCTGCTCAACTGCATCAGCGGGCTCTACCGCCCTCAGGAGGGCCGCATCACGCTGCACACGGCCGGGCCCGACGGCTCGCGGCGCGAGCACCAGCTGGTGCGCGCCAGACCGCACCAGATCGCCCGACTCGGGGTGGCCCGCTCCTTCCAGAACATCGAGCTGTTCGGCCACCTGACTGTGCTGGAGAACCTGATGCTCGGTCGACACATCCACATGAAGCACCGCCTCCTGCCGGCGCTCGTCTGGTTCGGGCCGGCCAGGAAGCAGGAGATCGCCCACCGTGAGTTCGTCGAGGAGGTCGTCGACCTGCTCCAGCTCCAGGCCTACCGGCACTCCCCGGTCGGAGCGCTGGCCTACGGGATCCAGAAGCGCGTGGAGCTGGGACGCGCCCTGTGCATCGAGCCGGGGCTCCTGCTGATCGACGAGCCGATGGCCGGCATGAACGCCGAGGAGAAGGAGGACATGGCCCGCTACGTCCTCGACGTCAACGAGCTCCGCGGGGTCACGGTGATGCTGATCGAGCACGACATGGGCGTCGTCATGGACATCTCCGACAGGGTCAGCGTGCTCGACTTCGGGAAGCTGATCGGCGACGGGACCCCCGACGAGGTCCGCCGCAACGAAGACGTGGTGGCGGCATACCTGGGGGCGGACGCATGAGCCTCGCTGACGAGACCTTCCCGCGGCTGCTGGCCCGACAGGCCCAGACCCGGCCGACCGAGGTCGCGCTCCAGGAGAAGCTCTACGGCATCTGGCAGCCGATCACCTGGCAGGAGTACGCCGAGCGCGTGCGCGACTTCGGCCATGGACTGGCATCGCTGGGCGTTGCGCGCGGCGACATGGTGGCCGTGCTGGGCGACAACCGTCCCGAGTGGCTGATCGCCGAGCTGGCAGCCCAGTCGATCGGTGCGGCGGTGGTCGGCATCTACCCGACCAGCCTGGACGAGGAGATCGTCCACGTGCTCACGACCGCCCGGACCCGGGTCGTGGTGGCCGAGGACCAGGAGCAGGTCGACAAGCTGCTCAAGATCAAGTCGCTCGCCCCCGACCTCGAGCACGTGGTCTTCTACGACCCGCACGGTCTCGAGTCCTACACCCAGGAGTGGCTGCTTCCCTTCGGCGACGTCGAGCAGGCCGGGCGGAGCTGGGGAGCCGAGCACCCGGGCTGGTTCGAGGAGCAGGTCGAGGCGGGCACGCCCGACGACATCGCGGTCGTGTGCACCACGTCGGGCACCACGTCGCGGCCCAAGCTCGGCCAGCTGTCGCACCGCAACCTGCTCTCCATGGCCGAGAGCCTGGTGTCAATCGACCCCCTCGGCCCCAAGGACCGCTTCGTCTCCTTCCTGCCGCTGGCGTGGATCGGCGAGCAGATGATCGCCGTCGCCTGCGGGCTGGCCCAGGGGCTGACCTTGTCGTTCCCCGAGGACGCCTCGACCCAACGCAACGACCTGCGAGAGATCGGGCCGCACGTCATGTTCAGCCCGCCCCGCATCTGGGAGTCGATGCTCTCCGACGTCCAGGTGCGCATCGACGAGGCGGGCTGGCTCAAGCGCAAGGTGTTCGGGCTCGGCTACGCCGTGGGAGACCGGGTCGCCGCCAAGCGCCTGCGCGGCAAGCGCCCCAGCCCGGTCGATCGCGGCCTGCTCGTGCTCGCGGACTGGTTCGCCCTGGCGCCGGTGCGCAACCAGCTCGGACTCACCCGCATCCAGCGGGCCTACACCGGAGGCGCACCCCTCGGGCCGGACGTCTTCAGCTTCTTCCACGCGATCGGGGTCAACCTCAAGCAGATCTACGGCCAGACCGAGATCTGCGGCCTGGCGGTCGTGCACATCGACGACGACATCCGTTTCCACAGCGTCGGAGTCCCGATTCCCGGGTGCGAGCTGCGGATCAGCGACGACGGCGAGATCCAGCTCCGTTCACCTGCCGTCTTCCAGGGCTATGTCGGCAATCCCGAGGCCACCGCCGAGGCGATGACCGAGGACGGCTGGCTGCGCACGGGCGACGCCGGCTACCTCGACGACGGCCAGCTGGTCGTGATCGACCGTGCGAAGGACGTCCAGACCACGCCCACCGGCACCCGCTTCTCCAGTGCCTTCATCGAGAACAAGATCAAGTTCAGCCCCTACGTCGAGGAAGCGGTCGTCTTCGGCACCGCCGAGATCGTGGCGATGATCGTGATCGACCCCAACACGGTCGGCTCCTGGGCCGAGGGTGAGCACCTCACCTACACGACCTTCACCGACCTGGCCGGCAAGCCCGAGACCTACCGGCTCATCGCCGACGAGGTCCACCGCGCCAACGTCGACCTCCCTGAGGAGATCCGGGTGCGCCGCTTCATGTTGCTGTTCAAGCAGCTCGACCCTGACGACGACGAGATCACCCGCACCAGGAAGGTCCGCCGCAACGTCATCGTCGAGCGCTACGCCGACCTGATCGCCGCGCTGGGTCGTGGCGACGACCGCGTGTCCATCACCAACACCGTCGCCTACCAGGACGGCACCGTCGCCAAGCGCGAGATCGACATCGCGATCTTCGACCTGGCCGACCACCAACCCTCCGAGAACAGCAAGTCACGCCCGGTCTGGAGCACACGTCGATGAACCAGTTCCTCAACCTCACCATCTACGGCCTCTCCGAGGGCGCGATCCTTGCGCTGGCAGCACTCGGCTTCGTGCTGATCTACAAGTCCACCTCCGTCATCAACTTCGCCCAGGGCGAGTTCCTGCTGATCGGCGGCTACACCGTCTACGCCGCGTTCGTGGTGTTCAAGCTGCCGTTGGTCCTCGCGGTGGTCGTCGGCCTGGTGTTCGCCGTCGTGATGGGCCTGCTCATCGAGCGGTTCGTGCTGCGTCCGCTGGTGGGGGAGAGCGCGATCAGCGTGATCATGGTGACCATCGGCCTGGCAGCGTTCCTGCGGGCCGTGGTGCAGATGATCTTCGGCACGCGGCCGGTCTCGCAGCCGGCGCTGCTGCCACGCACGCCGGTCGAGGTCCTCGGCACGACGATCCCGCTCAACCGGATCCTCGTGATCGCCATCGCCGGTGTCGTGCTCACCGCCTTCACGCTGTTCTTCCGCCGCAGCCGCCACGGCATCGCGATGCGAGCGGTCGCGGACGACCAGCAGGCTGCGCTCACGATGGGCATCTCGGTGCGCAAGATCTTCGCGATGGCCTGGGCGCTCGCGGCCGTGTCCGCACTCGTGGCCGGCGTCCTGCTCGGTGACATCACCTCCGTCAGCGGCAACCTCGTCTCGTTCGGCCTCCTCGTCTTCCCGGTGGTCATCCTGGGCGGGCTCGACTCGGTCCCCGGGACGATCGTCGGTGGTCTGGTGATCGGGCTGACGGCGCAGTACGTCAGCGGCTACTGGGATCCGGGACTCGCGCAGATCGTCCCCTACCTCGTGCTGATCGCGATCTTGATGGTCCGGCCCTACGGCATCTTCGGCGAAACCCGGATCGAGAGGGTCTAGGTCCATGGCAGCGATTTCCACCGGCGTCTACTTCCGCACCTACCAGCGCGAGCTCGCGCTACGGCACACGAAGGCCCAGTACGTCCGCCTCGCCCTGGTGGTGGTGGCCGCGATCGCGGCGCCGTACCTCCTCGATCCCTATCAGCTCAGCATCCTCAACACGGTGCTGATCGCCGTCGTGGGAGCGGTGGGCCTCAACATCCTGGTCGGCTTCACCGGACAGATCTCCCTGGGACAGGGCGGCTTCCTCGCGGTCGGGGCGTTCACGTCGGGGCTGCTGACGATGCGCGCCGACCTGCCGGCGCCGCTCTCGATCGCCTGCGCTGTCGTCGTGACGGCGGCCGCAGGTGCCCTGTTCGGACTCCCCGCGCTGCGGCTCAAGGGGCTCTACCTCGCGATCGCCACCCTGGCGAGCCAGGAGATCATCGTCTTCATCGCCCGGCGGTGGTCGTTCCTGCGGGAGGAGAGCGGAGCGCCGCTCTCCATCGAGCGCCTCAAGGTGGGCGGCTACGAGATCACCCGCGAATACTTCGAGTTCCAGTGGTACTGGATCCTCCTCGGCTGTGCGGTGGTGGCGGTGCTGGCAGCCCGCAACCTGTTCCGGACCGGCCTGGGACGCTCCTTCATGGCCGTGCGCGACCAGGACATCGCTGCCGCCGCGATCGGGGTCAACGTGACACGCACCAAGGTGGTCGCGTTCGCGGTCTCGTCAGGCTTCGTGGGGCTCGCCGGCGCCCTGACGGCTCACTACTCCGAGACGGTGACCTGGGAGTCGTTCACCTTCGAGATCTCCATCCTCTACCTGGCGATGATCATCGTGGGTGGTCTCGGCAGCGTCGCCGGTGCGGTCTACGGCGCCTTCTTCATCACCCTGCTGCCGGTCTTCCTCAACGAGTTCATCGGAGGACTCGGGGAGGACGTCCCGTGGCTGGTCAGCCGGCTGCCCGCGATCGAGAACGCGGTCTTCGGCCTGGTCATCATCGCGTTCCTCCTCATCGAGCCGCGCGGCCTCGACCGCATCTGGCAACGGATGAAGGACTACGTCCGCTTCTGGCCATTCCGCTACTGACCGGCACTGCGACACCACCCGACACCACACGGCATCACCCGACACGGCACCACCCCACACAAGGAGACACACCATGCGCCACACACGCACCCTGCTCGCGGTCGCGGCCGCGACCAGCCTCGCCCTCACCGCTTGTGCGCCGGGGGGTGGCGGCGACGATGCCGCCGACGAGGACGGACCGATCAAGGTCGGCATCATCGCTGACCTCACCGGCGCCACCGGCGACGTCGGGACGCCCTACGCCGCAGGCGAGGAGGCCTACGTCAAGTGGCTCAACGAGAACGGCGGCATCGACGGCCGCGAGATCGACGCCACGGTCACCGACTACGCCTACGACGTGCCCACCGCCGAGCGGGTCTACAAGGAGTACGTCAACGACGGGGTCGTCGCCGTCATGGGGTGGGGCACCGGTGACTCCGAGGCGCTGAAGTCGCGGGTCTCCGCGGACGAGCTGCCCTTCATGTCCGCTTCGTACGCCGAGCCGCTCACCGACCCCGAGGAGGCGCCCTACAACTTCGTGGTCGCCCCGACCTACTCCGACCAGGCCCGCGTGGGGCTGAACTGGATCGCGGAGGACGGCAAGAGCAGCGAGGTGGCGTTGTTCCACAACGACAGCCCGTTCGGTCTCGCGCCGGTCGCCGACGCCCAGGAGTGGGCCGCCGACCTCGACCTGAACGTCGAGCCCTACGCGATGCCGGCCGGCTCGACCAACTACACCGGCCTGCTGTCCCAGGCGAAGAAGCAGGGCGCGAAGTACATCATGATCCAGAACGTCTCGTCCCCGGCGGCACTCGTCGCCAAGGACATCAAGGCGCAGGGCCTCGACATGCAGATCGTCTGCCTCAACTGGTGCGCTGACGAGCTGTTCATCGACACCGCCGGCGCCGAGGCCGCCGAGGGCCACGTCCTCGTCCAGCCCTTCGCCCCCGTCTCGGCCGAGCAGCCGGGCCACGACGAGGTGAACGCCTACCTCGAGGAGAACGGCTCCTCGCTCGAGGAGGAGGGCCTGCACTTCGCCCAGGGCTGGTACACGATGCACGCGATGGCCGAGGGAATCCGGGCCGCGGTCGAGGAGGGTGACCTCTCGGGTGCCGGCATCAAGGAGGCCCTCGAGACCATGGGCGCGATCGACACCGGCGGGGTCGTGGGTGCGGGCGAGATCGAGTTCTCCGCAGACTCCCACCGCGGCAGCACCGGCACCGGCATCTACCAGGTCGAAGGCGGCGAGATGGCGCCCGTCGAGCTGGGCGCCACGCCGTGACACCGTCCACCACCACCGCGGAGGCGGGCGGGCCCAGCCCGTCCGCCCCCGCGGGCGACCTGCTGACGATCAACAGCATCGAGGTGATCTACGACGAGGTCATCCTGGTGCTACGGGGCCTGTCCATGGCCATCCCCGAGGGCAAGATCGTCGCGCTCCTCGGCTCCAACGGTGCCGGCAAATCGACCATGCTCAAGGCAGTGTCGGGCCTCCTCCCGAGCGAGCGCGGTGAGATCTCCGACGGCTCGATCATGTTCGACGGCAAGGACATCACCCGGATGGACGCCGCCGAGCGGGTGCGCACAGGTCTCTCCCTGTGCATGGAGGGCCGACACGTGTTCGAGCACCTCTCCGTCCACGAGAACCTCGTGGCCGGTGCCTACTCCCGAGGGGGAGCGTCGACCGAGGACTTCGACCGGGTCTACACCTACTTCCCGAAGCTCGGGGACATGAGGGCACGGGTCGCGGGCTACCTCTCCGGTGGCGAGCAGCAGATGCTGGCCATCGGGCGGGCGCTGATGGCCCGACCCAAGCTCTTGATGCTCGACGAGCCGTCCCTCGGGCTGGCCCCGCTGCTGGTCCAGGAGATCTTCGGCTACATCCGCGCGCTCAACGAGGAGACCGGGCTGACGGTGCTGGTGGTCGAGCAGAATGCCCGTCGTGCGCTGGAGGTGGCCCACCACGGCTACATCCTCGAGCAGGGCCGGATCGTGCTCGAGGGCACTGCTGCCGAGCTCAACGAGAACCCCGATGTCAAGGAGTTCTACCTCGGCCTCGGTGACGAGGGCCGCAAGAACTACCGCCAGGTCAAGCACTACAAGCGCCGCAAGCGCTGGCTCTAGGGGGAACAGTGTCAGTCATCGAGACCGTCAGCAGCTACTACTCCCGACGTGGTGCAGAGGCGGCGGCTGCGGTCGGCCGGGTGGTCGATCGTGTCCCGTCGATGCGTGAGCGCCTGGCCGCGGCGGGGGTGGACGGCTCGTCGGTCACGGCGGCCGACCTCGACTCCGTGGACGTCCTGACCAAGGACGAGCTGCCTGCACTCCAGCAGGCCACGCCGCCGTACGGCGGCCTGGTGGCCGAAGGCAGCGCCGTCGCCCGGGTCTTCGCCTCACCGGGGCCGATCTACGAGGTACAGCTCGAGGGGGAGGACCCGTGGCAGTGGGCGGCCGCCCTGAGCGCCTGCGGCGTCGGCGCCCAGGACGTGGTGCTCAACTGCTTCGGCTACCACCTCTCGCCGGCGGGGATGATGTTCGACCTCGCCTGCCGCGCCATCGGGGCGACCGTCATCCCGGCCGGAGTCGGGTCGGTGGAGCTCCAGGCGCGGATCGTCGCCGACGTCGGCGCGACCGCCTACATCGGGCTGCCGAGCTATCTCGCTGCGTTGGTCGAGAGCTACGACGACCTGGGACTCCCGGCGGACCGCTGGCTCATCGACAAGGCGCTGGTCACGGCAGAGCCCCTGCCCGACCCGTTACGGGAGAGACTGGTCTCCCGGATCCCCACGGTCCTCATGGCCTACGGCACCGCAGAGGCGGGACTCATCGCCCACGAGGTCGAGCCGGGTCGTGGCCTCGCCGTGGCCGAGCACGTCTTCGTCCAGGTCTGCGAGCCGGGCAGTGGTGTCCCGGTGCTCGACGACTCGTTGGGCGAGGTGGTCGTCACGATGGCCGGCGACGGCACGCCCCTGCTGCGTTTCGGCACCGGCGACGTGTCTCGGTGGCAGGTCGTCGACGGCGACCTGCGGCTGGCGGGCGTGCTCGGACGGGTCGGGGCAGCGGTCAAGGTGCGGGGCATGTTCATCCACCCCCACCAGGCGGCACAGGTGCTGGAAGGGCTGCGCGACGTCGGTGTGACCGCCGGTCGCTACGTCGTCGGCCGCGACGGGGACCGGGATCGGCTCACCCTCGAGGTGTCGTCGGACCCGGGCGCCGACCTCGCGGCCATCCAGGAGGTTGCCGAGGCGCGGACGGTGAGTGCACTGCGCGTACGGCCGCAGGTGGTCGTGGTCGCCGAGATCGAGGAGTCGCACGTTCTGGTGGACACCCGCACGGCCGGGTGAATCACCCCTACTCTGCTCCCATGACTACACGCGGTCGAGCCGCGACGCTGATGGCGTCCCTCGTGCTCCTGCTGGGCGCTTGCAGCACCGGCGGGGCCGACACCCCCACGACGGGCGAGGACCTGGCCGAGTCGCCCTCGGCAAGCGACCCGGCCACGTCGGAGCCGGGCGGTGTCCAGGCCGCCCACGACGACCACCACGACACCGCACCGGTCAAGGCGAAGGCGCTGCGGAAGGGCGAGAGCCGCACGACCCTCGAGATGCCCGAGAGCTACACGCCCTCGGCGCCCTACGGGGCCGGCACCGACGACTACCGCTGCTTCCTGCTCGACCCGGAGCTCGACCAGGACACGTGGCTGACGGGCACGCACGTGCGACCGGGCAATCCCGAGGTCGTCCACCACGTCATCCTGTTCCAGGTGCCCCCGTCGAAGGTGAAGACGGCCGAGGCCAAGGACGCCGAGTCTCCGGGGGAGGGCTGGACGTGCTTCGGCGGCTCGGGCCTCGACCAGTTCCAGAACGTCGACGACGCCGACTGGGTGGGCGCGTGGGCACCGGGGGCCCAGGAGTCGGTGACCAAGCCGGGGTTCGGCACGCGACTGGCCAAGGGCAGCCGGATCGTCATGCAGGTGCACTACAACCTGCTGGCGGGCACCCAGCCCGACACGTCCGCCGCGATGCTTCGCCTTGCTCCCGGCTCGCGCAGCTACCAGGCCCTCAAGACCATGCTGCTCCCTGCGCCGGTCGAGCTCCCGTGCCGGGCCAAGCGTGCCGATGGCCCGCTCTGTGACCGTGACCCGGCCGTCGCCGACGTGAAGGAGCGCTTCGGGGTCGAGGGCAACACCGCTGACGTCCTCCACCTGCTGTGCGGCACCAAGCCGAAGGCCGGGGAGGTCCAGTCCTGCACCCGCACGATCGGGCAGACCATGACGATCCACGGTGTGGCGGCCCACATGCACCTCCTGGGGCGCGAGATCCGGATCGAGGTCAACCCCGGGACGCCACGGGCGCGCACGATCCTCGACATCCCGATCTGGGACTTCGACGACCAGGGGGCGACGCCCATCGAGCCCGTCACCCTGGAGCCGTTCGAGACCGTCAAGGTGACCTGTCGCCACGTCCAGTGGCTCCGGGACGACCAGTCGGCCTTCGAGTCCGCACGCGAGGACCGCTACGTCGTCTGGGGCGAGGGAACGACCGACGAGATGTGCTTGGGCATGCTCCAGGTCACCCGCCCCTGAGGCCGGGCGCCCTCAACCGGGTGGGCGTGGGGGCGGTTGCTCGGTAGCATGAGGGTGCTCTGCCACCCACCCGGAAGGCCGCCCGACGAGGGCACCCATGACTGACGCGACATCGCAAGGCCCCAGCAGCGGCCCGACCCACACCGTGGTCGTGCCCAACAGCATCGACATGGTGTCGGTCCTTGGTCCCGGTGACGAGCACCTCCGGCTGATCGAGCGCTCCTTCGACGCGCAGGTCCACGTCCGCGGCAACCGCATCACCCTCACCGGAGCCCAGGCCGAGGTCGCGCTCGCCGAGAGGCTGCTGGACGAGGTGGTCACCATCGTCCGCACCGGGCAGGGCGTCACGTCCGAGACGGTCGAGCGCATCATCACGATGCTGCGGGCCGAGACCCAGGAGCGTCCGGCCGACGTCCTCAGCCTCAACATCCTGTCCAACCGCGGGCGGACGATCCGTCCCAAGACGGTCAACCAGAAGCGCTACGTCGAGTCGATCGACCACCACACGATCACCTTCGGCATCGGCCCGGCAGGCACGGGCAAGACCTACCTCGCCATGGCCAAGGCCGTCCAGGCGCTGCAGAGCAAGGACGTCAACCGGATCATCCTCTCGCGTCCCGCGGTCGAGGCCGGTGAGCGGCTCGGGTTCCTGCCCGGCACGCTCAGCGAGAAGATCGACCCCTACCTGCGTCCTCTCTACGACGCCCTGCACGACATGGTCGATCCCGAGACGATCCCCAAGCTGCTGGCGGCGGGCACCATCGAGGTGGCCCCCCTGGCGTTCCTGCGCGGCCGCTCGCTCAACGACTCCTTCATCATCCTCGACGAGGCGCAGAACACCACGCCCGAGCAGATGAAGATGTTCCTGACCCGGCTGGGCTTCGGCTCCAAGATCGTCGTGACGGGCGACACCAGCCAGGTCGACCTGCCCCGGGGGACCAGCTCGGGGCTGCGGGTGGTCGAGGGCATCCTCGAGGACGTCGAGGACATCGCGTTCTGCCGGCTCACGGCCACCGACGTCGTCCGCCACCGCCTGGTGGGGGCGATCGTGGCCGCCTACGACCAGTTCGACGGCGCTCCCGCCGGGGTCGAGTCCGGGCCGCGGAGCCGGTCGTGAGCATCGAGGTGCTCAACGAGTCCGGCCTCGAGCTCGACTCGCCCAGGCTCACCCGGCTGGCTCGCTTCGTGATGGACCGGATGCGCGTCCACCCCCAGGCCGAGCTGTGCATCAAGGCCGTCGACGAGGAGACCATCGCCGAGCTCAACGCCCGGTGGATGGACAAGGAAGGCCCCACCGACGTCCTCGCGTTCCCCATGGACGAGCTGCGGCCGGGCAAGGTCAACCAGGACCCCGAGGAGGGTGTGCTGGGCGACCTCGTCCTCTCCCTCGCCGTGGCCGAGCGCCAGGGGGTCGAGGCCGGGCACGGCACCGAGGCGGAGGTCGACCTGCTGACGGTCCACGGCATCCTCCACCTCCTCGGCTACGACCACGCCGAGGCCGACGAGCACGCCGAGATGTTCGCCCTGCAGGCAGACCTCCTCTCGCAGTGGCGGTCCGCCGAAGGATGAGCCTCTCCTACGCCTGGCTGTTCGGGGCAGCCATCGTGCTGGTCCTGCTCGCCGGGTTGTTCTCCGCCGCCGACGCGGCCCTCGCGGGCTTCTCCCACGCCCGGGCCGAGGAGCTGCGCGAGGAGCGTCGGCCGGGCGGCAAGGCCCTGGTGCGGCTGCTCGACGACCCGGCCCGATCACTCAACACCGCGCTGCTGCTCCGGCTGCTCTGCGAGACCGCGGCGATCGTCCTCGTCGCACTCTGGGTCCACGACCGGTTCGACGGTGCGTTCGTGCCTACGCTCCTGACCGCCACGGGCGCGATGCTGCTGGTGTCCTTCGTCGTCATCGGGGTCGCCCCGCGCACGCTCGGGCGCCAGCACGACGCCAAGGTCGCGCTCTTCTCGGCCGGTCCCATCGAGGCCATCACCACCGTGCTGGGCCCCATCCCGCGTCTCCTCATCGCACTCGGCAACGCCATCACCCCCGGCCAGGGCTTCCGGGAGGGGCCGTTCTCCACCGAGACCGAGCTGCGCGAGCTGGTGGACCTGGCCGAGGCCTCTGCCGTGATCGAGTCCGGCGAGCGCAGGATGATCCACTCGGTCTTCGAGCTCGGCGACACGATCGCGCGCGAGGTGATGGTGCCGCGCCCCGACGTCGTCTACATCGAGCGCCACAAGAACCTGCGCCAGGCCCTCTCGCTGTTCCTGCGCAGCGGCTACTCCCGCATCCCGGTCGTGGACGACAACCTCGACGACATCGTCGGCATGGCCTACCTCAAGGACCTGGTCCGCCGCGACTTCGAGGCCCCCGACGTCGAGTTCACCCAGCGCGTCGACGAGGTCATGCGGCCGGTCCACTACGTCCCGGAGTCCAAGCCGGTCGACGCCCTGCTCACCGAGCTGCAGGCCCGCCGCCAGCACATCGCGGTCGTGGTCGACGAGTACGGCGGTACCGCCGGGCTGGTCACCATCGAGGACGTCCTCGAGGAGATCGTCGGGGAGATCACCGACGAGTACGACGACGAGGAGGACGAGGTCACCCGGCTGGAGGGCGGCGTCGTCCGGGTGTCCTCGCGCTACCCCGTCGACGACCTGGACGAGATCGTCGGCATCGACGTGCACGACGAGGACGTCGACAGCGTCGGAGGACTCATGGCGAAGTTCCTCGGCAAGGTCCCTATCCCAGGCTCCGCGGTCGAGTGCCACGGTCTGCGGCTCGAGGCCGAGCGCGCCCGGGGTCGCCGCAACAAGGTGGAGACCGTGCTCGTCAGCGTCCTCCCGTCCGCAGACGAGACGAAGCCGGAGGAACAACCATGACCGATCTCTCGCCCGAGGACGCCAAGCTGGTGACCCTGGCCCGAGCCACCCGTGCCCGTGCCCGCTCCGTCGAGGGCGCTGCCGTGCGCGACCGGGACGGTCGCACCTACGCCGCCGCCTCGGTCGCCCTGCCCTCCCTGCGGCTGGCTGCGCTGGAGGCGTGCGTCGCCATGGCGGTCTCCTCCGGCGCCACCGGCCTGGAGGCCGCGGTCCTGCTGAGCGACGACGTCCAGGACGCCGCCGGCATCGACTCCGTGCGCGACTTCGCCGGTCACGGCGTCCCCGTCCACGTGGGAGACGCCCGGGGCGCGCTGAGCACGTCGCTGTTCACCTGACAGCCAGCGCCCGCGTCGCTACCGTGGAGCGATGCAGGCCGGGTGGACTGCCCACACCGATGCCGTGACCAGGCTCATGGAGTCCTACGCCACGTTGCCCGAGGGTGCCCCGGTCCGTCTGGCCAAGCCGACTTCCAACCTGTTCCGCGGCCGCGAGGACGCGTCGTACGCCCTGGACGTCTCGGGTCTGGGCGGAGTCATCGAGATCGACGGCGACGTGGCCGAGGTGCAGGGCATGTGCACCTACGAGCGGCTGGTCGACGCCACGCTGCGGCACGGCCGGATCCCGATGGTCGTGCCGCAGCTGCGCACCATCACCCTCGGGGGCGCGGTCGCGGGTCTGGGCATCGAGGCCACCAGCTTCCGCAACGGGCTGCCCCACGAGTCCGTGATCGAGATGGACGTGCTGACCGGCTCGGGGACGCTGGTGACCACCAAGCCCGGCGACGCGCTCTTCGACGCCTTTCCCAACTCCTACGGCTCACTCGGCTACGCCATCAGGCTGCGCATCGAGCTCGAGCGGGTGCAGCCCTACGTCGAGCTGCGGCACGTGCCGTTCAGAAGTGCCGCGGATCTCTCGGTGGCGGTCTCGCAGATCGTCGACGCGGGGGAGTGGGACGGCGAGCGCGTGGACGGCCTCGACGGGGTCGCGTTCGAGCCGGGCGACCTCCGCCTGACCCTCGCCCGCTGGACCGACCGGACCGGCCCCACCAGCGACTACACCGGGCAGCAGGTCTACTACCGCTCCGTGCGCGAGCGTGCCACCGACCGGCTCACCATCGACGACTACCTGTGGCGCTGGGACACCGACTGGTTCTGGTGCTCGCGCGCGTTCGG
The DNA here is from genome assembly GCF_004683965.1 of Nocardioides seonyuensis. Lineage (NCBI taxonomy): Bacteria > Bacillati > Actinomycetota > Actinomycetes > Propionibacteriales > Nocardioidaceae > Nocardioides > Nocardioides seonyuensis. The sequence continues at coordinate 3,049,231 of NZ_CP038436.1, forward strand.
TGCCCAGCACCCCGTCGTACGACGCCTGTGGCCCCGGCGCTGGCGGCGCTCGGACGTCTACTCCAGGCTGGTCGCGCTCGACCGCCGCTGGCGGGTCGGAGAGCGGCTCGACCGTCTCGCCGGTCGGCCGCAGGCCGAGCGAGTGGTGCAGGACGTGGAGGTGCCCGTCGACTTGCTGGCGCAGTTCCTGTCGTGGTTCGACGCCGAGGTGGGCCTCAGGCCCGTGTGGCTGTGCCCACTGGTGACGCGGCGTGCGAGCAGCGACCGTCCCTGGTCGTCCTACCCCCTCCGGTCGGGCACGACCTACGTCAACGTCGGGTTCTGGGGCAACGTCGCAGTGGGGCCGCAGGCACCGCTCTCGCCGCGCAACCGGGCGATCGAGGCGAAGGTCGAGGAGCTGGGCGGCCACAAGTCGCTCTACTCCGAGGCGTTCTACGACCGTGAGACCTTCGACCGGTTGTACGGCGTGGAGACCCTGACCGAGGTCAGGCGGGAGCACGATCCCGACGGTCGCCTGACGGACCTCTACTCGAAGGTGGTGGGCCACCGGTGATCTTCTTCCAGGCGCTCAGCATCGGTGAGGCCGTGTCGAGACTCATGCGTGAGGATCTTCCGGCCCGGTTCACCGCCTACGACGGCAGTTCGGCCGGGGCCAAGGACGCGCCCATCGGCTTCCACCTGCGCAACGAGCGCGGTCTCAGGTACCTCGTGACGGCTCCTGGCGACCTCGGCCTCACGCGTGCCTACGTCAGCGGCGACCTCGACATCAGCGGTGTGCATCCAGGTGACCCCTACGAGGCGATCGCCCTGCTCAAGGGCGAGACCGCCCACCGGATGCCGTCCGCCTCCGACATCGTCGCGGCCGTGCGGGCACTGAACCTCCACAACCTGGTGCCTCCGAGCCCGCCGCCCCAGGAGCACCTGCCGCGGTGGCGCCGCGCGGCGGAGGGACTCCGGCACTCGTTCCAGCGGGACGCCGAGGCGATCCAGCACCACTACGACGTCTCGAACCGGTTCTACGAGCTGGTGCTGGGCCCGACGATGGCCTACACGTGTGCGCTCTACGAGCGGCCCGAGGCAACGCTCGAGGAGGCCCAGGTCGCCAAGTTCGACCTGGTGTGCCGCAAGCTCGCGCTCGAACCGGGCCAGAGCCTCCTCGACGTCGGGTGCGGGTGGGGAACCATGGTCCTGCACGCCGCCCGGGAGTACGGCGTCCGTGCCCTGGGGGTCACGCTCTCGCTCGAGCAGGCGCAGTGGGCCAAGGAGGCCATCGACCGCGAGGGCCTCTCTGACCTGGCCGAGGTCCGGCACCTCGACTACCGCGACGTCGTCGAGACCGGCTTCGACGCGGTGAGCTCGATCGGGCTGACCGAGCACGTCGGCGTTCGCCACTACGCCAACTACTTCACGCACCTGCGCCACCGGCTCAAGCCGGGCGGGCGCCTGCTCAACCACTCGATCACCCGACCCCACAACGGCCACCAGGAGACGGGTGCGTTCATCGACCGCTACGTCTTCCCCGACGGGGAGCTGATCGGGTCGGGCACGATCATCTCGGCCGCCCAGGACATCGGGCTGGAGGTGCAGCACGCAGAGAACCTCCGGGGGCACTACGCACTCACCCTGGCCGAGTGGAGCCGCAACCTCGTCGAGCACTGGGACGAGTGCGTCGCGGAGGTCGGGGAGGGCAGGGCGCGCGTCTGGGGGCTCTACCTCGCCGGCTCGCGCTACGGCTTCGAGCACGGCGAGGTCGAGCTGCACCAGGTGCTCGCCACCCGCGAGGGTCCGCAGGGGCCCGCCGAGTTCCCCCTCCGGCCCGACTGGACCACCTAGACCGCCAGCACCTGCTGCAGGGAATGCAGGACCCTGCGTCGAACCGTCGCGTCAGGGACGACCGCGGTGCGCACGTAGCGGGCGTCCAGGCCGGGGAACGTCTCGCACCGCCGCACGGCCAGGCCGCGCGCCAGCAGCTGCTGCCGGAGGTCGGGCCGGGGTCCACGGAGCAGCAGGAAGTTCGCGGGGGAGGCCCAGACCTGCAGGGGGAGCCGGCTCAGCCCGGCCAGCATGTCCTGCCGGTCCAGGGCCACGGCCTCGGCCCGCTGCCTGCGCTCGGCCTCGGCGCTGCTGGCCAGGACGACCGCCCGGATGGCCGGGGAGCTGACCGGCCACGGCTGTCGTACGGCGTCGAGTCGAGCCAGCACCGCCGGGTAGCCGAGGATGTAGCCCACCCGAAGGCCGGCGAGGCCCCAGAGCTTGGTGAGGCTGCGCAGGCACAGCACCCCCGGAAGGTCGAGACCGGCCAACCCCTCGGCGTCCGTGGGCTCAGGAAGGAAGTCGGCGAACGACTCGTCGACGAGGACGGTCCGGCCCGGTCGGGTGAGCCCAGCGATGGTGTCGGCCGCCTCGTGGCGCCCGGTGGGGTTGTCCGGCCGGCCCAGCACCACGAGGTCGGCCGCGTCGGGCACCGCGTCGGGATCGAGCCTGAAGTCCTCCTCGGGTCGTCTGCTCACACGCACCACCTCGATCCCCGCACCGCGGAGGGCGGCCTCGGGTGCGGTGAAGGACGGGTGGACGCACGCCGCCAGACGGGGACGCAGCGCCTGCGCGACGAGCCAGAACGCCTCGGCCGCACCGTGGGTCAGCAGGCAGTGCGTGGTGGGCACGCCGTGGCGGCCGGCCGCGGCAGCCAGGCCCGGTGACGGGTCGGGGTAGGCCGCCAGGTCGGCCTCCGCGATCCCGGCGGCGAGCCAGGCGGGCGGCCCGGGCAGCACGTTGACCGCGAGGTCCACGGCTCCGCGGGGCACCTGCCGGTCGCCGTGGTCTGCCAGGTCGACTGCCTCAGTAGTCGATGCCACGGCGGGCGCGCACCCCTGTCTCGTAGGCGTGCTTGACCTTGCGCATCTCGGTGACGGTGTCCGCGAGCTCGACCAGCTCGTCGGGGGCGTTCCGCCCGGTGCAGAAGACGTAGGTCTGCGGCGAGCGCTCGCGGATCGAGGAACAGACCGCCTCACCGTCGAGCCAGCCGTAGTTGACGGGATACGTCACTTCGTCGAGCACCACGAGCCGGTAGCGACCCGAACGCAGGGCCTCGTCCGCGGCGTGCCACGCCTCCTGGGCGACGGCAGCGGACCGGCCGAGGTCGTCGGACTCCCACGTGAAGCCGTCACCGATCGTCCACCAGTCGACGCCCAGGCTGCGCGCGACCTTCTCCTCGCCCACGTGCCACTTGCCCGACTTCATGAACTGGATCACGCAGACCGGCCACTCCCGGGCCACGGCCCGCATCACCGTCCCGAACGCGGCGGTCGACTTGCCCTTCCCGTCGCCGGTGTTGACCAGGACGATCGAGTCGACGTCGCGGCGCTCGGGACGTGGCCGGTCGTGAGCAGGCAGTGGTTGACGCGCGGGCGCCTGTGCGGGCTGGTCGGTGGTCATCGTTCTCCTTCGGGTGGTGGGTCGTGGCGCAGGTGGAGCAGGTGGACGGCCCGGGCAGCCAGCGCGCCGGCGACGGCGGCAGCGAGCGCGGTGCGCCGGACCCGGCGCAACGCGTCCCGGAGGTGCGTGGGCCCCGGCGTTGCTCCCGTGTCGTGCAGCACCCAGGAGCCACGCTTGCGCAGCCGCAGGTCGCCGGCGAGGGCCAGCGCCGCCATGGGCCAGCCCGAGTTGGGCGAAGGGGTGCGCGCGGCCTGATGGCGCAGGTCGCGCCACCTGCGAGGGTCCGGAAGGAGCAGGGCCGCGGTGAGGCGTGCCGGCAGCAGGTTGAGCACGTCGTCGGCTCGCGCGGCGACCTTGCCGGCGTGCTCCCACCGTGGCGTCCGATAGCCCCAGCAGGCGTCGGCGGTGTTGGAGAACCGGTAGACCGTGGCGCCCGGCAGCCCCGCGACGACGTACCAGAAGAGGGGCGCGACGACCGAGTCCGACAGGTTCTCCGAGAGCGACTCCAATGCGGCCTCCCTCACCTCGTCGGGCGAGAGGTTGCTGGCGTCACGGCTGACGATGCGTGCGAGGGCCGCTCGGCCGGGCTCGACCCCCTGCACGAGCGCGGTCTCCACGGCGGCCACCTCGGTCAGGAGGAGCCGGACCGAGAGCATCGGCCACAGTGCGGTCCCGCGTGCCAGGGGCCGCAGCGCAGGGGGGGAGCCTGCCGATCACGGACTCTGCCGCGAGCGCTGCACCGAGCGTCACGGCGGCGCCGGCCACCCACGCGGCCCCGCCGGCGAGCAGTGCCCTGGCCGGTGGTGACGCGGGTACGACGTCCCCTGCGGCAGCGAGGTAGCGCCCGGCCCAGGCGACCGGGTGGAGGCGCAGTGGCGGTTCGGCGAGCGTGGCGTCGAGGCCCCAGGCGACCAGGATGCTCATGCACCGGAGCCGACCGGGATCACGGCAGGACCGCTCGGGCGTGGGACCACCTCGACCCGGGCGTCGTACACGCCACGGAGGAGGGGTTCGGCCAGCACCTCGCCGGGCCGGGCGTCCACGACCACCCGACCCTGCTCGAGCAGGACCATGCGGTCGGCGTAGTGGCCCGCGAGGGTGAGGTCGTGCATGGCGGCGACGACAGCGAGATCCTGCTCGCGCTGAAGGCCGGCCACCAGGTCGAGGACGTCCTGCTGGTGGCCGAGGTCGAGGGCGCTCGTGGGCTCGTCGAGCAGCAGGACCCGGGGTTCCTGGGCCAGTGCGCGGCCGAGGACCACTCGTTGCAGCTCGCCCCCGGAGAGGGTCGCGGCGGGACGTCCGGCCAGGTCGGTGAGGTGGAGGCGGACGAGCAGGTGCTCCACGAGGTCCCGGTCGCGGGCCGTCTCCGATCCCCAGCGGCTGCGGTGTGGAGTCCGACCCAGTGCGACCAGCTCGCGCACGCTGAAGCCCTCGGGCACGACGGGCTGCTGGGGCATCAGCGCGACGACCCGGGACATCCGTCGGCGCGAGGTCGACCCCGGGTCCAGGCCTGCCACCCGCAACCGGCCCCCGGCCCGCACCAGGCCGGCCAGGGCGTGGAGGAGGCTGGTCTTCCCGGCCCCGTTGGGTCCGACCACTGCCAGCCACTCGCCGGCGGCGAGGTCCAGGTCGACGTCCTGCAGCACGCGGCGCCCGGACCTGCTCACCGAGACGGCCCGCACCTCGACCACCGTGCTCATGCTGCCGCCCGGTTGCGGCGGAGCACGACGAGGAAGAAGGGCGCGCCGACGACCGCGGTGACGACCCCGATCGGCACCTCCGCAGGAGCCAGGGCCGAGCGGGCGGCGATGTCCGAGAGCACCACGAAGGCTGCACCGAGCAGGAGGGCCATCGGGACGAGGGTGCGGTGCGATGCCCCGAAGAGCAGGCGGACCGCGTGCGGGACGACGACGCCGACGAACCCGATGAGGCCGCTGACGCTGACCACGGCGGCAGTGCCCAGGGTCGCTGCCAGGACGAGGACCAGGCGCACCCGAGCGGGGTCGATGCCCAGGCTGGCGGCCTCGACGTCGCCGACGGCAAGCACGTCGAGGGCGCGACGGTGCAGCAGGATGACGCCGCACGAGACGAGCACGTAGGGCAGCACGAGCAGCACGTCGGACCACCCGTCCGTGCTGAGACGGCCCATCATCCAGGAGTACACCGCCAGCAGTGAGTCGTCGTACCGCTGCTGGACGAAGCTCTGCAGGGCGTTGAAGAAGGCCGCCACGGCGACTCCGGCGAGCACGATCGCGACCGCCCCGCCCTCGCCGCCCACGCTGCTGCCGAGGACGTACGTCGCCGCGACGCCGAGCAGGCCGCCACCGAACGCGAGCAGGGGGATGTCGAACGGACCAAGGCTGCCGCCCGACACGATGCCGAGCGTGGCGCCCAGGCCCGCGCCGCTGGACACGCCCAGCAGGTAGGGGTCGGCCAAGGGGTTGCGGAACGCGCCCTGGTAGGCGGCGCCGGCGCTCGCCAGGGTGGCTCCCACCAGGGCGCCGAGCACCACACGCGGCAGTCGGATCTGCCAGAGGATCGCCTGCTGCGTGGGAGTCAGCCCCGAGTCGACTGACACCAGCGGGAGGGCGTCGACGAGCTCGGCGAGGACGCCCCGCGACGTCAGGCCCGCGGGACCGACGAGAGCACCGGCCAGCGCCGCCGCCAGCGCGACAGCGCTGGCGGCGACGAAGCCGGGGACCCGCAGCCGAGGGGGGCTGGCGACCGCCGTCACGGCGAGGTCACCCACGGGTCAGTTCGCTGGCGCGTGCTCGGAGACGAGCGCGGCGATGGTCTCGGCGAACTCCACGACCCGAGGTCCCCAGCGGCTCGTCACGTCCTCGTCGAGCTCGATGATCCCGCCGTTCTCGACGGCGTCGAGCCCCTTCCAGCCGGCGCGCTCGGCGACGTCCTCGGGGTGGATGTCACAGCACTCGGAGTCGGCCAGCAGCACGAAGTCGGGGTCGGCCGAGACGACGTACTCGGCCGAGAGCTTCGGGTAGAGGTCGCCGTCCTTGGCAGCCGCGTCGGCGATGTTCTCCAGACCGAACAGGCCGTACACCTCGCCGATGAAGGTGCCGCTGCTGGCGGTGTAGAGGTCGGGGGAGAGCTCGTGGAAGTAGGTCAGCCCCGACACGTCCGGGGCGGAGGCCACCGCCTCCTCGACGCCCTGCTGGGTCTCCGCGACCACCTGCGCCGCCTCGGCGACGTGACCGGTCGCGGCGCCCACGCGTTCGATCTGGGCGTAGGCCTCGTCGAGGTCGCTCGCCGACGGGAGCAGGAGGGTGGGCACCCCGGCGTCCTCCAGGCCGGCGACCAGGTCGCCGCTGTCGCCGGCGGAGATCACCAGGTCGGGCGCGTGGCCGAGGATCGCCTCGACGTTGGGCTCGTAGCCGGAGAGCTTCGTGGACGGGACGCCCTCGGGGTGGTCGGACTGGTCGTCCACGGCGACCACCTGGTCGCCTGCACCGACGGCCCACAGCATCTCGGTGGCGGTCGGGCTCAGGGAGACGATCGACTCCGGTCGGGCGTCGACCGTGATCTCGGTGAGGTCGCCTTCCTGCCCGGACGCGACGGTCACCGGGAAGCTGGCGTCGGTGGTCTGGTCGCTGCTGGGCCGGTCGGCCGAGCCGTCCCCGGCGTCGGCCTGGCCGCATGCCGCGAGCAGCGAGGCAGCGAGGAGCAGTGCGCCTGAGCGCGCCGCGAGGTGATGGGACATGGTGTTCCTCCGGTTTCGTGCGGAGGACGAGAGAAGTCGGCCGCCGAAACCAGGTGGTCCCGCCTGCACGACTCACCTTCGTCCGAGGCGAGTTGCGTGGACCACGGAGTCAGGTGACCTGGCTCGTCCGGCCCCAGACATCGATCGGGGCCGGCTTCACAGTTGCGGGACAGCGCCGGTTTCTCACCGGACTTCACTGAGCGCCGTGGCGCCCTCCTGGGAGGGCGCACGTACTCTAGCGAACAGCGTCTGCGGTCGGGCACGGGGGCTGGACCGAGGAGCCGCGCGGCTAGCCTTGCCGGTGTGAGCACCCGCGCAGCGCGATACGAGGCGACCGTACGACGCCGTGAGTCGCTGTCGGACCACCTCGTCAGGCTGGTGCTCGAGCTCGAGCAGCCCGACGGCACGGAGGCCTTCACCTCGACGGGGGTGCCCGACGAGTGGGTCGGACTCGTGGTGCCCGGGCAGTTCCAGAGCCGCTACTACACCGTGCGCTCGTTCGCCGGGGGCGAGGTCACCCTCGACGTGGTCGTGCACGACGTCGGGCTCGTGACGGAGTGGGCGATGCGTGACTGCGTCGGTGACGCGGTGACCATCACGGAGCCGAAGGCGTCCTTCGACCTGCCTGCCGACGCCGAGTGGCTCCTCATGGTGGGGGACCTCACGGCGATGCCGGCGATGGCCCGTGTCGCCGAGGCCCATCCCGACCTGCCGACGCGGATCCTCGCGGAGGTCTCCGACGACATGACCGGCTACCTGCCGTCCGGTCCCGACGTGGCGTGGCTGTCGCCGCCGGCTCCCGGCCAGAGCGCGCTCGC